>JBCCZA010000031.1:0-23029 GCA_039188455.1 Planctomycetota bacterium
ATCAACTTCGCCTGCCTCAAGTTCATCCCGCGTGACCAGCTCCACGAAGCGGCGGCGTCTCAATTAGCCACTTACGCGAACTGAGCCCACGGCCCGGCGGCGGTCGATTACCCTGCCGCCGGATGATCGACGTCGTCGCCACCTTCATCTTCTTCTTCGCGGTCATCGACCCAATCGGGACGGTGCCGGTCTATATCGCCATCGCCGAGCGGCAGGACGCGATTATGCGGCGGCGGATCGCCCTGATGGGGGCGGCGGCCGCGGCGGGGATCCTGCTGTTCTTCGTCGTCCTCGGCCAGCTGATCCTCACCGCCCTGAACATCCCGCTCTCGGCGTTCCAGATCGCCGGCGGGGTCGTCCTGTTCCTGTTCGCCCTGTCGATGATCTTCGGCGAGAGCAAGCCCGAGGAGGAGATCCGGGCGATCGAGCGGTCGACCGACTCGGCGATCTTCCCGCTGGCCGTGCCCTCGATCGCCAGCCCCGGGGCCATCATGGGGGCCGTGCTGCGGACCGAGAACACCTCGGTCACCTTCTGGCATCAGGTCCAGGTGACGATCGTGATGCTCGGCGTCGTCGGGCTGACCTGCGTGTTCATGCTGGCCGGCAGCTACATCCTCAAGATCATCGGCCACGCCGGGGCCAGCATCGTCAGCCGCGTCATGGGGCTGATCCTGGCCTCGGTCGCCACGGCCAACATCCTGGACGGGGTCAAGTCGTTCTTCCTGAACACCCCGCTGATCGCGGCGTAAATCGCCTCGCCCGATCGGCCGATGTCGCGTACAATCCGGGGCTGGACCGCGACCGGCCGAGGCCAACCGCGGGCTCTTTGACATCGGGGCCGACTGGTATCGACCGGACAGGTGACTGTGTTCGGTGGCGCGTCGAGGTGCATCCAGGCCTCGTTAAACCGGATGCAAAACCCACAAATGCCAACGACAATGTCGCTGGTCGCATCGGCTTTGATTCGCCGATGCGCCTCGCTGCCTAATTTGTGCAGCGCGTCCCTCGTCAGCTCGCTCGTGGCTGGCGGGGGATGAACGATTAGCGAGATCGCCCAAGCGTGACGCCATAGCGCGTGCGGGTTAAATCTTTCTCTGGCTGGACCCCGCGGAGGCTGTCGATCGCCGCCAACGGGTCGAGATTAAATGACCGACTACACGCGTAGAGGCCGTTCGCAGACTGTCACGACACGGGGGTTCGATTCCCCCCGGCTCCACTTCCGTTTCTTCCGAGCGAAGGCTTCGCTCCGCGCACTTTTCTTCAAGGAGTCTTCATGCTGCGCCACGCGCTGTGCCTCTGCCTCGCCCTCTCACTCGTCGCGATCGCGGTCGGCCACTCAACGGCGGACGATCGGCCAAACTTCCTGATCATCCTGGCCGACGACCTGGGCTACAACGACGTCGGGTTTAATGGGTCCGAAGAGATCTTCACCCCACGGCTCGACGCCTTGGCCGCCAACGGCATCGTCTTCGAGAACGGCTACGTCACGCACGCATATTGCGGCCCCTCCCGCGCCGGGTTCGTCACCGGACGATACCAGCAGCGCTTCGGCGTCGAGGTCAACTTCACCAGCTCGCCCTTCGACATCCACCAAGGCCTGCCGCTCGACCAAAAGACCTTCGCCACCCGCATGAAGCCCGCGGGCTACCGAACGGGCGTCATCGGCAAGTGGCACCTCGGCGCGTCTTACCCCTTCCACCCCAACAACCGCGGCTTCGACTACTTCTACGGCTTCCTCTCCGGCGGACACGATTACTTCCCCGACACGGTCACCTACATCCACCCGCTCATCCAGCAGAGCGGCAAGAACAAGGGCAAGCCGCACTACAGCGCCAACGAAACGACCTACTGGCCGTTGATGCGCAACGAGAAGGCCGCCGAGTTCGACGAGTATCTCACGACCGCGCTCAGCCGAGACGCCGCCAAGTTCGTGGAAGAGAGCGACGAGCCCTTCGTCCTCTACCTCGCCTACAACGCGCCACACGGGCCGCTGCAGGCGCCCAAGGAAACCATCGCCAAGTACACGCACATCGAGGACAACCGGCGCCGCGTCTACGCCGCGATGATCGACGAGATGGACCGAGGCATCGGCATGGTCGTCGATGCCCTCGAAGCCTCCGGCAAGCTCGACAACACCGTGATCTTCTTCTTCTCCGACAACGGCGGGGTGCAGGGCAAGCCCGGCTACGAGAGCGAGACCTACGCCGACAACTCGCCTTATCGCGGCGGCAAGGGCAGCACGCTCGAGGGCGGGACCAACGTCCCCTTCATCGTGCACTGGCCCAAGGGGCTCCCCGGCGGGACGACCTACCAGTTCCCGATCTCCGCGCTCGACATCACCGCCACCATGGTCGCGCTCGGCGACGGCGACGCCTCCGGCCCGCCGCTCGACGGCGTCAACCTCATCCCCTACCTCACCGGCGACAAGACCGGCCCACCCCACGAAGCCATCTTCCTCCGCACGCAGAACAACTCGAACTGGATGGTCCGCACGCCCGAGGCCAAGCTGCTCATGCCCAGGCCGTTCCTCAAAGAGCGAGACGACAGCGAGCCCGAGCTCTACGACATGGTCAACGACCCGTACGAGACGACCAACCTGATCGACGAGCGGCCGGAGCTGCGTGCCGAGCTCGCGGCGCTCTGGAACGCGTGGAACGAGGGCAACGTCCCGAACCGGTTCTTGCAAGCCGGGGCGTACCAGAGGGCTCGTTTGCAGATGTACGAAGACCTGAACAACAGGTTGAAGGAGCAAGCGGCGAAGCCCGACACCTTCATCGTTGAGTAGCCAGCAAGCCTAAGCCACGCCTCGCGAACAAGGCCAAGCCAGTCGATTTGTCCGCCGCGTCGATTCCCGCCCTCGTTGCGTTGATGAAGGCCTGTCTCTTTAGTGCCCCTGCGCCTGGGATGCGGCGGCAGGCCCGATGGGTTCGATGCGGTGGAGCTAAGGCTCAATCGACAGGTCCGGCAAAGCTTTGACGTGTCCGATGTATTCGACGCCGTTGACCTCGATGGACGGATCGGCGACGTCGGTTTCATCCGAGAAGTCCAAGCCTTTCACGGCAAAGACAAGCCCTTGGGGAGAGATGGCCTTGATCGCCAACCGTGAGCCATCAGGTTCGACAGCCTTGATGTCAACGACAACGCCGTCTCCGCCCAAGCCTTGGACCGGATACGTCTGACCGTCCGGCCCGCGGGCCACGATGCTCAAAGGGTCGCCGCCGGCCGGGATTGCCCGGACCGAGTAATCCCCATCGGCTCGGTCCGACGGCAGCAGTTTGATCGGGATCAACTCCCCGCCTGGGTCGATCGCCTTGACGTCCAGCACGTGAGCGTGCGCCGGGATGGCTTTGACGTCGAGCATCTTGCCGTCTGCGGAGACTGCTTTCACATCAAGGGTGTGACCAACAGGCGTCAACGCTTTGATCGCCCAGGGCACGGCGGGGTCGCTGTCAACTTCTTCTGACTTCGCGCCACCCGCCAAGACGAAAACCGTCGCGGTGAGCAAGGCAACTCCGATCATGGCGTGCGTTCTATTCATGTGTGCAGTCTCCCAATCGTGTGGCTCGATCTTAAAGGCGCTTCTGTCAGGAAGCACGCCAATTTGAGACCTACACGGCCGAAGTTGGTAGGTGCAGTCCAGCGGCGTGCATGAGTTTGTCGTCGCCCAAGTGTGGATTTTCGTCGCAGCTGTTGTTACATTGCGCTTCGCAAGGAGGACTTCAGTACCCCGACCTGGCTGACGTAGGAGGCAGCTTCACGCCCGACTGAGCCCGGCAGCGACGACGCCTCGTGCGGCTCCGACATGCCCCGGCCACAGCACGCGAGCCGAGTGCTTCGGCGCCTCGTCTCGCCTACAACCCGACTCCCCCTATCGACCCGCCGGCCTGATTGTTGCTTCTTACTGCCGTGCGGTGCCCGGGGCACGCCCAATCCATCGCACGGCTTTCTCATGGCGTGGCTCGCGCGATCGATACGCGGCGAGTCCCGCTTCATCAATCCGTCTTCTCCGGTCCGCATGTGTGGTGCGGCCTGGTTTTTTGAGGGGTTTGGTTCCGTGTTGTTCCGCTTCACAGAGAAGGAGATCCAATGAAGCACCTCACCCATCAATGCCTGTTCGTGTCCTTGTCCGCCGCGGCTGTTGTGGCGGCCCCGCTTGCCATCGCCGGGTCCTCGAAGGAGGGCCGTAAGAAATCTGGCTCGTCGACCGATGTTGTCCTCGAATGGAACGGCTACGTCAACGAGCTGCTCGCCGACAGCGGGTCGCTCGAGAACCCCGGCGTCGCCACGCGATCGATGGCGATGATGAACCTCGCGATGTTCGACACCGTCGCCCTGCTCAACGGCGACGACACGTTCTACGACTACGGCAAGCTCGGCGACGACAAGAAGAAGATGCGCAAGGCCTCGGCCGAGGTCGCGGCGGCGCAGGCGTCGTACAAGGTGCTCAGCTCGATCTTCGGCGAGACGCAGCAGGCCGAGCTAAACGCCTATCGCAAGGCCAGCCTGGGCGGCGTCAAGGACAAGGCCGCGATCGACCTAGGCAATCGCGTGGCCCGATCGATCATCGCCAACCGGGCCAACGACGGCTACGACAGCTTCGTGCAGTACGTCCCCACCGGCGAGATCGGCGGCTGGGAGCCCGACCCCGTCAACCCGGACCAGGAGGCCTGGGGCCCCGCGTGGGGCAGCGTGCAGACCTTTGCTTCGGGCGGGGTCAGTCCGTACCTGCCGCCCGCCCCGCCCGCGCTCTCCAGCCAGGAACACGCCGACGCTTACAACGAAGTCAAAGAACTTGGCGCCATCGATAGCACCACGCGCACGGACGAGCAGACCGAGATTGGCCTGTTCTGGGCGTACGACCGCGAGGGCCTAGGCACGCCGATCGCCCTGTTCAACAAGGCTATCCAGGCGGTCGCCACCCAGCAGGGCAATACCTTCGAGGAGAACGCCGAACTGTTCGCGATGGCCAGCGTCGCGATGGCCGACGCCGGCATCGTCGCCTGGAACAGCAAGTTCGAGCACGACCTCTGGCGGCCGGTCTCGGGCATCCGCGACGGCGACCTCGACGGCAACGACCTGACGGAGGGCGTTGCCGACTGGACCCCGCTGGGCGCGCCCGACGGCGAGGAGCTCACCGGCTTCACCCCGCCGTTCCCGACCTACGTCTCCGGCCACGCCACCTTCGGCGGGGCGCTCTTCGAGGTGCTCGAGCTGTGGTACGGCGAGGACCTCGAGTTCACCCTCAGTTCGGCCGAGCTCGAGCACCTGCTCCTCGACGAGAACGCCGACCTGCTCGCCGCCTACGGCCTGGAGGACCTCGAGGACGCGCTCCGCACGTTCACCTTCTCAGAGGCCGCGCTCGAGAACAGCGACAGCCGCGTCTACCTCGGCATCCACTGGAACTACGACAGCATCGACGGCCAGCTCGCCGGCGAGGCGGTTGCCCAGGCCCTGTTCGACAGCCCGTTCGTGGCCAACCCCGAGCCGTCGACGCTCGCTCTCGTGGCGTGCGGGCTTTACGGCATGTTGCGGCGACGTGGCAACGCGTCGGCCTGAGCCCACGAGGACAAGTTGTGCATGAAGTAACCGCCGTCCGGCTTCGGCTGGGCGGCGGTTTTCACGCGTTGCGGATCAGCTGCGCGTCGCTGATCAGGCAGAGACCGCCGTACTTGTGCAGCAGCGGCTCGATCGCTTCGGTCAGCGCGGGGAGCTGGTCGGCCGTGCAGGTCGTCAGCAGGTAGCGGTTGCTCATCGCGTCGGAGAGCTCGCCGCCGTCGCGGGCGCCGCGGTCGCCGTAACCCGTGGCGACGTCCATCACGGTCACGCCCGGCAGGCCGAGGTCACGCAGGACATCGAGCACGGCCGGCTCGTGCGGCTTGTCGATGACGATCTCGATGCGCTTGACGTCTCGCATGGCAGGACTCGATGGCGGGGTGCTCTAGGAACCTTACGTGGGCGGCGTCGCGGAGATCGCGCGGATAATCGCGTGATACATGGGGATGCCGACGATGATGTTGAATGGGAAGGTGATCGCCAGCGCCAGCGGGATGTACAGCGACGGGTTCGCGGCGGGCAGCGCGAGGCGGAGGGCGGCGGGCACGGCGATGTAGGACGCCGAGCCGAAGAGGATCGCCAGCAGCAGCGTGTCGCCGTGGCTCAGCCCCAGCAGCCACCCGACGCCGACGCCGATGAGCCCCTGCACCACCGCGCCGACGATACCGAAGGAGATCAGGAACACCCCCGCCCGTCGCAGGTCGCCCAGGCGCTTGGCCGCGATCAGCCCCATGTCGAGCAGGAACAGGCAGAGCACGCCCTTGAACGGGTCGTACATCAAGGGCTCGACGGCCGCCCACCCCTTCTCCCCGGTGGCGTAGCCGATCACCATCGACCCGACGAGAACGATGACGGCGCCGTTGAGCATCGACTCGCGGCCGAGCTCGCGCCAGTCCAAGCCGGCGATGCCGGACCGTTCCTCACCCTTGGCGGAGCCGCTGACGGCGAGCCTGGCGAGGAGCACGCCGCTGATGATCGCCGGCGACTCCATCAGCGCCATCGACGCGACGAGGTAGCCCGAGTACGGGATGTCGGCCTCCTGAAGGAAGGCGACGGCGGTGATGAAGGTGACGGCTGAGATGGACCCGAAGGCCGCGGCGATCGCGGCGGCGTCGTCGTTGCTCAGCCGCAGCCGCAGCACGGCGTACGTCCCCAGCGGCATGAGCGCCGAGGCGAGGATCGCGATGCCCATCACGGCCAAGGCCTCGCCGGTGAGCCCACTGGCCGAGAGCTTGTAGCCGCCGTACAGGCCGATCGCCATCAGCAGGTAGAGCGACAGCAACCGGGCAACCGGCTTGGGCACCTCGAGGTCGCTCTTGACCATCGTGGCAAGCACGCCGAGGAAGAAGAACAGGATCGGGGGGCTGAGCAGGAGGTCCATCGGCGGAGGACGCGGGCGGTGAGCAGGGACGGGCGCTTGAGTGGAGCGAGGGGCAGCGGCGCAGTGGCCCCGCGAAGCGGCGAGAGTCTAGCGGGTCCGGCGGGTACGATCTCCCGCTTCATGCCTGACGGGCCCACCGACGCCGACACCTCGACAACCGCGACCGCCCCGCCGCGCCACCCACTGCCGTGGGCGCTGTACCTCGGCTGCTCGTGGACGTGGGTGATCGGGATGTTCCTGCCGGCGCTGCTGCTCCGCGACTATGGCTGGGCGGGGTTCTGGGTCTTCGCCCTCCCCAACGTCGTGGGGGCCGCGGCGATGGGGTTCGTCTTGCGCGACGCGGCGTCGGCCGTGCGGCTGGCGACCGAGCATCGGCAGGCGGTGCGGTGGTTCTCGTGGTGGACGATCGCGTTCCACGCGTTTGCCCTGCCGTGGCTGATCGAGGGGGTGCTGGTGACCGGGCCCGGCTTCGGCAACGGCGGGGGGCTGCTGATGGGTGCGGCGCTGATGGCGGGGATGTGCGCCGTGGTGCTGCGCGGCGGGTGGCGGGCGGTGATGGTGGCGGCGGCGCTGGTGGCGGTCGTGTCGTGGGGGATCGCGGCGGCGTTCCTGCCGACGCTCGACCCGGACGCCCCACCGTTCAAGCCGCGGCTGACCGAGTTGGACCTGCTGTTCTTCGCGGCGCCCAACCTGCTGGGCTTCCTGCTCTGCCCGTACCTGGACGCGACGTTCCTGCGGGCTCGGGCGTCGACCTCGCCGGGCGGCGGGCGGGTCGCGTTCGCCGTGGGCTTCGGCGTCGTGTTCGCGTCGATGATCGGCTTCGCCGCGCTCTACGGCCCAACGATCCTCGAGGGCGTCTACACCGAGGACATCCAACTCGCCGCCCCGCTGCAGCTCTCGCTGCTCGCCTTGTTCATCGCCTTGCAGGGCTCGCTCACCGTCGCCCTGCACCTCCGCGAGCTCCGCCGACCGATCCCCGACGCCCCCGCCCCGCCGATCCAGCGCGCCACGCAGCCGATCGTCGTCACGCTCGTCGCCGTCGGGCTCGTCGCCGGCCTGATCGCCGCCCTCACCCACCGCGAGGCTGAGTACATCCTCCCCGTCCCCGAACTCATCTACCGTGCCTTCCTCACCGCCTACGGCGTCGTCATCCCCGCCTACGTCTGGCTCGTCGTCTGGCCCCCCCGGAAGAACACGAAGCCACCCACCGACCCCGCCGCCGACCACCAACGCCGGCTCTTCGTCTTCGCCGCCGCCTCAATCCTCGCCTACCCCGCCGGCCTCATCGGCTTCACCACCGGCCCCGCCTGGTGCATGGCCCTCTGCGCGGCGATCGTCACGCTGGCGCGGCTGCCGATTGGGGTACCACTCTTGATGCGTGCTAGTCGCTAACCTCAACGCGTCAGCAGGTAGAAGATCAACATCACCAGCCCCAAGCTCAATAATGCAGCTGTGATGTAAGCAACATGCTTCAGGCTAGTCTTTTTACGCTCACGTATCAGCACGGAATACTGAGGCTGAGCAGGGTGGTGGTAAATCGCAACCACATCCGTATCCGGTCCGGGCAACTCGATCTTGCGCTCGACTGCAACGACATCATCTCGTGTACGACAGGGCTCCAGGTCGACTGAAACTCGACTGTTCGTGAATGATTTCCCATCAACGTTATATGAGTAAGAACACTTGATGTGCCAATCAGGTGCGCGATTGAAGTGGCTAGTTTGTCTTACCTCGATGTGATGTAATTTGCCAAGACATCGCTCCCAGCTCTCGACATCGCGGTATCTCCAGATGTCAAGCAGAACAACTACAAGAACGCCCACGCCCACCAAGAACACAAACCCTGGGCATAGAACTAAAACAACCACCCCGATCAGCCAGTGCACCAACTGATCAAACCCCGGCATGATCACTTACCCCAGCACCGCCAAACTCACCGACGGGCTCTTACTGACCTTCTCCTCGAACTCGTGGAAGAACTTGTTGACGATGGTGCGGATCGCCCAGTTGTTGCCGTCGGCCAGGCCGCAGATCGTCGAGCCGGGCATCGAGCCCATCGACGACGCGAGCTCGAGCAGCAGGTCGAGGTCCTTGGTCGTGCCGTCGCCGGCCTCGATGCGTTCCAGCAGCTTGGCGGTCCAGGTCGTGCCCTCGCGGCAGGGGGTGCACTGGCCGCAGGACTCGTGCGAGTAGAACCGCGAGCAGTTGCGGGCCATGGCGACCATCGAGGTCCGCTGCGGGATGACGGTGACGCAGGCGGTGCCCAGGCCGAGGTTGGCCCACTTCTTGCCGATGTCGAAGTCCATGGTGACGCCGGCCTCGACCTCTTCCTGGCTGACGACGCCCATGGAGATCCCGCCGTGGAAGTACGCCTTCGGCTGTTCCCCGTCTCTTAGCCCCATGCCGTAGTCCTCGATGAGGGACTTGAGGGTGATGCCGAGGTTTTCTTCGTAGACGCCGGGGCGGTTGACCGGGCCGGAGATGCCGAACAGCTTGGTGCCGAAGGAGGCGGGGACCTGCGGGGGGGCGCCGTCGGGCCGGCCCTTGCCGTTCTGCTTCCAGGCGTCGGCGCCGTGGGTAACGATGAACGGGACGTTGGCGAGGGTCTCGACGTTGTTGATGATCGTCGGGCGGGCGAAGGCGCCGGCGACGGCGGGGAACGGCGGCTTGATCCGCGGCCAGCCGCGCTTGCCCTCGAGGGACTCGAGCAGGCCGGTCTCCTCGCCGCAGATGTACGCCCCGGCCCCGCGGTGCAGGAAGAGGCGGGGCCAGCGGTCATTGATCTTGCCGGTGCGGGCGTTGGTGCCGAGGACCTTGTTGTCATAAGCCTCTTGGATGGCCTTCTCGAAGGCGTCGCGGTGGTGGTGGTACTCGCCGCGGATGTAGAAGTAGGCCGTGTCGAGATTGCACGCGAGCATGCAGAGGACGATGCCCTCGATGACCGTGTGCGGGTCGTACTGGATGAGGATCTGGTCCTTGAACGTGGCGGGCTCGGACTCATCGGCGTTGATGGCGAGGTAGCGCGGCTCGCCGTCGGCGGGCGGCAGGAAGCCCCACTTCATCCCGGCCGGGAACCCCGCCCCGCCGCGGCCGCGCAGCTCGGCGGCCTTGACCTCGGCCAGCACCGCCTCGGCGCCGTCGTCGATCCCCTTCTGCAACGCCTCGTACCCGCCGGCTTTGACGTAGGCGTCGTAGTCGACGTATTCCCGCTCCGCGAAGCTGCCCCACGGCGGCGTCGGGACGTTCTTGAAAATGACGGGGGTTTCAAGGGGCATCGGTTACTCCGGGTCCGTCGTACTTAGCTTCTTGACCTCGATCTCTTCGATGGTCGTGCGCCGCAGGGTGGTCGTCTCGTTGAGTTGCTTCTCTTCCGTCTCGCGGGAGACCTCGGTGGTCTGCGTGTCGGGCTGGTCCACCGGCTTGACGATCAGGCGGGTGAACTCGCCGAGTTCGCGGCACAGGCGGTGGAAGGCGTTGGGCATGGGTTGCCGTGGTTCACCCCTGGCAGAGCCGGGGGCTAATGGGGTTAGTCGAGCACCTCCAGGCGCTTGATGACGTTCTCAGGGGTGAGGTCCTCGGCGAGGTCTTCGTTGATCAGGGCGCACGGGGCCCCGCCGCAGGCGCCGAGGCATTCGACCTTCATGAGGGTGAACTTGCCGTCGGCGGTGGTCTCGCCGGGCTGGATGCCGAGCTTGTCGCTGATGGCCTGGGTGACGTTGCCCTCGCCCATGATCTCGCAGGAGACGGACTGGCAGACCCAGACGGTGTACTTGCCCTTGGGCTCGAGGAAGTACTCCTCGTAGAAGGTGGCGGTGTCGAGCAGGTCGGAGACGCCGATGCCGAGGAAGTCGGCGGCCTCCTCGAGGGCCTGATACGGCAGGTAGTTGTACTCGTGCTGGATGGCGTGGAGGATCGGCAGCGACAGGGCCCGGCGATCGGGGTAGCGATGGGCGTACTTCTCGTCAAACGACTTCTTGAAGGCGTCCGACAGGTACGGCTCGTCGCGGCGGTCGATCTGCGTGTTGGCGGAGTCTTTGGTGATCCAGGCCATGGCGGGGGTAGTTATGAGTTAGGAATTAGGAGTGATGAGTGGTGCATTGGCGGCGGGTCATCGGTCTAGCTCGGCGGCGATGACGTTAATCGAGCCAAGCACGGCGGGGATGTCGGCGATCTGGTGGCCTTCGAGCATCTTGCTGAAGCACTGGTAGTTGATGAAGCAAGGCGGGCGGACCGAGACGCGCCAGGGCACCGGCCCGCCGTCGGCGACCAGAAAGTAGCCCAGCTCGCCGTTGGCCGACTCGACGGCGTTGTAGATCTCGGCGACGGGGGCTTCCCACTTGCGATTGTTCATAACCAGCTCGAAGTGCTGGATGAGGCCCTCGATCGAGCCGTAGACCTCGGGCTTGGGCGGCTTGACGGCCTTGCCGTCAGCGTCGGTGTTCATCGGGCCGTCGGGGATATCGTTGATGAGCTGCTCGATGATGCCAACGGACTGCTTAATGTCTTCGAGGCGGACGAGGTAACGGGAGAAGACGTCGCAGCCCGTGGCGATGGGCACCTTGAACTTGACGGCCGGGGCGCCCTCGTTGTCCCAGTTGTCGGCGTAGCAGAGGTACGGCTCGTCCTTGCGGAGGTCGCGCTTGACGCCCGAGGCGCGGGCGACGGGGCCGGAGAGCGACCAGGCGAGCGCTTCCTCGTGGGTCACGATGCCGATGCCCTCGGTGCGGTCGCGGAAGATGCGGTTGTTGTTGAGGAGGGTCTCGACGTCGTTGATCGCGGGCGGCAGCTCCTCGCGGATGAACTTCTTGACCCGGTTCTTGAAGACTTCTTCATCGGGCAGGTCGTACATCGCCCCGCCGACGCGTGACCAGTCCGGGTGGTACCGCTGGCCGGAGACGAGGTCCATGATGTCGTAGGTCGACTCACGCTGGTTGAAGGCGTAGAGGAAGCCGGTGAAGGCACCGAGGTCGAGGGCGGAGGCGGCGACGGAGAGCAGGTGGTTCTGGATTCGGCCTAGCTCGAAGAGGATCGTGCGGACGACCTTGCAGCGGGGGGTGCAGGTGATGCCGAAGAGGCGTTCGACGCACTCGTGCCAGGCGATGTCGTTGCAGATGGGCGAGGCGTAGTCCATCCGCGAGACGATGGTGACGTACTGGTTGTAGTCGAGGGTCTCGCCGAGCTTCTCGAAGCCGGAGTGGAGGTAGCCGATGTGGGGGACGGCGCGGACGACGCGTTCGCCGTCGAGCGTGAGAACGATTCTCAGCGTGGTGTGCGTCGCCGGGTGCTGCGGGCCGAAGTTGAGCGTCCAACGATCGCCCTTCTTCAGGTCGTTGTCGTCGTCGGTGAGGTAAGGCGTCGTCTCGACGTCGACGTCGAAGGGTTTGAGCTCGTAGGGCATGGCTTCCGGGAGGGTGGGGCGTTTAATCAGTGTATGACCATAAGCCGCCCGATGTGGTGCGGGTGTATCGGCCGCAAGGTCGCGGTTACGCTAATTGCGTGACGGTGACGGCGATTGAATCGGTGGCCGAGCGTGTCCGAGCCGTGGTGCTCGGCGAGGGGTTCGGTCTGTGCGGGGTGTGCCCGGCCGAGCCGAGCGAGCACGGCGCGTTCTTCACCGATTGGCTCGAGGCGGGCAAGCACGGGGAGATGGGCTACCTGTCCGAGCACGCGGACAAGCGGCTCGACGTGCGACGGCTGATCCCCGAGGACGAGGGCGGGCCGGCCCGGTCGGTGATTGTCGTCGCAGACGGATACGAGACGAGCGACATCCCGGCGGTCGACGGCGAAGGGCGGGTTGCGCGATACGCCCGGGGTGACGACTACCACAAGGTGATGAAGAAGCGGTTGCACGCCGCGGCGGATCGTCTGCGCGAGATGTTCCCCGAGCACGCGTTCAAGGCCTGCGTCGACACGGCGCCGATCATGGAGCGCGAGCACGCGGCCCGGGCCGGGCTGGGGTGGATCGGCAAGAACACGCTGCTCATCCACCCGCGTCATGGCAGCTACATGTGCCTTGGCGCGTTGGTGACGTCGATGCCGCTGATCGACGACGCCGCGGGCCCGCCCGCGTTGGAGCCGAACCGATGCGGGTCCTGCACGCGGTGCATCGATGCCTGCCCGACGGGCTGCATCACGCCGTACTCGGTCGACGCGTCGCGGTGCGTCAGCTACCTGACGATCGAGCACCGCTCGTCGATCCCTGCCGATCTGCAGCCGATGATGGGGGACGCGCTGGCCGGCTGCGACGTCTGCCAGGAGGTTTGCCCGTGGAACGCGTTCGACGAGTCGGGCGACGGCGCCCGAGCGAAGTACCGGGTCCCCATGCCGGTCCGCCCCGCGTATCGGCCGCGAGTCACGTCGCTGGATGTCGCGGAGGTTGCGGAGTGGGGTGAGGAGGATCGCCGCGAGACGGTGCGGGGCTCGGCGCTCAAGCGGATCAAGCTGCCGATGTGGCGACGTAATGCCACGGCGGTGATGCACCGCAAAACAACGCCAGGCGACGAACAAGAAAACGCGTGATTTGGCGGTGAACCTCCGCTATCGTGCTGGCGAGAACGACGCGAGGAGGAGAGCCATTTTGCGAGTCTGCGGTGAGATGCGAGGCAAGACCGCCGTGGTCTGGCGTGTGACACGCTCGGCCGTGCTTATGGGCGTGATCTTCGGGGTGAGCGGGCCCGCCGCCGCCGCGATCTACAGCCAGGCGGCCCAGGTCTCGGGCAGCGGTTTTGGCGATCTTGGGGCGGACCTGGATGACAGCACCCGTGTCGCGCGAGATGCCTTCGAGGGCGACCGCACCGTGCGTTCGGGCTTCGCAATCGCTCGATCCAGCGACGGCTTTCTCTCGGGGCTGGTCCAGGCCTCGATGTCTCCCGGCGAGACCAACCCGGTGGCCTCGGGCTTTGCGAGTGCGCAGGCCTCGGCCTCGCTGACGCTGACCGACGTCGTGGTGACCCGCCTGCCCGGGTTCGAGTCGCAGCCCGGCACCGTCGCGATGACGGCCCAGGTCAGCTTCGATGCCGGCACGGACTTCGCAGACCTCAGCAACATCAGCGGCGGCCTGGGCGGCGGCAGCGCGTTCAGCCCGGCGTTGCTGTCTGCCGAGACGCCCACCATGACCTCGACCGCCCAAGTGCTGGTCGATCAGCCCGTCTCGCTGTCGCTCGCGGCCAGCATCTCGGTCCGGGTCGAGGGCGGGTTCAACACGCGCGACGGAACGTTCACGGTCAGCCTCGGCGGCTCGCCGGTGTTCCTGCTGCCCGAGGGGTACGTGGCCAATTCGATCGACGGGCGGGTCGTCGACAACTTCTATGTCGGCCCTGTGAATGCCGTGCCTGAACCTGGGATGGCGGCGGCGTGGCTCGGCTTGGGTGCCTACGCCGTCGGCTGTCGCTGGCGGCGACGCGCGGAGTGAACGGCTAAAAGATGGGCTGGCTACCAAGGCACCGTCCCTCAGAGATAAGGTCGGGTCGCGTTGTACAACGTGATCGTCGGGCCATGGCAGTGGAGTGATAGCGGGTTATGTTCGCGGGCAATGGGGGCTACGGCAAGACGATTCTGGCACCGGTTCAGCCGGCTTGATTCCGCGGCGGACCGCTGGGCTGAGTCTCGTGGGGTTCGATCGCGGGAGAAGCCGTCTCGGCAATCGGCGTTAGTCGGTACGGACGATTGCCGTCGAACAGCGTCGCGCGGCGTTCGAGTTCCGCGATGACTCCGAGAGGCAGGTTTGTCTGCCTTGCTCTGGCAATCGCTTCGTTCACGGCGCTCGCCGCGGCGCGATAGTCGCCCAACTCGGCCAAGGCCAAGGAGACGTGCTCCAGCCAGATCGGGTCCGGCGGGTAGCCGTCATCGGCCAGCTTGCGGAGGATCTCGAGGGCTTGCCTGCCGTCTCGCTGCTGATCGATCGGCGAGGCGGCGAGCAGGCGGGCCTGGAGCAGCCTTAGGCGCGGTTCGTCGGGGTAGGCTGCGGAGGCCGATTGCAGCGCTGCCCCGGCTTGCTGCCACCTTCCCAGGTCGACCAGGAATCGGCCAAGGTTCTGGTGGGCCAACGCGTTGTCCGGCTCGATCTCGAGCGCTTGTTCGGTCAAAGCCACCGCTTCGTCGTGTTGCCCGGCTTGGAACTCGACCACGGCTAGGTTGCTGTAGGTATCTGCCCGGTTGGGATCGACCTCCAGCGCCCGCCGAAATGAGCCTGCCGCTTCCTCGGGCCGTCCCAGGCGGCGATAGGCCTCGCCGAGGTTGTGGTGGTGAACGGCCGTCTCGGGTTCCAGCTCGGCCGCCTTCTTCAGCAGCGGCAAGGCCTCGGCGTCGCGCCCATAACGCGAGTAGAGCGCCCCTAGATTCATCGCGGTCAAGACATGCCACGGGCGTATCTGATGGGAGCGTCGATAGGCCTGCTCGATGCGCGAGAGCAGGTTCGGGTCGTCGGGCGTGATCTCGAGTTGGTCCTCCAGAGCGAGCCCGAGGTTGTACCACCCGCGCGGATTGGTGGGCACCCGCTCGGTGACCGTTTGCCAGATCGAGGCGGGCGTCCGGTACTCCACGTTTCGGAGGACCGTGAGGGTCGCCAAGATCACGCCTATCGCGATGACGAGCCCCGTCGCGGCTATCTTAGCCGCGACCGGCTGCGCGGCACGGTAGATCAACGCCGATCCGGCGACGACGAGCAGTCCGACTAGCCCGGCGAGCGGCAGGTAGATCCGGTGCTCGAAGTAGTAATCGGTGATCGGCACCACGCTCGACGTTGGCCCCATGATCACGAAACAGCTGAAGCCGACCCAGCCCCACCAGCGTCGGCGGATGACGCCAAACGTCGCGATCGCCAGCAACGCCCCGACGACCGCGCAGGTCACCAGCGCGGTCGTCTTGGCGTTCGGCCACGCGGGACGCCACGCCGCTCCCCAGTCGAAGACCTGCGGCCAGGGCAGGACGACCAGCCGCAGATACGCGAGGATCACCTCGCCCTGCGACAGGAGGTAGCCCACCGCCCCGGCTACGCCGCCGGCCCCGACACCGGTGAGCGCATCCTCACCTTGGGCGACCCCGCCACCGCCAGCGATCAATAGGTACGCGGCCGACGCCAACAGCCCGACATAGATCGGCCAGCGATGGCGAAGCGGTCCGCCCCATGTCCGCGCGAAAAACGTACGGTCCATCAGGTACGCCACGATCGGCAGGCCAACAGCCACCTGCTTGCTGCTCACCGCCAGGAATGCGGCCGCCACCGCGACCACGCCGTACCCTGCGATCACCCCGCGTCCTCGCGCGACCGCCGCGGCGGCCAGCGCCCACAGGCTGACCAGGAACCACATCGCCATCATCGACTCGTGCCGCTGGATGACGTAGCTCACCGCCTGCGTGCACAGCGGGTGCACGGACCACAGCAGCGCCACCGCCGCCGCGATCCCCACAGCCGACGGCTGGGATCGCTCGGCGTTCTCGCCGGGCATGCCCTCGCCATCGCGCCGTCGCCACGCCGCCACCAAACGACGCACCAGCAAGAACAGCACGACCGCCGAAGCCGCGTGGATCGCGATGTTGATCAGGTGATAGCCCCGCGGTTCGTCGCCGTCGACAACGTAATTCAACACCATCGTTGCCTGCGCTGCCGGCCGAGACATCGGCCTGAGCCAGCCGACTATCTCCCAAGGGCTGTCGGCCTCATCGAGCTGCTCGATGTACTGCGTCGTGTCGAAGACGAACTCGTTAGGCAGCGTGTTCAGGTAGACCGACGCCGCGATCAACGCCAGCACGAACGGCATCAGCCGCTCGAGCCGCAGCCCCACGGGCTCCGACCGAACCGGCGAGCTCGGCTTGGCGCTGGCTCCGGCCATAGCGTGACGTGTCCGTGGCGGTGCGTCGGAAGCGTGGGAGGTGTCAGCCGGGGACAGACGTCGGCTTCTCGGGCACGCCGACGATCGAGAACCCGCAGTCGACGTGGATCGTCTCGCCGGTGACGCCCGAGGCCATGTCGCTGAGCAGGTAGACCGCGGTGTCGCCGACCTCTTCGCCGGTATTGCATCGCTTCATCGACGCGGCGAACTCTTGGTACTTGATCATGTCGTCGATCCCGCCGACGCCCGCGCCGGCCAGCGTCTTGAACGGCCCGGCTGAGATGCAGTTCACCCGCACGTTGCGGCCGGGCTGGCCGAGCTCGTAAGCGAGGTAGCGGGTCGTGTGCTCGAGGCAGGCCTTGGCGATACCCATGACGTTGTAGCCCGGCGTGACCTTCTCGCCGCCGTAGTAGCTCATGTTGACGATCGACCCGCCGGGGTTGTCGCCGCGCTGCATCAGCGGCAACGCCCGCTGGGCCATCGCCAGCAGTGTGTAGGCCGAGGTATCGACGGCGTTTCGGTACACCTCGCGCGGCGTTGTGTGGAACGTGTCGGGCTTAAGGTAGTCCTTGTCGGCAAACGCGATCGAGTGCACAACGAAGTCGAGCGTGTCGTGGTCCTTGCCGTACTGATCGAACACGGCGTCGAGCGACTCGTCCGAGTTCGCGTCGCAGGGCTGCAGCCAGGGGTCGTCGATGCCCAGCGACTTGGCGGCCTTGGCGACGCGGTGCTCCATCTTGCCGATCGGCAGGTACGTGAACGCCAGCTCGGCGCCCTGCTCGATGAGCTGCTTGGCGATGAAGAACGCGTAGCTGCGCTCGTTGGCGATGCCGAAGATCAAGCCCTTCTTGCCGTCCATCAGTCCCATGCGTGATCGCTCCGTGCGGTTGCGTGAATAGGGCCTAGAAGCATATGTGAAAAGGCCCACGGCAATGCCGGCCGTGGGCCTTGGATCGTGCTTGATCTCCCGCGTTTAGCGGTAGAACTCGATCACGAGGTTCATGTTGACGTCGAAGGGCACCTGATCGCTGGTGGGGACCGAGACGACCTTGGCGGTCAGCGTCGATGGGTCGTAACTGAGCCAGGAGGGGACCTCGTGGCCGGGCAGCGACTCCATCGCCTCGCGGACGAGCTTCTTGCTGGCGTCCTTCTTGAGGGTGATCTCGTCGTTGACGTCGACCGAGTAGCTGGCGATGTCGACCTTCTTGCCGTTGACCAGGACATGGCCGTGGGCGACGCACTGGCGGGCGGCCCAGATCGAGCGGGCCCAGCCGAGGCGGCGGATGACGTTGTCCAGCCGCTCCTCGAGCAGGCGGAGCAGCAGCTCGCCGGTGTTGCCCTTCATGGAACCGGCCTTGTCCATGTAGCGACGGAACTGCTTTTCCATCACGTTGTAGTGATAGCGGAGCTTCTGCTTCTCGTTGAGGCGGACGCCGTAGTCGCGCAGGCGGCGACCGCGGAAGCCGTGCTGGCCGGGCGGATTGAGCTGACGCTTGGTGGTGTGCTTGGGCAGGTCGGCGATGGGGACGCCGACGCGGCGGGAGAGCTTGACCTTGGGGCCGGTGTAGTTGGCCATCGTGATTCATCGCCGGTTGGGGCGACGCTCCTGGGGGCCGACGCGTGGGTCGGCGGGTCCGGGGCTCGGCGGTGGCTACCGCTCTGCCGGCGGGGAACTTCAGGGCCACGCGGCCCTGCAAAGCGAGCCACACAGTGTGGCCGACGGGCGAGGCGGCGTCAACCGCTTGACCCGCCTGGCGTTGCGTGCGGGCGACATCCGGCACGACCGGCCGTGATTGGCTCTCCGAGATCGGCGGGTAAGCGGCTAAAATCACGGTGGTTATGAGTGTGTCGCCGCATCGCACCGGCCGGAACGGCGTTGGCAGGGCCTGGGGCATGAACTCCAGCCAGTCCTTCCTGTTCGGCGTCATCATCGCCGCCGCCCTGTTTATGACGCTCACGCTCGCGTTCGGCTGCTCGACCCCGCCGTCGGACCGCTCGATGGCCGAGCTGCCGCTGCTGACGGCCGACGGGCAGCGTCGCTCGCTGGCGACGGACGGGCGGGCGATGTCCGCGGTCTGGGCGACACCCGCCGAACGGCAGGCTCGCGGCGAGCCGTGGTACGCCTCGCGAGCCGACAACACCCCGGCCGTGGTTGTCGGCACCCGCACACCACGCCTTGAGCGGGCCGTGACCCGCACCTACGACGACCTCCGCACGAACAACGGCCGGGTGACCGACAACCTGAGCATCCGCCGCCGCTCGATCACCGTGCAGGAAGTCGTGACGAACTGAGCGTCGCGACTCTGGCCCGCTTCGCACGCGGATAGCCAAGCGGTACGCTGAACCGATGTCTGTAACGGGCGAGACGCCTGTGCCGTCCGAGGGCCATGAGCTCGCCGAGGCTCTCCGATCGGTCCTTCGCGGCGAGGTGTACGACGACGCGGTCCGCCGCGGCATCTACGCGACCGACGCCTCGCTCTATCAGCAGGTGCCCCGGGTGGTGGCGGTTCCCGTCGACGAGGACGACGCGATCGCCGCGATCAAGTTTGCCCACGCGCACGCCGTGCCGATCACGCCGCGCGGCGGGGCCACGTCCCTGTCGGGCCAGACCTTCGGCACCGGCATGGTGCTCGACCTCTGCAAGCACATGGCCCAGGTGCTGGAAGTCAACGTCGAGGAACGTTGGGCGATCGTGCAGCCCGGGGTCGTGCGCGACGAGCTCAACGCCCGGCTCAAGGACGCCCGCCTGCACTTCGCGCCCGACCCGGCGACCGGCAACCGCGCCACGATCGCCGGGATGATCGGCAACAACACCTGCGGCACGCGGTCGGTCGTGTACGGCAAGACGATCGACCACGTGCTTGAGATGCGCGTCGCCCTGCCGGATGGCACGGTCTGCGACTTCGCCCCGTGCGACGACGCCGAGTGGGAGCGGCGGGCGCAGGGCCAAGGCGTGAGCGAGCCCGAAGCCAGGCTCTACGCCGGGCTGCGCGACATCATCGAGCGGCACCGCGAGGTGATCCACGACCGCTTCCCCCGCGTGATGCGCCGCGTGTCGGGCTACAACCTCGACGAGTTCGTCGACGGCGCGGGATACACCGGCGACATCGGCCCGCGCGCCGAGCGAAACGCCGGGTGCCGCACCTGGAACCTGGCGAACCTGATCGTCGGCTCCGAAGGCACGCTCGCGACCATCCTCTCGGCCAAGGTCCGTCTCACGCCGCTGCCCAAGGCGACGGCAGTTTGCGTCGTGCACTTCCGCGATCTCATCGAGTCGCTCGCCGCGGTCGACGCGATGCTCGAGCACCGCCCATCGACCATCGAGCTGCTCGACTCGGATTTCATTACAGCGGCGAAGGTCAACCCGGCCACGCGCCGGATGGCCGGGTTTATCGAGGGCGACCCCGCGGCGATGCAGGTGGTCGAGTTCTTCGGCGACACCCCGGAGCAGGCCGAGGCCAAGGCCCGGCGATTCTCCGAGCACATGGGCGAGCGGGGGATCGATGTCACCCGGTCCGTCTTTGCCGACGCCCAGAGCCAGACGGACATCTGGAACACGCGCAAGCTCGGGCTCGGCCTGATCAGCAACGTCAAGGGACCGATCAAGGGCCGCGACTTCATCGAGGACGCGTGCGTGCCGACCCGGCACCTGGCCGAGTACGTCGGCAAGGTCAAGCGGCTGTGCGCCGAGCACGGCATCGACCGCGTCTCGATCTACGGCCACGCCTCGGTCGGCGTCTGCCACGTCGTCCCGGCGCTCGACCTGCACCACGCGCGGGACGTGGCGAAGATGAAGGTGATCGCCGATCAAGTGTTTCAGTGGGTCATGGACTACGGCGGGTCCTGGTCCGGCGAGCACGGCGACGGCCAGCTCCGCGGCCGCCTGCTGCCCCGCATGTACGGCGACGAGGTCTACGGGGCGTTCCGCGAGGTCAAACGGCTTTTCGACCCCACCGGCATCATGAACCCGGGCAAGGTCGTTGACGCCCCGCCGATGGACGAGGACCTGCGCTACCGCCAGAACGGCTACGAGCGATCGCTCGATCAGCTCAGGCCGGTGTATCACCACCGCGCGCAGGGCGGGTTTGCGCTGGCGGTCGAGCAGTGCAACGGCGTTGGGGCCTGCCGCAAGACCGGCGGCGGGACGATGTGCCCGTCCTACATGGCGACGCGCGACGAGGAGGCCAGCGTCCGCGGTCGGGCCAACGCCCTGCGGCTGGCGATGTCCGGGCAGCTCGGCGCCGAGCCCATGGACGCGCTCGCCTCGGATGGCCTGCACGAAGTGCTGTCGCTGTGCCTGTCTTGCAAGGCGTGCAAGAGCGAGTGCCCCAACGAGGTCGACATGGCCAAGCTCAAGGCCGACGCGATGCAGGCCCGACACGAAAAGGTCGGCACGCCGCTCGGGGCACGCCTCGTCGGGGCCCTGCCCGCGATCGGCGGCCTGCTCGCCGGCCCGCTGGCCCCCATCGCCAATACGGTCGCCAACGCCCCTGCCCTCCGCCAGCTCCGCGAGACATTCGCCGGCATCGACGCCCGCCGCCGGGTCCCCCGCTTCGCCCGCCACCACCTCCGCACCCTCTTCGACCGCCGCACCCCGCCCGCCTGGGCCACCCCGCCGCGCGGCCGCGTCGTGCTGTTCAACGACACCTACGCCAACACGATGGAGCCGCAGGTCGGCATGGCCGCCGTCGAGCTGCTCGAGGCCTGCGGGTACCGGGTCACCCTCGCCAACGCCGGCTGCTGCCAGCGCACCCGCATCAGCCAGGGCCTGCTGCGTCGGGCCAAGGCCGACGGCCTCGCCACCCTCACCCGCCTCGCCGGCTACGCCAAGCTCGGCCTCCCCATCCTCTGCCTCGAGCCCTCCTGCGCCTCGGCCCTGGTCGACGACCTCGCCGACCTCATGGACGACGAGCACCTCGATATCGCCCATCTCGTCCGCGACCACACCCACATGATCGATGCGTTCCTCGTCGACCAGGGTATCGCGTTCGCCCCCGCCGAGGGCGTCGAGGGCGTCCTTCTCCACGGCCACTGCCACCAGAAGGCCATGTTCGGCACCGACGCCATCCGGCGATCTCTCGGCGAGGGCTGCACCGAGGTCGATGCCGGCTGCTGCGGCATGGCCGGTTCCTTCGGCTACGAGCACCACGATCTCTCAGAAAAGATCGGTGAGGACCGCCTGTTCCCCGCGGTCCGGCAGGCCACCGAGCAGGGTAGAACCGTCGTCGCCTGCGGCGTCTCCTGCCGCCACCAGCTGCACGATTTCCTCGGCGTCGAGGCCCGGCACTGGGTGCAGACCGTCCGGCCCGCCACCCCCCACCCCTGAAGAATCGCCCCGGACTGGAGCCCGGGGCTTGCTTCGGCCGATTCAGCGGATAACCTGCTGCGGACCCAGCCCGGGCCCGCGCGATCGTCGCCCCCCGACCCGGGCCCTACCCCGACGGTCAACCGTCAACGCAAACCCCTGTATCGCGGCCTAAAAGGCCGTCGACCCCCGTCTCGTCCCCCTACCCCAAGGCCCTGCCATGAGCACCGCCCTCGCCTCCGCCACCGAGTCCAACGCCGCCCTCCTCGAGCGCACCCGCAACTTCGGCATCTGCGCCCACATCGACGCCGGCAAGACCACCACCACCGAGCGCGTCCTCTACTACACCGGCAAGACCCACAAGATCGGCGAGGTCCACGACGGCACCGCCACCATGGACCACCTCCAGGACGAGCAGCAGCGCGGCATCACCATCCAGTCCGCCGCCACCACCTGCCCCTGGGACAAGGACGGCACCGAGTACCGCCTCAACCTGATCGACACCCCGGGCCACGTCGACTTCACCATCGAGGTGGAGCGATCGATGCGTGTCCTCGACGGCGCGGTCGTCGTCTTCGACGGCAAGGAAGGCGTCGAGGCCCAGTCCGAGACCGTCTGGCGTCAGGCCGTGCGATACGAGGTCCCCTCGATCTGCTTCATCAACAAGATGGACAAGATGGGCGCCGACTTCACCTACGCCTTCGGCACCATCGGTGAGCGTCTCGGCGCCAACGCCGTGGCCGTGCAACTGCCGATCGGCAAGGCCGACACGCACGAGGGTGTCGTCGACCTGCTCGCCATGAAGGCCTACTACTTCGAGGCCGAGTCGATGGGCGCGACCGTCATCGAAAAGGACATCCCCGCCGACATGGCCGACGAGGTCGAGAAGTGGCGGCACGAGCTCATCGAGAAGGCCGCCGAGCTCGACGACGACCTGACCGAGAAGTACCTCGAGGGCGA
>JBCCZA010000032.1:0-22756 GCA_039188455.1 Planctomycetota bacterium
CGAGGGCATTTACGACCTGGTCACCGACCCGCGCATCCTCGACGTCGTGGAAGACATCATCGGGCCCAACATCGTGGCCTGGGCCACCCACTTCTTCTGCAAGCTGCCGCACGACCCCAAGGCCGTGCCGTGGCACCAGGATGCGTCGTATTGGCCCTTCGAGAAGTCGCTGACGACGACCGTATGGCTCGCCATTGACGACGCGGACGAAGAGAACGCCGCGATGCGGGTCCTCCCCGGCACTCACACCCAGGGGCCGCTTCGCTGGAAGAACACCGACGCCCCCGCGGTGCTGAATCAGGAGATCGTCGACGTGGACCGGTTCGGCGAGCCCGTCTCGATCGACCTCAAGGCCGGCCAGATCGAGGTCCACTCCGACATGCTGGCCCACGGCTCGGAGCCGAACCGTTCCGACCGCCGCCGCTGCGGGCTGACGATCCGCTACTGCCCGCCCGAGGCGGCCGTGTTCCGCCCGGTGTACGCCGAGGGCGCGGTCCTCTGCCGCGGCGAAGACCCGCACAACGCCTCGGGGTGGGGCTACGGCGAGCGGCCGTCGGGCAACTGCCTCGCCCCGATCTACGACACCAAGCCGATCGGCGGGAACTGAGCCGGCTCGGCCTCTCGCTCGATCTCCTCTTTTTCTCAAGGAATCAACGTGCTTAGCTACTCCCGTCTGTCCTGCAGCCTTCCCCTGATCCTCTGCCTGTTTGTCGCGCTCTCCCCCAGCGCAAGTATCGCGCAGGTCGTCCCCGACCAGACGGAAGATGGATCGGCCGCGGCATACACCGATTCGCGTACCGGCGAGGAGATCGTTCCCCGGATCGAAGAGCGCGACGGCAAGAAGTTCTACTACTGGCCGCACTGGGGCAAGTGGACGAACGGCAAGATGCACGTCGAAAACCCCCGCACCACCCACCCCGACGCGCAGTGGTGGCCGGAAGCGGGGCTCGGGCTGTTTCTGTGCTGGGGGTTGCCCACCGCCTTCGAGCCCAACGGCGAGGGGTGGTCGGGCCGCTGGTCGCAGGGCCGCGCCGACCGCGGCTCGTTCTACCCCCAGACCGAGATCTGGGCCGCCGCCGAGGGCTGGGAGCCGACCGACTACGACCCCAACAAGTGGATGGAGGCGGCCGCGAAAGCCGGCTTCAAGTACTCGGTCATGACGATGAAGCACCACGGCGGCTACGCGATGTGGGACTCGGACCACGCCCTCATCGGCGTTCGCCAATACATGGACGGCCGCGACCTGGTCGAGCCCTGGGTCGAGGCCTGCCGGGCCAACGGCATCAAGGTCGGCCTGTACTACTCCGGGATGGACTGGTACTTCGAGCGCGACTACATGAACTTCAGCATGGACCCCAACGTCATGGTTGACTACCACGGCGAGTTCGTCGAGTCGATCCCCAAGCGCCCGCCGAGCTTCTCGAAGGCGTACGAAGAGTTCAACGCGGCTCAGGTCCGCGAGCTCATGGATAAGTTCGACCCCGACATCTGGTGGGGCGACGGCGGTCACGGCATGCACGCCGACGACATACGGGCCATGAAGCCCGGCATCGTGCTGAACAACCGCGGCCTTGGCGGGGGCGACCACGCGACCGCCGAGGGGTGGCATATGGCCGATCCCCAGTACGTCAAGAAGCCCGTGGTCGGCAACGGCTGGTGGTGGGAAGTCAACGCCATCGCGATGGGCGGGTCGTGGCACTACGGCTATCCCAACGGGGAGCGCATCTACGACTCAGACTTCGTGCTCTACAGCCTCGCCCAGGCCCGGAGCATGGGCGGCAACCTGCTCGCGAACATCGGCCCTCGGCCGGACGGCCGCATGCAGGATCAGGCCTATCGGCTCTTCGACGACATGGCCGAGTGGATGGAGACGAATCGGGACTCGGTGTTCGGGATCAACGGCGGCGGGCCGTGGCCGGAGAAGTGCAACGTGCCGGTCACCTGCCGCGACGCGGTTTGGTACTTCCACGCCCGGCCCAAGCAGGCGACAGCGGGCGATCCGATCGTGCTGGAGGACGCGGCCGAGCCGGTGTCGGTGAAGCTGATGCGGACAGGCGAGCCGATTGACTACGCCTATGTCGACGGCACGCTGTCGATCGCGATCCCCGATGACCTCAAGGCGGGCAACGTGACCGACGTGGTCGTCGTCGACTTCGGTCCCGCTTTCGACACCGAGCCGTACCTGTTCACGCACTGGTGAGTTAGATCGTTCGCGACCAACCGCCGGCCTATTTTTTCAGCTAGAGCTTTGAGCGTGATTTTTGGCCGGGTGCCACACCTCGCCGCTAGGCGATGTGTGCCGTTGCGACATCGTCCGACCAACAGCACACATCGTGCTTCGCACGAGGTGTGGCACCCGATGCCCGGCTACGAGAGACGCAAAATGCGCTAACCGCAGGCGTTGATGGCTTCCCGCAGCGAGCGAATGGGGTCGCGACTGGTCGACAGGAACTCCTGGCCGAGGTAGCCGGTGTAGCCCGTGTCCCGGATGGCACGGACGACCGCGGGGTAGTTGATCTCCTGGCTGTCGTCGATCTCGTGTCGGCCGGGGACGCCGGCGGTGTGGTAGTGGCTGAACCAGCGGTGGTGCTGGCGGATGGTGGCGATGAGGTCGCCCTCCATGATCTGCATGTGGTAGATGTCGTAGAGAAGCCGGAGAGCGGGGGAGTTGACGCGCTCGCAGAGCTCGACGCCCCAGGCGGTGTGGTCGGCCATGTAGTCGGGGTGGTCGACCTTGCTGTTCAGCAGCTCGAGGCAGAGTGTGACGCCGAGGGCTTCGGCGCGAGGGACGATCTGGCGGAGGCCGGTGACGGCGTGCTCGAGTCCTTCGCGGTCGCTCACGCCGCGGCGATTGCCCGAGAAGCAGACGATGTTGGCGACGTCCGCTGCTGCTGCTGCTTGCATGTGTGGGCCGTAGGCCTCGATGAGTCGGGCGTGGTTCGTGGGGTCGTTCCAGCCGTGCTCGATTGCGGGCAGCGCGTTGCCTTGGTCGTCGGCGAGGGTGGGCTCGTTGAGCAGCGCGCAGGCCAAGCCGTGCCTGCGCAGGGTGGGCAACTCGTCGAGGTTGAGCAGTTCGACGGACGCGATGCCCAGGTCAACCGCGACTCGGCAGAGTTGGTCGAGCGAGAGATCGGGAAAGCACCACCGGCAGACGGAGTGTTTCATCGGTGGGCCGTTACTCCCACTCGATCGTGGCGGGAGGCTTGCTGCTGATGTCGTAGACGACGCGGTTGACGCCGCGGACCTCGTTGATGATGCGGTTGCTGATCGTGGCGAGGACGTCGTAGGGGATGCGGGCCCAGTCGGCGGTCATGAAGTCCTGGCTCTCGACGGCGCGGACGGCGACGACGGACTCGTGCGTTCGGCCGTCGCCCATGACGCCGACGGACTTGACGGGCAGCAGCACGGCGAAGACCTGGGCGGTCTTTCGGTAGAGCTGGTTGGCGACGATCTCCTCGAGGAGGATCTCGTCGCAGTCGCGCAGGAGGTCGAGCTTGTCGCGGGTGATGTCGCCGAGGACGCGGACGGCCAGGCCGGGCCCCGGGAAGGGGTGCCGCCAGACCATGGTCTCGGGGAGGCCGAGGACTTCGCCGAGCTTGCGGACCTCGTCCTTGAAGAGGTTGCGGAGGGGCTCGATGAGCTCGAAGCCGAGCTGCTCGGGCAGGCCGCCGACGTTGTGGTGGAGCTTGATGTTGGCGGCGGTGCCGGCGTAGCCCTGGCCGGACTCGATGACGTCGGGGTAGAGGGTGCCCTGGGCGAGGAACTTGACGTCATCGCCGAGGCCGGCGGACGTCTCCTTGAACACGTCGATGAAGCGGTGGCCGATGAGCGTGCGTTTTTCCTGGGGGTCGGTGACGCCGGCGAGGTCGTTGAGGAAGTCGTCGGCGGCGTCGGCGACGCGGAGGTCGACGTTGAAGTGGTCGCGGAAGGTCTGCTCGACGAGCTCGCGTTCGTTCTTGCGCAGCAGGCCGTTGTCGACGAAGATGCAGGTGAGCCGGTCGCCGATGGCCTTGGCGAGGACGGCGGCGACGACGGAGGAGTCGACCCCGCCGGAGAGGCCGCAGATGACGCGGGCGTCGCCGACCTGTTTGCGGATGCGGTCGGTCTCGGCGGCGAGGAAGTCGGCCATCTTCCATGAGCCTGTCGCGCCGCAGGCGTCGAAGAGGAAGTTGCGGAGGATGTCGGCGCCGTGGGGCGTGTGCGTGACCTCGGGGTGGAACTGGACGCCGAAGAAGCGGCGGTCGGCGTGGCGGACGGCGGCGTAGGGGCAGGTCGGCGTGGTGGCCAGGGGGACGAAGGCCTCGGGCAGCTCGGTGACCTGGTCGCCGTGGGACATCCACACGGCGGTCGACGCGGGGATGCCGCGGAGCAGGGCGTCGGCGTTCTTGACGCTAAGCTGCGCCCGGCCGAACTCGCGGGTGCTGACCGAGCGGATGTCGGCGCCCATGAGCTTGCAGGCGAGCTGCATGCCGTAGCAGATGCCCAGGACGGGGACGCCGAGGTCGAGGACGGCTGGGTCGAGGGTGGGGGCGTTGTCGTCGTAGACCGAGCTGGGGCCGCCGGAGAGGATGATGCCCTGTGGGCCGACGGCGCGGAGCTCGTCGGCGGTGATGTCCGGGGAGACGAGGACGGAGTAGACGCCGGCCTCGCGGACGCGGCGGGCGATGAGCTGGACGTACTGCGAGCCGAAGTCGACGATGGGGACGACCTGCCCGATCACCGAGGGCGGGACGTCGGCGAGGGCGCGGGCGTTGGGGGAGGGATCGGGCATGGCGGGTTAACGCTTGGGTCGTCGTGCTTGGGCGTGTGGCCTGGGGTTTCGGCGTTGCGGGGAATCGTGCAGGATAGTCGGCATGACGCGAGCGGGTCGGCGAGCGGCGTGGGTGTGGGGCGGGGTGTGGGGGTTGATGGGGGTGGTGCTGCTGGGGGGCTGGCAGACGATGACCGAGGGGGAGCGGGCCGAGCTGATCGAGGCCACGCCGGTGCGGTTTGCTCACTGGGACAACCCCGCGCTGTACGCGTTCTGGAGCGACAGGGCGAGGATGCCGCGGGTGCTCGAGGGGCACGCGCCGGGCGAGCAAGCCGGCTGGGCGCCGGAGGTATCGTGGCAGGCGCTGCTGGCGGCGCCCGACGCGGCCCGGGGCGATGCCTTGACGGTGACGGGGCGGTTCTTGGCGAGCGAGACGGTGTCGCTGGCCCGATCGGGCTGGCTGCTCGACGGGCGTGTGCAGCAATGGGTGGTGCAGTGGGGA
The DNA here is from genome assembly GCA_039188455.1 of Planctomycetota bacterium. Lineage (GTDB taxonomy): Bacteria > Planctomycetota > Phycisphaerae > Phycisphaerales > Phycisphaeraceae > JBCBUE01. The sequence goes on from JBCCZA010000032.1 coordinate 5,253, forward strand.
GAGAGTGATGACGATGTTGCGGTGGTGATCCTGCCCGCGTTGGTGGGGGTGGAGGGGACGCGAGAGACGCAAGAGCGGCGGGTGCCGCTGCGGTTTGCTCTGGTGGCGATCCCGGGGCGGTTTCTGGGGATGTGGGAGACATTGGATCGCGATGGCCAGCCGTTCGCCTTTCCTGTGTTCGTCGCGACGGACGCGGCGGTGTACGACGGGTCCGAGCATGCGCCCGGGTCTTCGGGGCAGGCCGCGTTGCTGGCTGGGGTGGCCGTGCTGGCGGCGATCGGGGCGGTGGTGTGGTGGCGGGTGAAGCGGAGCGGGTGGGAGTCGCGGAATCATCGGCGGCGGGAGGCGTTGCGCGGTGCCGCCGATCCCGATGAGCTCGACGATGACGTGTTGGATGAAGGCCTCGCCAACGACCCGGCTGAGGCGTTGGGCCGGCTCACGCATCGGGATTGAGCTAGCCGCTATCCTCGCGGCCATGCCGATTGTGAGTGTCAACGTGCCGGGGGGTGCGTACGACGTGGTGATCGAGCCGGGCTGCCTGGCGTCGCTGGGCGAGCGGGTGCGCGAGGTCGTGCCGCACCACCAGGCGGCGATCGTGAACGACGAGTCGATCGAGTACACGTTCGGCCTGGCCGCGGCCCGGTCGATGCGCGACGCGAAGTACGACACGACGATCGCGATCATGCCGCAGGGCGAGTCAAACAAGACGCTCGGCACGTTCCGCGACCTGTGTGAGATATTGCTCAACGCACGGCTGGAGCGCGGGTCGCCGGTCGTGGCCGTGGGCGGGGGCATCACGGGCGATGTGGTGGGGTTTGTCGCGGCGAGTTACCTGCGGGGCGTGCCGTTTATCAACTGTCCGACGACGCTGCTGTCGATGGTCGACGCGGCGGTGGGCGGCAAGACGGGGGTGAACGTGCCGCAGGGCAAGAATCTGCTTGGGGCGTTCTGGCAGCCGAGCCTGGTGCTGATGGACCCCGAGACGTTGACGAGCCTGCCGCCGCGTGAGCTGCGCGCGGGGCTGGCCGAGTGCGTGAAGCACGGGGTGATCCGCGACCCGTCGCTGTTCGACTGGATCGAGGCGAACGTCGATCAGCTGCTGGCTGTAGACATCGAGGCGATGACCGAGCTGCTGGAGTGGAACGTGCGGATCAAGGCGGCGGTGGTCGAGGCCGATGAGCGCGAGGCCGGCGTGCGGGCGCACCTGAACTTCGGGCACACGTTCGCGCACGCGATCGAGGCGGGGACGAACTACACCGCGTTCAAGCACGGCGAGGCGGTGTCGCTGGGGATGGTGGCGGCGACGTCGCTGGCGGTGTCGCTGGGGATGTGCGAGGAGTCGGTGCTGTCGCGGCTGACGGCGTTGTTGGATCGGTTGGAGCTGCCGACGCAGGCGCCGCTGCCGCCGCCGATCGCGCTGGTGGATGTGATGCGGCTGGACAAGAAGGTCAAGGGCGGCAAGGTCCGGCTGGTGCTGCCCACGCGGATCGGCGAGGTGGTGATCCGCGACGACGCGGGGTACGCGGCGATCATCGACGCGTGGGGCGTGCTGCGGCCGGCCGTATAGGGATGCGCTGAGCGCTAGGCGCGTCGGGTTTAGCCGGCGGCCCGAAGGGCCCGGCTCACTCGCCCTTCGGCGGGGGCAGCTCATCGATAAACGCGATCAGCTGCTCGAGCGTCGGGCTGGCGGCGTTGCGCACGTAGTAGCCGGAGGTGGCGGTGCCCACGCACAGCCGCTGCTCGACGGGCAGGCCCAGCAGGCAGCCGAGGCAGAAGCCGGCGTTGAAGTTGTCGCCGGCGCCGGTGGAGAGCTTGGGCTTGCTCGTGAACGGCCCGGCGAAGGTGGCGGGCGCCTCGCCCTCGACGCACGCGGCGGCGCCGGCGCGTGGGTGGACGACGACGGCGTGGACCTTGAGGTGCTCGCGGATCGCCGTGGCCATCGATTCGATCGAGGCCTCGGGGTCGTCGGGGACGCCGAGCCCGAGCACGCGCATCGCCTGCACGCCCTCGGCGAGGTTCAGGCCGATGACCGCATCGGCGTGCTGCTGGAAGCGGGTCGCCCACCGCATCGCTCGTGCCGTGTCGGCGTCGGTGCGCTTGCTGGGGTCGCAGTAGTCGAAGAACACGAGCCGGCGGCCGCCGTCGGGCAGCGGGTCGGCGTCGGGCAGTACTTCCTCGGCCAGCAGCCGCCAGATCGACTCGAGCTCGACGAGCATCGTCCAGTTCACCGCCGCGATCAGCCGGCTGCGGGTGACGATGGCGAGCAGCCGCTCGGCGTCGGCGGCTTCGAGCAGGCGCGGGGCGTTGATATTGCGGATGCTGGCGTGCTTGCCGAGCATGAGTTTGCCGTCGTCGAACTCGACGGCGTCGGTCAGGCCGGGGTCGCAGAGCGAGACGACCTCGTCGCAGCCGTCGGCCAGCTCGGCGAAGACGGGGTCGATCGCCTTCTCGCCCAGCGCACCGATGTACGTGACGCCGATGCCCGCGGCGCGCATGGCATTGGCCATGATCGGGCCGTTGCCGCCGAGCTTGCGGGCGGTGGTGACCAGCTCGAAGTTGGCGCTCTTGCCGGCGGCGGCGAGGATCTTCTCGCCGAAGGCCCGGATGGTGGGCAGGGCGTCGTAATGATCGAGGTCGTGTCGTTTGTCGACAACGCGGATGATCGAGTCGACGAATCCGTCGAAGCCGATGAGGGCCTTCTCGGCACGGATGCGGGCGGCGTGGTCGCGGAGCGAGGCGGCGGTGGCGGCGGCGATGGCGGATCGGTCGTCGGACATCGCGGGATGGTAGCGGGATCGAGCGACCTCGCGGACGTGTTTCACCGTAGTTTCAGTCGGTGGTCAACCCCGACGCGATCCCGCTGTCCAGCGAACCGATCGACCCGAATCGGATCGATCGTTTCCCCACCGGGCTTGCCTGGCCGATCAGCGTAGTCTCATGGACGTGCGGGGCGGTGGTTTTTGCGATCTTGATTCGTCTGGCTTACCCCAATCAGGATTTGACTTCGGCCGTGAGCGAGTTCTGGCTGTGGCTGGAGCGCGTTACGTCCGACTTGTCGTGGTGGCAGTTCCTGTTGGCGGCTGCGGCCTGGCTGATGGCTGTCGAGGGGATGCTGCTGTTCTTTGCCTTCCTGATGACCGGGTGGAGCGCCGGGATGGCCGAGCGTTTGGTCGTCACTTGGCGGCGGAGCGTGGTGGCCGTCTGGCTGTTTGTTCCGTTCGTGGTCGTGTTCGGTCTGCTCGTCACGGCGGTCGCGGTTTCGCTCGTTCGTAGGGACATGCAGTACAACCGGGCGTTCGTGTATGAGCCACCGCCCGACCCGCCGGATTCGATCGCGAGGTTGCCGTTTGGCGCTATGTCTTATTCGGGGCCACCCGTTCAGCCGACACCCGAGCAGCAGGCCGAGATCGAGGCGCATCAAGCCGCTGTCCGGGCTCACTGGCACATCGAGGCATCGCGAAGTTCGGCGTACCTCGACGAGAAACCGTGGCCCCTCAAGCACCACACCGCCATCGGCGCTTGGCTCGCCTCGGCGACGGGTGTCGGCCTGCTGATCGGCTTCCTCGCATGGGCGGCGCCGCGTGAGCGTCGTCGGCTTTGCCTCTTGCCGCCGCTTTGCGACGAGTGCGGCTACAACCTTCACGGTCTGACGACCGGCAAGGTCTGCCCCGAGTGCGGCTACGGCATCCCCGATTCGCTCGGCCACGAGGTGCGCGATGGCCTTGGTCTTGAACTGCCGTCCTCGATCGTTCGTGCGCTGAGTCGTGCGTTTTTCGTGTGGCGCCACCCCGCCGACTTTGGCAAGCGGCTCCAACTCGGAGCCCCCATCGTGGGCCTGCGTCGTCAAGCGACGGTCATGGCCGTCGTTATCTATCTGGCGTGCGGGCCGCCGCTGGCGCTGTGGTTTGAGCGGCTGAACGCCGTGATGGTGCCGGGCGAGATGTATCGTCCCGAGGGGGCAACGTATTACGCGGTCTTTGTATTCGGGCCGATCGTCGGTGCGATCCTCGCGGTGGTCGAAGTGCTGTTCTGCGCGGCGTGGGGGGGCGGCTACGATTTTCAATACCGGGCGAAGCTGATGCGGATCCAGACGCGGGCGACGATGCAGGCGGCGATCGCGTGGTTGCCGTTGTCGCCGTTCTTGATCTGGCTGATCGCGTTGGCGACCGCCGCGGCCTGGGCCGGTTCGGAGGCGTGGCTGCGAGACACCGTCTGGGCCCTACGTTTTCCAGGGATCGATATTGCGTGGATGTTGGTGCCAGTGGTTGGGGTATTCGCCTTGGCGATGGACAGGATGCGGATCGGTCTGAGGGTCGCCAAGGCCGCACGCTACGCCACTCAGTGACGCTTGCGGCGGTGGGGTCGTTGGGCTCAACGCCATGGCGGCGAGATGGCTGGGGCGGTTGGTTAGACTCGCCAAGGCCGGACGGCGAGCCCGAGTTATCCGGAGGTGTGATGCGGGAGCGAGTGCAAGGTCGGCCTTCGGTGGTGAGGACGTGGCTGCTCGCGATCGTGTGGCCGACCGCGGCGGCGCGGCGGGCGGAAGGGATCGGCTGGGTGGGGGCGTGGCTGATGTTCGCGGTGGCGGCGGCGCTGGGAGCGGCGACGGCGGCGTGGGTGGTCGCGTCGCTCGCGGAGGGCGGCCCCTTGCGCGGGCTCGCGGCGGTGGAGCGGGGCCTGAGTGAGTTCGGGCGAGAGCTGTCGGACGGCGGGTACGACACGCCGTTCGCGTGGGCGACGCTGGTGTGCCTGCCGATCGCGGTGATGGCGTCGGCGTTCGTGCAGGCTTACGCCCTGATGCCGCTCGCGGCCGGCGACGAGTTGGCGGGCGACTCGTTCCGGCGGATGCTCAAGCGGTTGCTGGTGGCTTCGCCGTGGTTGATCGGGGCGGCGCTGCTGATCGGGCTGGTCGGCTGGGTCGCTTGGCTCGCGGGCGTGGGGTGGATTGATCGTTGGGACCTGTCGGGCTGGATCGGCGTGTGGTCGTGGGCGGCGGCGTTGACGATCGGCTGGGCGGTGCCGGCGTCGATCGCGCTGGCGGGGCGTGGGGCGCGGGCGGTGTGTCGCTGGCCGCCGCGGTGCGAGAGCTGCGGCTATTCGCTGATGGCGATGTCGGGCGATCAGGCCTGCCCGGAGTGCGGGCGGTCGCGGCTGGAGAGCGTCGGTGAGGACGTTCGGCCGGGGGTGCGAGCGAATGGCTTGGGTTCCGCGATCGTCTCGATACTCGTGGCGATCGGGCTGCCGTGGCGGTTCGGGCGGGAGCTGCGGGTTAGCGGAGGCGGAGGCGGCGGGATGTGGTGGGGCCTGGGGGCGTCGGTCTTGTTGTGCGTGGTGCTGACGCCGGTGTGCGCGTTGATCTCGATCGGCGTCTTCTTCCTCGCGGTGCCGGGCATGGGGACGGGGTCGACCTTCTGGCCCGACGCGCGGGACGCGGCGTGGTTTGCGATGGCCTGCTCGATCGCGGCGGCTGGGCTTGTCTCAACGATCGTCTCGTTCTCGCTGGTCGGTTCGGCCGTGGTGGGCACCTGCGTCTCGTGGGCCTCGGGCCGCAACCTGCTGTCGGCCGCGGCGCAGGCGGCTTGCTTCGCGTCGCCGGTGCTGATCCTGGCGCCGCTGCTGATGTGGATGAGCTGGCTCGTCGCGGTGCCGGTGTTCGCGGCACTGGACGGTTCACCCAACCCCGGCCCCACGATCACCCTTGCCGGCACGCTGCTGGCGATGTGGAACACCGGCGCTCCGGCGGCGGTGGCGATCTACTTCCTGGTCGCCGTCGGCATCGCCACGCGGGCCGCACGCTTCGCCAACCGCTGACGCCCGCGTCGAGGCCCACGCCGTCGCGCCGCCGTGGCCCGGCCCGTACACTCTCTGCCCCATGGCCTACGACTTCGCCGCGATCGAATCCAAGTGGCAGCAGCGCTGGGACGAGCAGCACGCCTACGCCGCGCCCAACCCCGGCGACGACGGGTTCGACCCCGACCGCCCCAAGTTCTACGTCCTCGACATGTTCCCCTACCCCTCGGGCGTCGGGCTGCACGTCGGCCACCCGCTGGGGTATATCGCCACCGACGTCGTCGCTCGCTTCGAGCGCATGCTCGGCCGAAACGTCCTGCACCCCATGGGCTTCGACGCCTTCGGCCTGCCGGCCGAGCAGTTCGCCATCGAGACCGGCGTCCACCCCCGCGTCACGACCGAGCAGAACATCGCCAACATGGTCCGCCAGCTCAAGCGCCTCGGCCTGGGCTACGACTGGGACCGCACGATCTCCACGACCGACCCCGGCTACTACCGCTGGACGCAGTGGGTCTTCCTGCAGCTGTGGAACAGCTACGTCGACCCCGCGACCGGCAAGGCCGAGCCGATCGCCGACCTCGTCGCCAAGCTCGAGTCGGAGAAGTATCTCGTCGGCACCAACGCCGAGCTGATCGCCGACTACGACGGCCTCGACGCCATCGAAGGCCAGCCCATCGGCTCGCGCCCCTGGTCCGACCTGACGCAAGAACAGCGGCACCGCCTGCTGGACGAGTACCGCCTGGCGTACCTCGCCGAGGTGGACGTCAATTGGTGCCCGGCCCTGGGCACGGTGCTGGCCAACGAGGAGGTCACCGCCGAGGGCCGCAGCGAGCGCGGCAATCATCCTGTCTTTAAGCGTCCGCTCAAGCAGTGGATGCTGCGGATCACGGCCTTCGCCGATCGGCTGATCGAGGACCTGGACCTCGTCGATTGGCCGGAGTCGATCAAGCTGCTGCAACGCAACTGGATCGGCAAGTCGATCGGGGCGGAGGTCGACTTCGCGATCGCTGATGGCGAGGCCAACGATACGATCCGCGTCTTCACCACCCGCCCCGACACGCTGTTCGGCGCGACGTACATGGTGCTGGCGCCCGAGCATCCGCTGGTCGCCTCGATCATGACCGACGAGCAGAGCGCGACCGTGCAGGCGTACGTCGCCGAGGCCGCCAAGAAGACCAACGTCGATCGCCAGCAGGACGCCAAGGAGAAGACGGGCGTCTTCACCGGCAGCCACGCGATCAACCCCGTGAACGGCGAGCCGATCCCCGTCTGGATCGCCGACTACGTGATGATGGGCTACGGCACCGGCGCGATCATGGCCGTGCCTGCGCACGACGAGCGTGATTTCGAGTTCGCTCGTAAATTTGATTTGCCTGTTCGCCCGGTTGTTGAGCCGCCTGGTTATCCCACGATCCGGCGCGTGAAAGAGATTCGGCAGGCGGAGGGCCTGTCAATTGAAGAAGCAAACCAACGCGCATTCGAGGAAGCCTGCGATATGAAGCAGGCATATACAGGTGACGGAAAAATCACGAATTCTGCCCCCGAAGATCCAGACGGGTTGGTGCCGCCCCTCAACATAAATGGGAAGTCAATTGCCGAGGCGAAGGATCAAATGATTCGCGCGCTCGAGCGTCGGAGTCGGGGCCAAGCCAAGGTGCAGTACAAGCTGCGCGACTGGCTGTTCAGCCGTCAGCGCTACTGGGGCGAGCCGTTCCCCGTGCTGCACGAGCTGGATGACGCCGGGCATCCGACCGGCCACGTCATCGGCGTGCCCGAGACGGACCTGCCGGTCGAGCTGCCCGAGCTGGACGACTTCAAGCCCGAGCCGATGGACGACCCGGACGCGCCGCCACGCCCGCCGCTGGGCCGGGCGCCCGAGTCGTGGCGGATCGTCGAGCGCGACGGCAAGCGTTACGCGCGCGAGCTCAACACGATGCCGCAGTGGGCGGGCAGCTGCTGGTACTACCTGCGTTACCTCGATCCGCACAACGACGAGGCGATGGTCGATCCCGAGACCGAGAAGTACTGGATGACCGGCGACGACCGGCGCAGCGGGGTCGACCTGTACGTCGGCGGCGTCGAGCATGCGGTGCTGCACCTGCTTTACGCGCGGTTCTGGCACAAGGTGTTGTTTGACCTCGGCCACGTCTCGACACCCGAGCCATTCGGCAAGCTGTTCAACCAGGGCTACATCCAGGCGTATGCCTACGTCGATGAGCGACTGATTTATGTCGATGCCGTTGACGTGATTAATCAAGAAGGTCAACCGGCGTTCGAGGTGCAAGGCCTGCCGAATCAGACATACACCTACAACGGCGAGCCCGTCACCGAGAAGTACGGCAAGATGGGCAAGTCCCTGAAGAACGCCGTCGCGCCCGACGAGATCTGCGAGCAATACGGGGCGGACACGCTGCGTCTGTACGAGATGTACATGGGCCCGCTGGACCAGAGCAAGCCGTGGAACCCGCAGGACATCGTCGGCGTGCACCGCTTCCTGCAGCGGGTCTGGCGGAACTTTGTCGACGACGAGGCCGACGTGTTGCTCGTTGATGAGCACGCCCCGGACGACGATCAGCTCCGCCTGCTGCACAAGACGATCAAGGCGGTGACGGACGCGATGGGGTCGATGAGCGTGAACGTGGCGATCGCGAAGCTGATTGAGATGAACAACGCGATGGTCGCGATGGACAAGCTGCCGCGGGCGCTGGCCGAGGATTTCGTGCGGATGCTGGGGCCGTTGGCGCCGCACCTGGCCGAGGAGCTGTGGGGCCGGCTGGGGTTCGAGCAGAGCCTGACCGTGGCGAGCTGGCCGGGCTACGAGGAGAAGTTCCTCGTCGAGGACACGGTCGAGCTGCCGGTGCAGGTCAACGGCAAGCTGCGTGGGCGGATCGAGGTGCCGGCCGAGGCCGACAAGGACGCGATCGAGGCGGCGGCGCGGGCGGCCGCCGAGTCGGACGAGGCGGTGTCGGCGGCCGTGACGGGCAAGGCGATCCGCAAGGTGATCGTGGTGCCCGGGCGGCTGGTGAATCTGGTGGTCGGCTGAGCGTTTCGCCCGGCCGCGTTGCCCGCACGGGCGGACGGATCGTAGGGTTGTGTCGATGAGTGACCCGCGCGACATCTACGAGCTCGCCGACGAGGACGAGAGCCTCGACCGCTCGCTGCGGGACCGCGTGGACCCCGACACGCTGCCCGAGGTGCGGGGGGAGGGCTCGTTGAACGCGGGGGGGGTGTACGAGGTGGAGGATCACGAGGCGGAGCTGGCCGCGGCGGCGGCACGCGCGGCCGCGCCGCCGCCCGAGGTCGCGGCGTCGACCGGGCCGGCGTACGAGCTGGCCGAGCCCGAGCCCCCCGCCGCCGCGGGCGTGACCGGCGGGGCCGGCGGGCGACCGGTCGCCAAGGGGGCGCTGCCGCAGCGGCCGACCTCGCGCGAGCCGCTGGTCCGCGACGGGCCGATCTTCGCCGACACCGACCGCTACTGCCTCGACTGCGGCTACAACCTCCGCGGTCTGCACGAGCCGCGCTGCCCGGAGTGCGGCAGCTGGTTCGACCCTGAGCGCCCGAGCACCTACTACGCCAAGGGCGACGTCAGCCAGGAACTGCTGCGGCAAGACAAGACGATCCGCACTGCGCTGATCGCCGTGCTGATCGTGCTGACCGTCGCCGGCCTGCCGATCATCTACTTCGCCGACGACCTGCTGGGCCCGCCGTTCAAGTGGCTCGGCCCGCTGCTGACCGTCACGCCGTGGTCGGCGATGTGCGCTTATGCGCTGATCTGGCTGATCGAGCACGACCGCGTGGTGACGCTGCCGGCGTACCTGATCGCCGGCGTCGTCATCGGCGTCGGGCTCGGCGTGGTGGCGGCGCTGGTCGGCTGCCTGGCCACGCTGATCGAGGCGGGGGCGTTCTCGTTCGAGCTAGGCAACGTGTTGCTGGGCGGCATGGGCGGCGTCTTCGCGGCGTTCGTCCGCCGGTACAACACGCTCTCGGCGATCTGACGCGGCGAACGGGGTGGTCTGCCGCGCTAACCGCCGTCACGCTCGCTCAGCCGGACTCGGCAGGGGCCTCGCGCTGGATCGGCGTGTCGTCGCGGTTGCCCCACTCAAACCACGACGCGTCGTAGATCGATATCCGCGGATAACCCAGGTCACGCATTACCAGGTACGGCAGGCTCACCCGCGTCGCCGTCTGGCAGTACAGCACGACCTGCTTGTCGGGCGTGACGCCTTGCTCGTCGAGCATCGCTCGCATCGCGTCCGCCGACTTGACCCGCTTGTCGGCGGTCAGCATGTCGGTGTAGTTGATCCTCATCGCGCCCGGCAGGTGGCCGCCGCGCGCATTGTCCCGCTTGTTCTCGCCCGTCCACTCCTGCAGGGATCGCGTGTCGTACATCACAACGTCCGGGTTCGTCAGGTTCGCGAGCACATCCGGCTCGTTCCACACGAAGCCCGCGCGCGGCTCGGCCCGGTAGGTTGTCGGCTCGAGGTGGACGCCTTCGGTCGACAGCACGCCGCCCGCCGACTGCCATCGGTCAACGCCCACGCCGTCCAGGAAGCGCACGCGGTCGTGGCCGAGCCAGTCCAGCAGCATCGCCGGCACGGTGCCGTCCTTCTTGCCGGCGTGGTTGCCGTACACCACGACCGTGTCGTCGGCCCGCACGCCCGCCTCGCCGAGCATCCGCTCGTAGTAAGCCACGTCCGGCGACCCGTCGGCTTGGCGGTACACGTACTGGCTCAGGCCCTGGCCCGGCTTGGCCGACGGCGTCCGCCACTTGTTCGGCTCCAGGTTGATCGCGCCCGGCAGGTGCCCCGCCGCGTAGTCCAGCGGCGCACGGGCATCGATCAGCACGACGCGAGGCGAGGCATCGTCGCCGGCGCTGCCGTGCCCGATGAGCGCCTTGAGCTCGTCGGGCTCGATGAACGACGCCAGGCCGTTGACGCCGGCCTCGTCGGCCGTGTCGAGCGGCGGAATCGGTCCCCCGGCCCATCCGGGCTGCACGGCCGTAAGTGCGCAAAACAGCGCCGCCACCGCGGCAGCGGCAAAGCCCCCGAGGAGGGTTGCAGAACGTCGTTCAGGGACTGGGATCGCTGGCTGATCTGGTTTCATCGCGGCATCTATAGCGGTTGTTGAACTACGCGTCATGCCGATAAGGGAAATTACTAATAAGTGAAATCGCTTATATCGCCCGCACGCCGCCGCTGCGTTTCCAGCCGGTCAGCGACGCGCCAAGCCCGCGGCCTTGAGCAGCTCGCGCTTCTCCGGCAGGGTCAGCGCCCGGTGCCCGCCGACCGGCAGCCGCTTGAGCCGTAGCGGCCCGATCGCCGTGCGGTGCAGCTTGCGGACCTTGAGCCCGAGCCTGGCCATCAGCCGGCGGACCTCGCGATTCTGCCCCTCGGCCAGGGTGACCATCAGCACTGTGCGGTCCTCGCCGTTGCTGTCCCGGTCTCGCCTCAGCACGCTCACCGCCTCGACGGCCGCCCGCTTGACGCCGACCTTTCCACGCGTCGATCGGCCGTCCTTGCCCAGCGTGCGCTTGTCGGTCAGCACCAGCCCGTCGCGCAGCCGCTCGATGTCACCCGCCTCCAGCCGGCCGCGGACGCTCACGCGGTACGCCTTGGTCACCTCGTACCGCGGGTGCGTCAGCCGGTTGGCCAGCTCGCCGTGATTGGTCAGCAGGATCAGCCCGGTCGAGTCGGCGTCCAGCCGGCCGACGGGGTACAGCCGCTCCTTCGCCGCGCCGGGCACGAGGTCGAGCACGGTCTGCCGACCGTCGGGGTCGTCGGCCGTCGAGATCACCCGCCGCGGCTTGTTGACCATGACGTAGACCAGCCGGTTCATCGTCCCCCGCCGCCGCCCGCGCCCCTGCCCGCGGATCGGCCGGTCGTCGACCGCGATCTTGTCTTTCTCCGGATCAACCCACGCCGGCAGGTCGATGACCACCTCGCCGTTCACCGCGACGCGCCCCTCGGCGATCATCGCCTCGCACTCCCGCCGCGACGCCACCCCCGCCGCGGCCAGCACCTTCTGCAAGCGATCGCCGCGCGACTTGTCCTTGAGGTCGCTCATGGCGCGTTCGGCTCAGTACACCGCGACCGTGCAGTCGTCGATCAGGTCCCAGTCCAGCTCGATGCCCAGGCCCGGCCCGTCGGGCAGCACGGCGTGGCCGTCCTCGATCTTGATGGGTTCCTTCAAGCCAAAGTCGTAGTACGACGTCGGCAAGAGCACCTCGAAGAACTCCGAGTTCTTGATCGCCGCGTTGCAGTGCAGGTTCACCAGGTCCAGCGGGTGGAACACCGTCGTGTGCAGCTCGCACTGCATCCCGAACGACTCGGCCAGGTGCGCGGTCTTCATCACCGGCGTGATTCCACCCTTCCACGACACGTCCGTGCGCACCATGTCGACGATGCCCTCCTTGATGCAGTGCGCCGTCGCGTAGTGGCTGCCCGCCAGCACCTCGGTGCCGCAGATCGGGATGTCGAGCTTGTCGGTGAGCTTCTTGAGCCCGTGGAAATCGACGTCGTACAGCGGCTCTTCCAGCCACTTGTAGTTCAGTCGCTCCAGCTCGCGGCCCATCTGCAGCGCCGACTCGTGCGAGTAGGCCGCGACCGGGTCGGTCATGAGCGGGAAGTCATCGCCCACGGCCTCGCGGCAGGCGCGATAGGCCTCGCGGTCGAACGCCGGGTCGCCCGGCGGGTGCAGCTTGTACGCCGCCCAGCCGGCCTCCTTGGTCTCGACCGCCTGGCGGACGTAGTCCTCGACCTCCGGCATGAACATCGAGCTGCCGTAGATGGGTACGCGATCGCGGTACGCCCCGAGGTAGCGGTACAGCGGCTGGTTCGCCGACTGCGCCGCCAGCAGCCAGCAGGCGATGTCGAACGGGCCGTACGAGTAGATCGGCACGTGCAGCCAGTGCCGGTCGGCCATCCGCCACTCCTGCCACAGCCGCTCGCGGTACAGCGGGTCCTGGCCCATGAAGTGCGGCCGCACCAGGTCGGCCGCGACCTTGCCCACCGCCTCGGCGCTGGCCGAGCCGAAGCCGAACGTGTCGGCCCGCAGGCCGTCGTCGGTGAACATCGACAGCACCAGGAAGTTCAGCTCGCGCACGGTGCCGTGGCGGAGCTCGGTCTCGTTCAGGACCGAGCCCTTGGTCTTGCAGGCGCGGATCTCGATCTTGCTGATGTTCATGGCGTGGGGCTTCTCGCGATTCGTGAATCAGCCGAACTCGTCCCCGCGGAAGGTCGAGCCCAGGTAGGACCGTTTCACGGCCTCGTTGTTGATGATCTCCTTGGGCGTGCCCTCGGCGAAGACCTGCCCGTCGGAGATGACGTACACCCTGTCGCACACCGCCAGGATGTGGTGCACGTTGTGATCGGTGATGAGCATCGCGATGCCCAGCCGGTCGCGCAGCGCCCGCAACTCGTCCTGCAGCCCCTCGACCGCCAGCGGATCGACCCCCGCGAACGGCTCATCCAGCAGCACGAGACTCGGCTCGGTGATGAGCGCCCGCGCGATCTCCAGCCGACGCTTCTCGCCGCCCGAGCACAGGCGGGCCTGCTGGCGGCGGATCTTGGCGAGGCCGAACTGCTCGAGCAGCTCCTCGCAGCGCTGCCGACGCTCGACGCGCGTCATCGGGCGGGTCTCGAGGATGGCCTTGAGGTTCTGCTCGACGGTCAGCCGCTGGAAGATCGACGGCTCCTGCGAGAGGTAGCCCATGCCCAGCTGCGCCCGCTGGTACATCGCCAGGCGGGTGACGTCCTGGCCGCCGAAGAGGACCTGACCTTCTTCGGGCGTGAGCATGCCGGTGGTCATGCGGAAGCTGGTGGTCTTGCCCGCGCCGTTGCGGCCGAGCAGGCCGACGATCTCGCCTTCTTCGACGACGAAGCTGACGCGGTCGACCACCCGCCGCTTGGCGTAGGTCTTGACCAGATTGTTGACCTTGAGGATGTACATCGAGCCGGACAGGGTAGCGGAGGGGGACGGCCGACGCGGGTGATGGCGGAGGGGGTCGGGTGTGCGGATCGGCGGGTCTGCGGGTGAGCGGCGGGGTCCGTCTGAGAGGCCTTAGCACGCCGCCCATCCACCAACCCGCCCAGCTGTCGCGGCCAAGGCGCGACGGCTACCCCTTCACGATCCCCTTCTCCAGCACCACCCGCCGGTCGGCTCGGTCGGCGATGGCGTCGTCGTGGGTGACCATCACGACGGTCTGGCCGCCTTGGTGCAGGGCCTCGATCACGGCCATGACCTCGCCGCCGGTCTCGGGGTCGAGGTTGCCCGTCGGCTCGTCGGCCAGCAGCACGGCCGGGGCGTTCATCAGCGCCCGCGCGATCGCCACGCGCTGGCGCTCGCCGCCCGACAGCTTGTTCGGCCGGTGCGTCGCACGGTCTGCCAGACCGACCTTCTCGAGTAGCTCGGCGGCGCGGGCCTTGGCCTGACTCCGCCGCCGCAACCAGCACATCGGCCCGCCGTCGAGCATGGCTGCGATCGTCACGTTCTCCAACGCCGTGAGCTCGGGCAGCAGGTGATACGCCTGGAAGATCATCCCCACGTCGCGGTTGCGGTAGCGGTCGATCCCCCACTCGCTGAGCGACGACAGGTTGCGATCGTCGAACCGCACCTCGCCGCCGTCGGGCTGGTCGAGCCCGCCCATCAGGTGCAGCAGCGTGCTCTTGCCCGAGCCCGATCGGCCGAGGATCGCGACCCACTCGCCATCGGCGATAGACAGGTCGACGCCGCGCAGCACCTCCAGCCAGCCGCCCCCGCTGCGGTAACGCTTCTGCAAGTTCGTGGTCGACAGCCGACTACTCATGCCGCAGCGCCTCCACCGGGTTGTTCGCCGACGCCACCAACGCCGGGATCACCGCCCCCAGCGTGCTGCTCAGCACCGCGCAGACCGCGACAATCGCTACCGCCGGGGCGTCGATCTGGTTGGGGATCTCGTCGAAGTAGTACGTCTGGGGGTTCCACATCTCGAAGCGGATGGTGGCGTTGAGCCAGGATGCGAAGTCGGCCGACGCCGCGACGCCGATCAGCAACGGCACGAAGCACAGCACCGCGACGATCGGCGTCAGCCGAACCAGCCACCAGCGCATGCGTTGGTTCACGAAGCCGATGGCGGTCGCGATCACCGCCCCCCCCGCCGCGCCAACCAGTACCGAACCGATCAGCGTCGTCGTGACCCCGGCGTAGTTCGCCAGGAAGAACTGCACCTCGTTGAGCGAGACCACGATCCACGTACCGACCGCCGTCCCCAAGGCCGCGCCCAGCACGCCGACCGCCAAGCCGTACCCCACAAACAGGCTCAGGATGCCGATCCGAGACGCCCCGATCGCCCGCAGCGTGCCGATGTCGCGTGTCTGCGCCCGCACGATCATCCAGAACGTGATCAGCACCATGAACACGGCCACCAGGCTCGTGACGCCGAACAGGAACACCACCAGCCGGACCTCGTTCGCCACGGCGCTGAGCAGTCGGCCGTGACGGTCTTGCCACGTGATGGTGAACACGCTCGTTTCGTGGTCGAGCTCCCATTCGTTGACGACTCGCCGCGCCGCGTCGGCCACGGCCTCCAGCGGCACGCCGTCGGCCGACTTGGCGAGCACCTCCGTCACCCGACCCGGGATCGTCTCGCCGGTCGGCAGCCCGTCCTCGCCGATCGCGATCCCCTCGTCCATCCCCAGCATCCCCTGCAGCACGTCCAACGGCACGTACACCCGGTTCGCGTCGACCTCGTACAGCCCGGACTTGAACTCATTCACCGTCGCGAACGCCCGCGTCTCCGGCTCCAGCAAGCCGCCCGACCGTGTCAGCGGCAGCACCGTCAGGATCACCCGCGACCCGTCGTTCGCCAGCGTGCGGTCGAAGTCGTACTCGCCCTGGTCGTCTCGCCAGTTGTACGGGCTGACCTCGAGCCCCGGCACGATCGCTCCCGACACCGGCAGCGCCTCATCGATCCTCTGCTGCCAGCCCGGCGGGACACGCAGCTCGGCGCCCAACCGCTCGAAGCCCAGCTGCTCCCACTCGGCTCGCAACGCCAGCTCGGCTTCGCTCTGCATCGACGGGTCGCCGTAGATCCGGTCGTGCAGCGCCACGCGGTGGTGGTCCTGCCAGTACATCGTCCCCGCGTACCCCACCACCGCGTCGTAGCCCGTTGGCTCGACGCCCACCACCTGCGCGATCGGGATCGAACGCGTCCCGATCTTCACCAGCCCCGGCACGTCGATCACCGGCGTCGCCACCGCCACCTCCGGCAACGCCTCCAGCCGCTCGATCAAATCCTCGTACCCCTCAAACCCCGTGATCGATCCCGCCTGCACGATCACGTCCCCCGATAGCCGCTGGGCCGAGCTCTGCAGCTTCGCCAGGAACCCCATCATCACCGACATCACGATGATCACCATCGCCGTGCACAGGACGACCGCCAGGCAGGCAAACAGCGGCGCGAGCTTGCGGCGGAGGTACTTCGAGATGAGCAGCAGGACGTACATCGAGTCGTTAGTCCACAGATTTCACAGATTGCACAGATTGAGACAAGACAAAAAAAGCGTGAGTGAACGACGCTTCACTTGAACCTCGATCATCGGCTAGAGCATCCTTGCTTCAGTTCCAAAATCTGTGGCATCTGTGCAATCTGTGGACCACTCCGCTCAATCCCGCGGCCGCATCAGGGGGAAGAGGATCACGTCGCGGATGCTCTGGGCGCCGGTGAGCATCATGATCAGCCGGTCGATGCCCAGCCCCATCCCGCCGGCCGGGGGCATGCCGACGCGCAGGGCCTCGAGGAAGTCCTCGTCGATCTGCTGCTTCTCCGCCTCGTCGCCGACCTGCTGGCGGAACTGCGCCTCCTGCACGTCGGGGTCGTTGAGCTCGGAGTACCCCGGGCTGATCTCGACGCCGTTGATCGCCAGTTCGTAGACATCCGCGAAGTAATCGTCGTCTTGGCATCGCTTCGCGAGCGGGATGATCGTCCCCGGCACGCGCGTGACGAACGTCGGGTTGATCAGCGTCGGCTCGATGAGTTTTTCGTAGACCTCGGTGAGCTGCTCGGCGGGGGTCTTTTCACGAAATCGAAATGTGAATTGGTCGATGTCTCTCTCAAGACGCTCTTGATCGTTAAGTCGCTGGAATGCTCCCATGAGTCGCTTAACAATCGCCATATTTTCACAGATGTTTTTGAATTCAACCGAGTCTTGTGCCGCCTCGTCATCAGGATAATTTTCACGCAGTTCGGTGAATTTCTTTTTCATTACCTGCTGAAGCGCAGCTAATAACTCCAAGATAGATTGCTTTACCGCCTGAAATGCTTCTAGTGACTCAAAGTCTGAGAACAACTCGGACATTTGTGGAAACTGCGAAGTTGCTTGTCGCCCCAGTTCTCGACAAGTTCGTAGCTCTACGTGCTCGATAATCGATCGTGTTTCAGCGGGCGTGGCTTTGCGTTTTGCGAACCTCCATCCCGTACGTTCCTCGACCAAGTCCGCCATCGACACCCGCCGCCACGGCCGGCTCAGGTCGATCGTGCGCCCCTCGATGCCCTCCGTGCCCGCGTGGTTGATCACCAACCCGCCGCAGACCTGTTCGGCGACGGTGCAGGTCATGTCCTCGACCAGCTCGGCCATCGTCTCCCAGTTGCCGTAGGCCTCGTAGGCCTCGAGCATGGTGAACTCGGGGTTGTGGCGGGGGCTGACGCCCTCGTTGCGGAAGTTGCGGTTGATCTCGAA
>JBCCZA010000033.1:0-22714 GCA_039188455.1 Planctomycetota bacterium
GTCGCGATCGTCGTTCGTCGGCCGCCCGGCCGATGGCTTGCACCGGGGGCGTCCCGTCCGGCGGTCAACCCCGAGTCTCGCGATGCTCGTACGTGCCCTGCCGATGGGGGACGAGCCGCTCACGGGGCGTTCCTACCCCCGGAAGGATGGCGGCACTGGCGCGCGCAATCGTGGTTGCCGTCGTTAGCCGCCGCCCTTGGGCGGCGCGTCGTTCGTCGTTCGCCACGCCGAAGCGCCGCCCAGGGGCGGCGGCTAACGGGCCCGCAGCCGGGACGCGACGCGTCCCGGGGTGGGTCGTTCGTCAGGCAGAACTGACCTGTTGCCGTCAACGTCGTGCGCACCCTCAACCCCCGGCTGCAGCAACGCATCCGGGGTTCACCGCGCGATCCACGCGACCGGCCGGGCCGCCCTGCGCAGGCGGGGCGATATCCTTCGGCGATGCCCAGGCGGAAAGGCGCAGCGAGTCAGGCGGGCCCGCGACAGACGGTGTCGGTGACGCGCTTCGCGCGGTGGCCGGTGCTGGCGGTGATGGCGCTGTGCGGCGTGGCGGTGGCGGCGCTGGACGCGTGGCGGCCGAGCGTGCTGGCTGGCGTGAGCCTGTATCAGTTCGACGTCCTCAAGCGCAACGCGCCGTGGGACGTCGAGATCGATGATCGGCTGGTGTTCTTTGGCATCGGCGACGACGTCTACAACGAGATTCGCGAGTTCCGCGAGCAGTTGCAGCAGGACAATGGGCAGGCGTTCACGCGGGGTCAGACGCTGCGGATCATGCATTACTTCACGCTGCTGGGCCTGGCGAACGTCGGAGCCGAGGGCGTGATCTGGGACGTGCTGTTCGACCTGCCCGAAGACGGCAACGTCGACGACCTGCTCGCCCAGGCGATGACGGGCCTGCCCAACGTGCTCATGGTGCAGGCGTCGGGCGACATCGACGCCGGCGAGCTCCCGTCCGCCAGCGACCTCGCGTATGCCCAGCGATTCCGCGTCGGCCGGCGCACGCTGGCGGCCGACGCGTTGCCGGTCAAGCCGCTCGACCTGCGCACCCTGCAGATGGACAAGTTCGCCGACGCCGCGGTGTCGTCCGGGCACGTCCGGTGGGCGGTGGATACCGACGGCAAGAACCGCCGGGTCGACCTCGTCGCGCGTGTTGGCAATGTCCTGTTCCCGTCGATGGCCCTGGCCGGCGTCATCGAGCTGCTCGACATCGATCCCGATTCGGTCACGATCGAGGGCCACACGCTTGTCTTGCCCTTGCCCGCCGAACAGCAGGCGGCTTACGGCAAGCCGGCCTTGCGTGTTCCGCTGACCGAGCAGGGCGAGCTGCTGATCAACCAGATCCCGCGCTGGAAGGAGCGTGTCGAGCTCGACATGCCTTTCTACGAGTACGAGAACCAGTGGGCGACGCTCAAGGAGTTCCCGGAGGACGTCGCCGACACACTGCGAGGCAAGATGGTGCTCATGGGCACGATCGAAGGGGGGGTCGACCAGATCATCACGCCTCTGGACCCGGCGATGCCCGGGGCGATGGTGACGTTCAATGCGATGAATACGGTGCTGACCGAGCAGTTCATCTACCCGGCGAGCCGGTGGTGGACACCGGTGTTGACGGTGCTGATGCCGCTGCTGGCGGGGCTGGTGTTCTACGCGTTCTTCTTCCGGGCGTGGCTGGCCGGCGGGCTGACGGCGCTGCTGTTTCTGTCGCTCTTCGTGCTGCCGGCTTGGCTGTTCTGGGGCCAGAGCGTCTGGCTGCCGACGGGTTCGCCGATCGTGGCGATGGCGGGCGCGGTGGCGATCGGCACGGGCATCATGCTGACGCAGATCACGATGCGCGCCAGCAAGCTCGCCCAGCTGCTCAGCCGGTTCGTCAGCCCGGCCCTCCTCCGCGAGCTGTACCTCTACGGCTTGCGCGGCCAGGAGCTCGGCGTCGAGCGCGTCGAGGTCACCGTCATGTTCACCGACGTCAAGGGCTTCACGACCCTCACCGAGCGCAGCGAGCCCGAGGAGATCGCCGAGTTCCTCGGCCTGCTCTACCCCATGGCCATGCAGGTGCTCGAGGAAACCCACGGCACGCTCGACAAGTTCCTCGGCGACGGCATCCTCGCCTACTGGGGTGCGCCGGATGCCCTGCAGAACAAGGAGCAGTGGGCCTGCGAGGCGGGCTTGCTGCTGCAGGAACGGTTCACCGAGATCGCCGAGGTGATGAAGAGCAAGGGGCGCGGCGAGATGCAGGTCCGCGTCGGCATCGCGACCGGCTACGTCACCGCCGGTTACCTGGGCGGCAAGAAGCAGGCGGCGTACACGGTGGTCGGTCGGCCGGTGAACATGGCGGCCCGGCTGGAGGCGGCGTGCCGGCCGGGGTGCGTGCAGATCGAGAAGAAGACCGCCGCCCAAGCCGAGGACGTGTTCGAGCTCAACGAGGTCGAGCCGTTGAGCCTCAAGGGCATCGCCACGCCGGTGCAGGCGTGGGAGGTCACGGGGCTGCGCGAAGGCGAGTCGATCCGCGGGGCGTAGGTTCGGCGCTAGGCGCTTAGGCGCGGCAGTGCGTTGCGTGTTTAGCCGGCGGCCCGCAGGGCCCGGCTGGGCGTGACGCATTGCGCGACCGGGCCGACGCCTACCCTCCCCCCATGGCAACCCGCGTCGTCCACAAAGACCGCATCCAATCGCTCAACGACCGGCCGGCCCGCGCCAAGGCCAAGTACGTCCTGTACTGGATGCAGTCCTCGATGCGCACCGAGCACAACGATGCGCTCGAGCACGCCGTGCGCCGCGGCAACGAGCTCGGCCTGCCGGTGCTGGTCTGCTACGGGCTCATGGACGACTACCCCGGCAGCACCGCCCGCAGCAAGCGGTTCATGGTCGACGGGTTGGTCGACGTCCGCGCCGCGCTCGCCAAGCGGCATATCGGTTTTGCCCTGCACCGCGAGGGGTGCGTCGACCAGGCGGTGCGTCTGGCGAAAGACGCGGCGCTGGTCGTGACCGATCGCGGCTACCTGCGTCACGAGCGCGCCTTCCGCGCCGCCGCCGCCGACCGGCTGGACTGCCCGCTCGAACAGGTCGAAGCCGACGTCGTTGTTCCGATCGAGGTCGCCAGCGACAAGCAGGAGTTCGCGGCCCGCACGATCCGCCCGAAGATCACGCGCTGCTTGGGCGAGTTCCTCGTCGCCCTCGACCCGACGCCGGTCAAGCACAAGTGGCCCGACCTAAAAATCAAGGGCGACGCCGTCGATCTCGCCGACCTCGACGCGCTCATCAACGGCATGCCCGGCCTCGACCACACCGTCCCGCCCGTCCCGATGTTCACCGGCGGGCAGCGCGAGGCCCACCGTCTGCTCGACGCCTTCCTCGCCAACAGCGCCGGCGTCTACGACGCGCACCGCAACCAGCCGCAGACCGACGACGTCTCGCACATGAGCAAGTACCTGCACTTCGGGCAGGTCTCTCCCGTCCGGCTCGCCCTCGCCATCGAGTCCGCCTGGGCGAGCCACAAAGACGACCGCGAGAGCTACCTCGAGGAGCTCATCGTCCGCCGCGAGCTGGCGATCAACTTCGCCTATTACGCCGCCGACACCTACGACACCTTCGACTGCCTCCCCGACTGGGCATGCAAGACCATCGCCGAGCACGCCGCCGACGAGCGCGACCCCGCCTACACCCTCGATCAGCTCGACGACGCCAAAACCCACGACCCGTACTGGAACGCCGCGATGCGCGAGATGCGCTACACCGGCTACATGCACAACTACATGCGCATGTACTGGGGCAAGAAGATCATCGAGTGGTCGCCCTCGGCGCAGGAGGCGTTCGACCGCATGAAGCACCTGAACGACCGGTACTTCATCGACGGCCGCGACCCCAACTCGTACACCGGCATCGCCTGGTGCTTCGGCGTGCACGACCGGGCGTGGACCGAGCGGCCGATCCTCGGCAAGCTGCGGTACATGAACGCCAACGGCCTGAAACGCAAGGCCGACCCCGACGTCTATGTCGAGAAGGTCGACCGGCTCGTCGCCCAAGCGACCGCCCCATAAGCACCCGACAACGCGGTTTGTCGTTGATCCGGCCGGCCCGGCCGACGACACTTGAGGCATGCAGGTCGACAAGATCCACAGCATCCGCCAGACGCTTTCGGAGGGCCCCATGTTCGAGAACCCGTACGACCGCAAGCCCATCGGCGTGATCAACCTCAAGATCACGCGTGTCTTCGCCTTTGCCGTCATCTCGCTCGCCGTCGTGGCGACGGCGGTGGTGTGCATCCTCGCGGTCTGGCAGGTGTTCGTGCCGGACTACGCCTGGCGGGCGCTGGGCAGCCTGGGCATCATCGCCGCGGCGACGGCCGTGTTCGTCGCGCTCAACGAGGGCTTCGGCCCGGCGATCCGCGAGCCGTTCCCGCCAACCCGTCGGCCCGAGCCGGAACCCACCGCGCCATCGCCGTCACCGGACGACCGAGACGAGACGCGCCGGGCGGCGTGAACTTCGGGGTCTGCCCCACGTGCGCCACACCTCGCCGAAGGCGATGTGTGCCGTTGAGCTAGCGACACGCGAGGGCACACATGGTGCTGCGCACGAGGTGTGGCACCCAAGACACTGAGTAGTCACGCGTTGGGGTCATCGGGCACGCGGTCGAGGTCGGCCAGCCACGCGGCGGGGGAGCTGTCGGACGGGGCGCGCCAGTCGCCGCGGGGGCTGAGCGAGCCGCCGGTGGAGACCTTGGGGCCGTTGGGGATGGCCGAGCGCTTGAACTGGGCAAAGCCGTAGTAGCGCTGGATGAAGACGCGCAGCCAGCGCTTGATAGTGGGCAGGTCGTACTGGTTGCGCGGGTCGTGGTCGGTCAGCGTCGGCGGCCAGAGCCCGGCGTCGACGTCCTTCCACGCGTGGTGCGCGAGGTAGGCGATCTTGCTCGGGGCGTAGCCGTAGCGCAGGGCGTAGAAGAGGTGGAAGTCCTGCAGCTCGTAGGGGCCGACGATGTCTTCGGCGCGTTGGGACGGCTTGTCGCCGTCGCCGTCCTCGCCGGCCGGGACGAGTTCCGGCGAGAACTCCGTGTCGACGATGTCGAGCAGCACGTCGCGCGCGGCGGCGAAGTCCTCGGTCGTGGCGGTCCAGCGGATCAGGTGCTGGATCAGCGTCTTGGGGACCGAGCAGTTGACGGCGTAGTGCGACATGTGATCGCCGACGCCGTAGGTGCAGAAGCCCAGCGCCAGCTCGCTGAGGTCGCCGGTGCCGACGACGAGGGCGTCGAGGTGGTTGGCCAGCCGGAAGAGCACGCTCGTGCGTTGGCCGGCCTGGACGTTCTCGAACGTGATGTCGTACGTCTCGGGCGTGCGCTGGCCCTTGCTGTAGGGGTGATCGAGGTCCTTGAGCATCTGCTCGCAGGCGGCGGTGATATCGATCTCGCGCATCGTGACGCCCAGCGCCTCGGCGAGCTTATGTGCGTTGGTGCGCGTCCCGGCCGAGGTGGCGAAGCCGGGCAGGCTGAAGGCGTGGATGTTCGTGCGCGGCAGGCCGAGGCGGTCCATCGTCTTGGCGGCGACGACCAGCGCGTGCGTCGAGTCGAGCCCGCCGGAGACGCCGATGACGAGGTTGCTGAGCTTGGCCGCCTTGAGGCGTTGGGCCAGGCCCTGCACCTGGATGTGGAACGCGTCGTGGCAGCGGTGGTCGACCTCGGTTTTGTCGTGCGGCACGAAGGGGAAGCGCTCGATCTCGCGCTCAAGCGGGACGGCGTGGTCGGGGAGGTCGAGGTAGAACGGCACTGGACCGATTTCGGCCACTTGTTGATACGAAGATGCGACGTCACTGAGCGTTGTGAGGCGTGTTCTTTCAGCGATCAAGCGATCGATATCGATGTCGGCCGTCACTAAGTGTGGTTCGGCTGGAAATCGATCCCCCTCTGCAAGCAGGTCGCCGTTTTCGTAAATCAATGTCTGCCCGTCCCACGCAAGATCTGTTGTCGACTCTCCGGGACCCGAGGCAGAAAACAAATACGCGCATGCGGTTCGTGCGGAGTGCGCGGCAGCCAAAGCTCGACGACGATCGGCTTTACCGATCGTGGCGTTCGATGCAGACAGATTCGCGACGATTGTTGCTCCCGCCAGCGTGGAAAACGTTGACGGCGGAATCGGAGACCAGAAGTCTTCGCAAATCTCGACGCCCAAGGTCAGAGCTGGCCAACCTGGCGGTGAGAAGACGTGCGACGTGGTAATGGCCAGGCAGTCATTAAGTCGTGGACTCTCAAAAAAATGCCCACGATCGCCGAGTTGAAGGCCCGACGCGAAATATCGCTTCTCGTAGTACTCACGGTAGTTGGGCAGATACGTTTTTGGCGTCAGCCCGAGCACCATCCCCCCGTGGACGACGGCGGCGCAGTTGTACAGATCACCTCGGTGGCGGATCGGCAGCCCCACCAGCAGCATGGGCATCAACTCCGCCGACGCCGCGACCAGGTCGGCCAGCGCCTGCTCGGCCGCGTCGAGCAGGGCGGTCTGGTGGAAGAGGTCGTCGCAGGCGTAGCCGGTGAGGCCGAGTTCGGGGAACAGGCAGACGGCGGCGTGACGGTCGTGGGCCTGGCGGGCCAGGGCGAGGTGGTGCTCGAGGTTGGCGGCCGGGTCGGCGACGGTGACGGCCGGGGTGGCGACGGCGACGCGCGCCAAGCCGTGGCGGTACAGGCAGCCGAACGGGCGCTCGGCGAGGCTCTGAGTGCTTGGCTGGTCGGTCGGATCGGCCATCGGGGCATGCTACGCGGGGCGGCGGCGGTGGAGCCCCGGGGGCCGCGTTCCGGGGGCTTGGCCTAGGGTGGGGCGGGTGCTAGGCTTACGGTCTATCGACAGGGCCGACCGCGCGGTTGACCCGGGTCGAACGCCCAGTTTGTTCGGGGGACCTAGAGGACCGGCGATGCAGCGGAAAGTGATGCTCAGCAAGATCCACCGGGCCACCGTCACGCGGTGCGACGTGGACTACGTCGGCTCGATCACGATCGACGCTGAGCTGCTGCACGCGACCGGCATCCGGCCCAACGAGGCGGTCTGGGTGCTGGACATCGACAACGCCGTGCGGTTCGAGACGTACGTCATCGCCGGCGAGCCCGGCTCGGGCGCGATCGAGATCAACGGCGCGGCCGCGAAGCTGGTCGAGGTCGGGCACAAGGTGATCATCCTGAACTACGGCCTGCTGGAGGCCGAGGAGATCGACGACCACGTCGCCGACGTCGTGATCTGCGACGACGCCAACGCCGTGGGCGAACGGCGGCGATACCCGTCGTCGCTGGTGGATTCAGCACCGATTCTGGCTTGAGCTTCTTTCATCCGGCGTGACATCAAGGAACCGGGACATGTGGTGGCTGTACATCATCGGCGGAGGCGTGCTGCTGCTCGTTCTGCTTGTCGTGTTGGTGTTTGTCGGGTTGGTCATCAATCTCAGGCTGGCGTCGGCGCGGGAGGCGAAGCGACAGGCCGCGCGGCTGGCTCCGGTGGACGAGCCGCTGTCGGCCGGCGAGACGCCCGACCCGGCCGCGCTGCAGCGGCTGGCCGCCGACCCGTTGACCCGCAGCCCGTTGTTTCTGCTGCTCCAAGAGCACGGCCGACTCGACCTGTACCCCAAGGCGTTCGCGACGCGGACGGCGTTTGCCGAGTCCGACCTGGTGACCTGGCTGGCTCACCCCAACGAGCTGAAGGGCCCGCCCGACGGGATCGAGTTGGTGTCGAAACACAAGCTGGATAGCGGCGGGCCGGCGGGGGTCGTGCGGTGGTACCTGTTCCGGTTCTGCACGCACGCGCCGCACTGGGCGGCCGACAAGGGGTGGATGGCCGGGGTGGGCGGGCCGTTCCCCGACGGGTACGTCGGCCCGATCCAGGTGCCGGTGATCCGCAGCGAGCTGACGCCGCTCGAGGAGAAAACGCCCGAGCAGCACGTGAGGGAGGCGCACGAGCGGGCCGAGCAATACGGCGCTTTCGACGATCTCGAAGCGCTGAAGGGCTAACGCGGCGCTCGCGAGGCGTGGCGGTGCGGAATCATCGGCCGCGGCCGGTGTTTATGATGCCGGCCCGCGATCGACCCGCCCCACCCGCAGGAGAGCCCGATGACCTTCCCGATCGACATGTCGGCGTTCAAGCACGTCGAGCTGGACTTCAACCAGACCGAGCTGACCGCCGAGCAGGAGGCCGACCTCAAGTCGAACATCCAGCTCTGCCGCGACGCGATCGTGTTCTTCACGGCCTGCGGCGCCGCCCGTGGCGTGTCGGGGCACACCGGCGGGCCGTACGACACGGTCCCCGAGGTGATGATCGCCATGGGGCTGATGAACGGGTCGGACAAGGTCCTGCCGATCTTCTTCGACGAGGCCGGCCACCGCGTGGCGACGCAGTACCTCGTCGCCGCCCTGCGAGGCCACCTGACCTTCGAGAAGCTCACCGAGTACCGCACGGCCAACTCGACGCTGCCCGGCCACCCCGAGCTGGGGCTCACGCCCGGCGTGCAGTTCGCCTCCGGCCGGCTGGGGCACATGTGGCCGTTCGTCAACGGCGTCGCCAAGGCCCACCCCGGCAAGGCCGTGCTCTGCTTCGGGTCGGACGGGGCGCAGCAGGAGGGCGACGACGCCGAGGCCGCCCGCATCGCCGTCTCCCAGCAGCTCAACGTCAAGGTCATCGTCGACGACAACGACGTCACCATCGCCGGCCACCCCTCGGAGTACCAGCCGGGCTACTCGGTCATGCAGACCCTGCAGGGCCACGGGCTGTGGGTCGACACCGGCCCGGGCGAGGACGTCGCCAACCTGTACACCCGCTTGGCCCACGCCGTGCGCACCGACGGGCCGATCGGCCTGGTCAACAAGCGTGTGATGGGCCCCGGCCTGCCGGGCGTCGAGGGCTCGCCGCACGCGCACGACGTCATCAGTGTCGACAACGCCTGCACGTACCTCGACCTGCGTGGCCACAGCGCCGCGGTCGACTACCTCAAGGCGATCGACAAGCCCAGCAACCCCTTCACGTTCAAGGGCTCGGACAACGCCAACAAGGGCGCCACGCGCGGCGAGTTCGGCAAGGCCGTCGCCGACATCGTCACCGCCATGGACCCCGCGACGCGGGCCGAGAAGGTCTTCGTCATCGACTCGGACCTCGAGGGCTCGACCGGCATCGCCGCGATCCGCGAGGCAGCGCCGGACGTCTACGCCAAGTCCGGCATCATGGAACGCGGCAACTTCTCGATGGCCGCCGGCTTCGGCTTCGACAGCAAGGAGCGGCAAGGCGTCTTCGCGACGTTCTCGGCGTTCCTCGAGATGATCGTCTCCGAGGCGACCATGGCCCGGCTGAACTTCGCCAACGTGCTCTGCCACTTCAGCCACGCCGGCGTCGACGAGATGGCCGACAACACCTGCCACTTCGGCATCAACAACATGTTCGCCGACAACGGCCTCGAGGACGACCACCACCCGGTCCGCGCCTACTTCCCCTGCGACGTCCACCAGATGCGCGCCCTCGTCAACGTCGTGTTCCACGAGTACGGCATGCGGTACATCTTCAGCAACCGCGCCAAGCAGCCGCCCATCCTCACGCCCGACGACAAGCCCATGTACGGCGAGGGGTACACGTTCGTCCCCGGCAAGGACGAGGTCATCCGCGAAGGTTCGGCGGGCTACGTCGTGTCCTTTGGCTCGACCGTGCACCGGGCGCTCGACGCCGTCGAGACGCTGAAGGAAGAGGGCCTGGACGTCGGTCTGATCAACAAGCCGACGCTCAACGTCGTCGACGAAGACACGATGGCCAAGCTCGGCAAGGCGCCGTTCGTGCTGGTCGCCGAGGAGTTCAACCGCAAGACCGGCCTGGGCATGCGGTTCGGCTCGTGGCTGATGGAGCGCGGCTACACGCCGAAGTTCAACTACCTGGGCGTGACCAAGGAAGGCTGCGGCGGGCTGTGGGAGCAGATGCCGTACCAGGGCCTCGGCCCCGACGGCATCGCCGACGCGGTGCGCAAGCTGGCGAACTGAGCATTGCCCGCGCGGGTGCCACACCTCGTGCGCAGCACGATGTGTGCCCTGAGATGCGGCGTGACCAATACCACATCGCCTAACGGCGAGGTGTGGCACCCGCTCACGCTTTGCGCAAGCGGGCGGCTTAAATCAACTTGTGTCGGCCCGGGGGCCGGTCTAGCATCGCGTGATGGGTGCGACGGGTAACGAGCGCGCGACCGGGGCGGCACGGCCGACGGTCTCGACGCCGTTGGAGGTGCTGGACGCCGGCACCACTCACCCCGACTCGACGACGCAGCAAGACCCCCACGCCGAGCGTCGTGCCTGGGCCGAGACGATGAGCGACCAGCTCGCCGACGCCTCGGCCGAGGACTTGATCAAGTGGGGCTACGCCGAGTTTGGCAAGCGGCTGTCGGTGATGACCGGGCTGGGATACTCAGGCATCGTGATGCTGCACGTGATGCTGCGGTCGATCCCCAGCGTGCCGGTGTACTTCATCGACACCCGTCAGCACTTCCCCGAGACACTGGCGTTGATCGACCGGCTCAAGGCTCAGTGGGGCCTGCGGATCCTGGTGATCGAGACGTCGACCAGCGAGGAAGACATCGAGGCGGCGATCGGGCCCGACGCGTGGACGCATTACCCCGACCTGTGCTGCCACATGCGCAAGGTCGAGCCGCTGGCGGAGGTCCGCGGGTCGGCCGACGCGTGGATCAGCGCGCTGCGTCGCGATCAGGCCGAGACGCGGGCCGCGATCAAGCCGGTGGAGGTCGACGGCCGGGGCGACGTCAAGCTGTATCCCTTGGCGGCGTGGACGCGGGCCGAGTGCTGGGACTACATCAAGCGCAACGACCTGCCGTACAACCCGCTTCACAACGAGGGGTTCCCGAGCATCGGCTGCAAGCACTGCACGCGGCGGGTCCAGCCCGGCGAGCACGAGCGCGCCGGCCGCTGGTCGGGCAAGGGCAAGACCGAGTGCGGACTGCACCAGCACGGGCAGGGCTGAACGGGGTCGGGCCGGCTTAGGCGCGCGGGCCCGTCTTGCCGGTTTGGCCGCGGAATCGCTTGACGCGCCGCTTGACCGCTTGAGCCGGCTGCAGCCACCACGGCTTGCGGGCGGCGTAGGTCTTGGGGTTGGCGTCGAACCAACGGATGCAGGCTTCGAGTGCCGCCTCGTTGGACCCGACGCCCAGCCACCCGAACAGGTCGTCGAACCCTTTGCTTGGTCCGCGCGACAGCTCGTCGAAGCTGACGACCAGCCGGTCTTGCTTGTCGAACCGCTCGTAGATCGCGCGCATGCTTGCCTCGAGCGACTGGCCGACGGCGGCCGGACGCGGGCGCATCTTGCGGAACCGGTCGGCCAGGCGGCGTGGGCGGAAGTAGCAGACGACGCGGAGCGGCACGCCCAGGCGGTCGGCCAGCTCGTCCAGCAGGCCCGGGTCTTTGGCGATCGCGTGGATGCTCGCCTCGCCCAAGACCGCGCCCATCGACGTCGGCGACCGGTCTTGGATCGCGCGGTAGACCTGACCCGAGCGTCGCTTGTCGTCGGTGACCTTCCTCTGCCGAGCGAGCTGGCGGAAGCTCTGGTGCTTCAGGATCGCAAGCAGCTGGCCACGGCTGAGCGGCGCGAGCAGGCAGCCTCGCCGATCGAGCTCGTCGGAGAGCTCGTTGGAGATCAACAGGTCGGGGTGCTGGGAGAGCGTGAGCGCGAGCTTGCCGCAGCCTCGAGCCTGCGGCGACAGCATCAGGGTAAACCGCTCGACACGGTCGAAGTAGCCCGTCTGGTCGTCCTCCCGCGGTCGGCCGGCCGGCGTCGGGCCAGCGGGGGCAACGGGCGCCCCGGACAGGTCGGTGACGGGCGGGTCGGCGTATCGGCCGAGGATGGGGCTCTCGTCGATCAGGCCGCGCAGCCGGGCCACCGCGTCTTCGGGCCAGTCGGTCGCCTTGCGAGCCGCGTGCGGGCGGGCCCACAGCTTGCCGGCGCAGGCCTGCACGGCTTGATCGTTGGGCTCGACGCCGAGGAACGCGAACATCCGCTCGAAGGCCGTGACCGGGTCGGCGATCACGTCTTCGTGGTACTGGATCAGGCGTTCTTCCTCGCGAAGCGTCGCGAGCGCCGCGACGACCGAGTCGTGGACGCCGCGCATGCCGAAGATCGCGTCGTCGAGCTTGCGGCCGCGGCGCTTGACCCGGGATCCCACGATGTCGAACGGGTCGCGCAGGTGAACGATCGCCCGGATGGGCACGCCGACGCACGATCGGATCTTGTCGGCGAACGCGGGGTCCGCGGCGAGCATCGCCGATGCCCGGGCGCCCTTGGCGTCGCCGATGGCGACCGGATGCTTGTCGGTGACGTTCTGCCACGCCCCGTCGACGCGGTAGTCGTAGCCGGACTTGGCCCGCCCGCGGTTTTGCAGGTGCAGGTCTTGGGCGCGGATGAGGGCGAAGACCTGATCGGCCGAATAGCCCTCGTCGATTTTGGTCACGACGCCGAGCTCGTCGGAGAAGATGATGTCGGGGTGGGCCGAGAGCAGCTGGCCGATCACGGAGTGCCCGCTGCGGGCGGGGGAGACGAAAAAGCCGAAGGTCTGGACGCGGTCGAAATAGGGCATGGGGGCGATTCGTCGGCGAGGCCGGGCGAACCGGGCATCGTGGCGGGCCGGTGCGGGGCTGTCAACGCCTCGGCCGGGCGGCCGGGCGCGGCCGCCGATGGCTTGACGGCGGGGGCGCGGCGGGTTACTAGTGCCGGTTGATTTTCGCCGCGCGGAGGCGTGGCGGCGACGATCGGCCGGGCCGGCTTGCCCGCCTCGCGGACGAGGCCCCCGCCGGCCCCGCTTCCCCCGCCGATCGACGCGACGACCCGATCTACAAGGAACTCAGCATGCGCGTACTCGTGCTCGGCGGCGACGGCTTCTGCGGTTGGCCCACGGCTCTGCACCTCTCGGCTCAGGGCTACGACGTGGCCATCGTCGACAACCTCTCCCGACGCAAGATCGACATCGAGCTCGAGTGCGAGTCGCTCACCCCGATCAAGCCCGTCAGCCAAAGGCTCGACGCCTGGGAAGAGGTCTCCGGCAAGCGCATCCCCTTCTACAGTTTCGACTGCTCGGAGAACTACCAGCGGATGCTCGACCTGCTGGCCGACTACCAGCCCGACGCCGTCGTGCACTTCGCCGAGCAGCGTGCCGCGCCGTACTCGATGAAGTCAAGCTGGCACAAGCGCTACACCGTCACCAACAACATCAACGCGACCAACAACCTCCTCGCCGCCGTCGTCGAGTCCGGCCAGGACATCCACGTCGTCCACCTGGGCACGATGGGCGTCTACGGCTACGGCACCGCCGGCATGCGCATCCCCGAGGGCTACCTCAACGTCAAGGTCGACACCGGCGGCGGCAACCTCGTTGACCAGAAGATCCTCTACCCGGCCAACCCCGGCTCGATCTACCACATGACCAAGACGCAGGATCAGCTGCTGTTCTTCTACTACAACAAGAACGACCAGATCCGCGTCACCGACCTGCACCAGGGCATCGTCTGGGGCACGCAGACGCCCGAGACCAAGAAGGACGAGCGGCTGATCAACCGCTTCGACTACGACGGCGACTACGGCACCGTGCTTAACCGCTTCCTCATGCAGGCCGCCATCGGCCACCCGATGACCATCCACGGCACCGGCGGGCAGACGCGGGCGTTCATCCACATCACCGACACCGTCAAGTGCGTCCAGCTGGCGATCGAGAACCCGCCCGCCGCCGGCGAGCCGGTCCAGATCATGAACCAGATGACCGAGACGCACCGCCTCCGTGAGCTGGCGGCCAAGATCCAGAACGTCGTCCCCGGCGCCGAGACGGTCAACGTCTCCAACCCGCGCAACGAGGCCGACGAGAACGATCTGCACGTCGCCAACGACCGGTTCCTCGACCTGGGCCTTGAGCCGACGACGCTCGACGAGGGCCTGATGGAAGAGGTCAAGGAGATCACGGTCAAGTACAAGGACCGCTGCGATCTGAGCAAGATCCCGTGCGTGTCGTACTGGCGTGAGTCCAACCGAGAGGCCGCGGCCAAGCAGCCCGAGCCGGTCGCCGCCGGCAACGGCGTGGCCGTGTGACCGGTCCGACGCGCCGCGATCGCCCCGGCATGAGCCAACACTTCGTCATCCTCACCGAGCAGCGGTCCGGCTCGACCATGCTCGTGCGCATGCTGCGCGACCACCCGGCGGTGTGCTGCTTCGGCGAGCTGCTGCGCAAGACGCCGCGATGGATGCTCCGCAACGGCTACAAGGGCCAGCTCGGCATCCTCAACCACCTCGACCCCAAGTGGCGAAAAGACCGCTACCGGTTCGCCAACGCCGAGGCCTTCCGCGACGCCGCCTACGCCACCAAGCTCGGCTACCCCTGGCACGGCTTCAAGCTGCACCTCGATCAGCACGACGGCTACCTCGCCCGCGCCATCGCTCGCCCGGTCGAGCGGCTCATCCTCCTTCGTCGCGAGAACCTGCTCGCCCAGTTCTCGTCCGAGCTGATCGCCCAGGTCACCGGCCAAGGCAACGCCAACACCTCGACCGCCGGCGGGCTCAAGAAAGCCCGCGTGCCCTTCCGCGCCAAGGACTTCGATCGGCACGTCCGCAAGTCCGATCAGCGGTGGGACGCCGTGCAGCGGGCGATCCGCGCCGCGGGCCGCGACTGTGTCTACCTGACGTACCTGGACGCGACCGCCGGCGACGGCATCTCGCGCGTGCTCGACCACCTCGGTCTCGACCCGGTCGGGCCCTTGACGTCCAACACCGTGAAGCGCAACACCGGCCGCATCGTCGACCGCTTCACCGACCCCGACGCGGTGCTGGCGCATCTCGACGAGATCGGCCGCCCCGAGTGGGCCGAAGAAGGCAAGCCCGCCGCCGCCACCGAGCCCGCCTCGAACCCGGCCGCCCCGTGACCCCGCCCGCGCCATGAAAGCCAGCTTCGCCATCGTCACCGAGCAGCGCTCCGGCTCGAACATGCTCGTCGACCGACTCGATCGCCACCCGCAGATCGCCTGCTTCGGCGAGGTCTTCCGGCGCAACGTCGGCCCTGACGAGACCGACGCCGCCCGTCTCTCGGGCGCGATGTCTCATCTTCTAGAGATCGACCCTGTCTGGAGCCGGGGCGACAGCCGCTTCACCCACCCCGGCGCGTACATCCGGGCGTTGAACGCGCTGCGTCCCGGCGTGCCGTTCATCGGGTTCAAGCTCATGCTCGGCCAGCACCTCGACTTCGCCATCGACTGCGTGCACGACCCGCTGCGGCCGGTCGTGTTGTTGCGGCGAGAGAACAACCTCGCGCGCTGGTCGTCGAACGCCACGGCCAAGCGGACCGGCCAGGGGGCCGCCAAGGCCGAGGACCGCGTCCAGCGCGTGAAGGTGGACTTCGACGCCGAGGACTTCCAGCGGTTCCACGAGCGGTCCACGGCGCACCGTCGGCGGATCGACGAGGCCATGGACGAGGCGGGTGTCCGCTGCCTGCGGATCGACTACGCCGAGCTGAGCGGCGACCCTCAGGCGACGCTCGACCGGATCGTCGCGCACGTCGGTGCCGAGCCCGGGCACGAGCTGCCGACCGACTTCGTGAAACGCAACCCATCGAGCATCCTCGACCGGCTCAACAACCCGCAGGACGCGATGCGTGCGATCGAGGCGCTGGGGCACGCCGACTGGGCCGAGGAAGGCCCCCAGGATCGATAAACTCTGCCCGTGACCGTCGCCCCGCCCCAGCCCCGCCCCGCCGACGAGCCCGCGCCCGCCGCGCCCGACCCCCGGGGTCTGTTGGTCGACCCGATCGCCCGCGTCGAGCCCCGCCCCGCCGACCCGTACGCGGCCCCGTTCCCCGACCTCACCGGCTTCGTCGAGGAGTTCGCCGGCTCGCCTCGCAAGCTGCGCATCTGCATCGCGACCGAGGACATCGTCGGCCCCATCCGCAACGGCGGCATCGGCACCACCTACACCCACCTCGCCAAGCGCCTCGTCGAGGAGGGCCACGAGCCCACCATCGCGTACCTCCGCGGCGACCACTGCGAGAACAAGTCCATGGCCCACTGGGTCGAGTGGTACCGCCAGGCAGGCGTGCGCTTCGTGCCCATCGACCCCACCACGGTCGACGTCGTCACCCCCGCCTCGCGGTGGGTCAACCCGATGCTCGCGCTCTACGAGTTCCTGAAGCAAGAGTCCTTCGACGCCGTCCACGTGTCCGAGTGGCGCGGCCTGGCGATGCCGGCCATGCTCGCCCGCAAGCAGGGCTTGGCCCTTCAGGACACGGCCTTCCTGGTCAAGGCATCCAGCCCGTGGCTGTGGAACCGCGAGCACGGCTACCACACCCTCAACCGCCCGACCGACCTGCCCAAGATGTTCGCCGAGATGCGGTCCATCGAGCTGGGCGACGTCGTCATCGGCGGCAGCCGACACCTGCTGCGCTGGATGCTCGAGCACGGCTATCGCATGCCGCCGCGCAGCCACAGCCAGCCCAACGTCATCGTCCCACCCAAGTCGGAGGAGCTCGACGCCCTGCGTGAGAAGCGACGCGGCATGGCCGGCACGCGCATGCCGATCGACGAGCTCGTCTTCTTCGGCCGGCTCGAGTACCGCAAGGGCCTGGATGTGTTCTGCGACGCGATCGATCGCCTGGTGGCCGAGGGGATCGAGCTGCCCAAGATCGCGCTGATGGGCAAGTACGGCGAGCCGATCCCGAGTTGGCCCGAGTACCCGACGCAGGAGTACCTCAAGGTCCGCACCAAGGCCTGGCCGGTCGAGGTCACGCTGCTCACGAACTACAACACCGAACAGGCGGTGACGTACCTGCTCTCGGGCGATCGGCTGGCGGTGATGCCGTCGGTGATCGAGAACTCGTCGCTCGCCGTGTATGAGGCGGCGTCGTTCGGCATCCCGTGCATCGCGTCCGACCGAGGCGGCACGCCCGAGCTGGTGATCGACGAGCACCACGACGCGATGCTCATCGAGCCGCACCCCGTCAAGCTGGCCGAGAAGCTCAAGGAGGCGATCGCTCAGGGCGGGTTCATCGCCGAGCCGACGTTCGACAACGGGCAGAACCTCCAGGTCTGGCGCGACTTCCACGACCACCTCGGATCGTTTGTCGAGCATCGGTCCGCCGAGCTGGCCCAGCGCACGCAGGCGCCGCCGACGGTCGCGGCCTGCCTGGTGCTGCAGGACAACCACGAGCACGTGGCCGAGCTGCTGGCCGCGCTCGAGCCCGCCGAGGCCGCCGGGGACGTGTGCCTCGTCATCGCCAACGACGGCAGCACCCGGCCCGAGACGCGGGCGTGGTGGGAAGAGCTGAAAGGGCACGACGCCGGGTCGCGGACGCTGCTCGACGAGCCGGGCTATGGCGAGCAGCACGCCGCCAACGCCGCGGCCCGCGCCTCGCAGAGCGACGTGCTCGTGTTCATCGAGCAGGGCGCCGTCCCCGACGCCGAGGCCATCGGCATGATCCGCCAGGCCGCCGCGACCAGCGACGCCGAGGCCTTCGGCGGGTTCTTCCGCTCGTCCACTCCGGCGATGCGCGAGCGCGGCGACATGCCCCGCCTGCACGCCAGCTTCGTCGCCGACCAGTCCACCACGTTCTTCGGCCTGCAGCGGCTCAGCCCGGTGCTCGCGATCCGCCGCCAGACGTTCGCCGAGCTCGGCGGCTTCAGCGAGGACCACAAGATCCCGGGCGCACTGGCCGAGATGTTCATGACCGCCAAGCTCAGCGACCGCGTCGTCGAGACGATCCCCGAGTCGCTCGCCACGGTCGACGAGGGCTACAAGCGTCACCGCCGCGTGAACGAGTTGGCCCTGTCCTATCGCACGGCTCGGCCGTTCGTGCAGCTCGGCCCGCAGTGCTTCAGCCGGGTCCTGCTGACGGCTCGCGCCGCCGGCGACCTGTTCGGCGACGGCGCCCAGTCGGGCCCGCTCGCGTCTGTCGATGGCATGGCCCGCGACGCCAACGAGACGTTCGGCTCCTCGCCGCTGCTCCGCCGGATCGGCATGGCCGTCTATCACCAGCAGAACCGGCTGTACTACAACTTCGTCAAGCTCGAGATCATGTGCGCGCGGGGCGCACGCAAACTGATGAAGGCGATCGGCCTCTAGCCCCGGGGGCCTCGGAAAGGGAACGCGATGAAGGTGCTGGTCACGGGCGGGTGCGGGTTTATCGGGGCGGGGCTCGTCCGCCGGCTGGTCGACGCCGGCCACGCGGTCACCGTGCTCGACAACCTCTCGCGGGGCGACCGCGGCTTGCTGGATGGCGTCGAACACGGCTTCGTCCAGGCCGACATCCGCGACCTGGACGCCATGACCGACGCCATCGCCGGCCACGACGCCGTCGCCCACCTCGCGGCCTACGGGTCGGTCGTCGAGTCGATCGACGACCCGCTCACCAACTTCGACATCAACGCCCGCGGCACGCTGGTCACCCTCGAGGCGGCGCGGCAGGCCAAGGTCGGGCGGTTCGTCATGGCGTCCACCGGTGGGGCGATCGTCGGCGACGCCACGCCCCCGGTAAATGAGCTGTCGCTCCGCTCGCCCAAGGCCCCGTACGGCGCGAGCAAGATGGCCGGCGAGGGCTACTGCCGGTGCTACGCCAAGTCGATGGGCTTGCACACCGTGATGCTCCGCTTCGCCAACGTCTACGGCCCGTTCTCGGCGCACAAGAAGGGGGCCATCACCCACTTCTCGCGCTGCATCATGACCGGCGACCCGATCCCCATCTTCGGCGACGGCACCGCCACGCGCGACTTCGTCTACGTCGACGACCTCTGCTCGGGCATCGAGCTCGGTCTGACGTCCGACGTCGACCCCGGCGAGGTCTTCCACCTCGCCACCGGCCGCGAGACCTCGATCGCCGAGCTCGCCAAGCTGACCTGCGAGGCGGCCGGCGCCCCCGACCACCCGATCGAGTTCAAGCCGCAGCGCCCCGGCGAGATCCACCGCAACTTTGCCACCTACGACAAGGCCAAGGCCGTCATGGGCTACGAGCCCGAGGTCGCGCTCGAGGACGGGCTGAAGCGGACCTGGGATTGGTTTAGCGAGCGACGCGAGGCGTTCCTGTCGGCCGAGCTGACGGACTCGTGAGCGAGCCCGGCCGGCTGCACGTCAAGCTGCTGATGCCGCTCGCGCCGCCGCAGGCGGGCGGGGCGACCGAGTACGCCAGGCTGCTGTGCGAGACGCTGCCGAGCGCCGCGCGGGTGGCGTCCGTCGAGCTGCTGACGCAACGCACCGGTCGAGCAAGCCAAGCCACGATCGGCCAAGCGCGGTTGCGGGCCGAGCTGCCCATCGTGTTCGGCGCGGCCGGCGGGCTGGCGTCGCGGCTGATCGCTTACGCCGGGCACAACGCGCGTGTGATGAAGGCGATGTGGGGCTGGCACCGGGCGGCGGCGCAACACCGGCGCGCCGGCGGGGTGGATCGGTGGGTCGTCTTGGTGCACTCGGGCTACAGCCGGCGGACGACCGTGGTCGGCGGGTGGGTCGCGTGGCTGCGTCGCCTGCTCGGCCACGGCCCGGCGTACGTGCTCGACGTCCGCGACCCGCTCAACACCGAGGCCACGCTCGGCGGGTTCGGCCGGTTCGAGGGCGCGATCGGCTGCTCGTGGGAGATCGTGGACCAGCTGCGGGCCGTGTGGCCCGAGGCGCGGATCGGGGCGCTGCCCGTGCCGTTCGAGGCGGTCGAGCTGAGCGATGACGACGTTGACAGAGCGCTGGCCAGGCACGGGCTGACGCGCGGGCGGTACGTCTTCGGGCCGGGTGGGATCGTGACGCTCAAGGGGTTCGAGAAGCTGTTCGACGCGTGGGAGAGGTTGCGGGAAACGAGCGACGAGCTGCCGTTGGTGACGGTCGGTCGTCGGCGAGGGGTCGGGCGGGACATCGATGCAGCCATGCGCCCCGAGCCGGGGCTCAAGCACCTCGGAGAGGTGCCGCGGCGTGAGGTGCTGGCGCTCATGAAGGGGGCGGGCGTGGTGGTGCTGCCGAGCCTGCCGGGCGTGGAGGGCGTGCCGCGGGCGGCGCTGGAGGGGCTGAGCGTGCGGGCGGTCGGGCTGTGGCCGGCGACCCGCGAGTTCGTCGAGGCGATGCCGGGCTCGGTCGCGGCGGGCGACACCGAGGCGCTGGCCGGGCAGATGCGGGCGGCGCTCGGCGGCGACCAGGCGGTGGGCCGCGGCGGGTACGACTGGCGGCGTCACGAGGCGTCGGCCGTGGCGGGGGAGTACGTTGCGTGGCTCGGGGCGGTGGC
This sequence comes from Planctomycetota bacterium, assembly GCA_039188455.1. Classification (GTDB taxonomy): domain Bacteria; phylum Planctomycetota; class Phycisphaerae; order Phycisphaerales; family Phycisphaeraceae; genus JBCBUE01. Next base: position 20,212 of record JBCCZA010000033.1, read on the forward strand.
GGGCTTGGACGAGGCGGCCGATGAGTGACACCAACCCAACGACGGTCGGCCGACGGGCGCGGGGGGTCGGCGCCGAGTTCGGCCGGTACGGCGGGTCGATCGGCGGGATGGTCGCCGAGGTCGCGCGAGCCCGGCCGGGAGACTTGGCCAAGCTGATCGCGCTGTCGTTGCTGGGCACGGCCCTGCAGGCCGGCGCGCTCGTCGGCCTGTTCCTCGTGCTCAAGGACATGACCCCGACGCTCCGCGTCGACCTGGCCGGCGTCGTCGGCGTCGGCCCCGAGGTGCACGCCTACACCGCCTTCTGCGCGCTCATCCTCATGATGATCGCCGGCGCCTGGCTGCTGCTGCTCGCCCAGCGCACCGCCTTCCGCCTGTCGACCGAGCACGCCAACCGCTGCGGCGCCGCCATGCTCGCCGAGTACCCCTGGACCGCCGAGCCGATCGACCTGTGGACCATCGACGCCGACACCGGCGTGCCCGGCGCGATGATCAAGCGCGTCAAGTCCCGCACGACCTCGCTCGAGCGGGCCGTGCGCCTCATGGTCGGTTCGCCGTTGCCGACGATGACGTTCCTCTGGTCGTCGGTCTTCCTGCTGTGGCTCGAGCCGTGGCTGACGCTCATCGTCGCGGCGCTGATCCTGCCGGCGATCTACCCCGTGCGTCGGATCGCCATGACGATCAAGGACCTCGAGCAGCAGCGCAAGGTCGCCAGCAACGGCTTCTTCGACGAGGCCGAGGCCCTGATCGCGGACCAGCCGACCGATCCTTACGACGCGGCCGCCATGGCCGACGCCGCGCTGCCCTCGATGCCGAGGCTGACGTGGCACCGCTTCCTCCGCCGCCGCGCCGAGGCGATGAACAAGTTCCTCGGCTTCGCGGCGCTGGGCGTCGGCATCGTCGGCGCGATCGTCTACTTCCGCCTCACCTACGGCCCCGACGAGCTGCCCGTCGCCCAGCTCGTCGCGTACTTCGCCACGCTGCAGATGAACGTGATGGCCGGTCGGCAGCTCGTCTCGCGCGTCACGCGCTTCGCCCGCTTCTACCGCCACGTCCGCGGCTACCGCGAAGGCCGCGGCGCCGCCTGGCGCGACACCGACCCGGCCGCCGTCAAGCTCCCCGGCGCCATCACCGGCCCGCCCGCCGAGCGGCTCGTCGACGAAGCCAACAAGTCGGCCGTCGACCCCGACACCGCCGCCGCCGTCCTCGCCGACACCGATGCCTGGCCCCGCATCAAACCGGCCGACGGCCCGATCGCGATCCTCGGCGAGTTCCCGCTCAACACCATCAACCGCTTCGCCGCCGTCACCGCGCTCGACATCGCCGGCCGCAAGTTCCCCGACGCCATCGCCACCACCGCCGTGATCGACGCCGCCGGCCCGACGCGAACCGACCCAGCGGCCGTCACCGCCCAACTCGAGGCTGGCCAGCAGCAGGGCCAGCGTTTCGTCGTCGTCACCGCCGCGGCCGCAGCCACGCTCGGCGACGCCTGGCCCGAGTGGGTCGACCGGCTGAGCGACCGCTGGCTCGCCGTCTACCACCGCCTCGACACCGACCACGCGCACCAAGTCGGCCGATTCGGCGAAGGCTGGGCGGCCGTCCTCGGCGCCGGCGTCGACAGCGGTCCCGCCCTCGCCCCCGCGCCCTGGGCCGCCGAGCACGCCACGGCCCTGGCCGCCCGCGTCTCGGCCTGCGCGGTTAAATCGGCCGACGACGCCGGCGATGACGACGACGACGACTAAGCCCGCTCCCTCGCAACGCACCCGGCAACCCGCCCCGCGACCCGCTACGCTTCTTCGCCCGCATGTCTGAACGCATCCTCATCACCGGCGGGGCCGGGCTCATCGGCCTGGCCACCACCCGCCAACTCGCCGCCGCCGGCCACGACCTCGTCGTCCTCGACCTGCCCGAACAGGTCGAACGCGCCGGCCACCTCCTGCCCGACGGCGTCACCGCCATCGCCGGCACCATCCTCGACGCGCCCCTCCTCCGCGACGCCATCGCCGGCTGCACCGCCGTCGTCCACCTCGCCGCCCGGCTCGGCGTCCGACGCACCGAGGCCGATAAGCTCGGCTGCCTCCGCGTCAACATCGACGGCACCGCCACCGTCCTCGACGCCGCCGTCGACGCCAACGTTAGCCGCGTCGTCTTCGCCTCCTCCTCCGAGGCCTACGGCGAGCCGCTGCACAACCCCATCACCGAGGCCGACCTCACCCAGGGCAAGACCGTCTACGCCGTCACCAAGCTCGCCGGCGAAGAGCTCTGCCACGCCTTCGCCCAACGCCACGGCATCGAGGCCGTCGTCCTCCGCTACTTCAACTGCTACGGCCCCAACCAGGTCGCCCAGTTCGTCGTCCCCAAGTGGGCCTGGGAAGTCCACCACGGCCGCCGACCCATCGTCAACGGCGACGGCTCGCAGGTCCGCAGCTACACCTTCGTCGACGACACCGCCGCCGCCACCGCCGCCGCCGTCACCCACCCCGACGCCCCCGGCCAGACGCTCAAC
>JBCCZA010000034.1:0-22541 GCA_039188455.1 Planctomycetota bacterium
CATCGGCAAGCCCAACTTCGAGCTCATCCGACACGACGTCACCCACCCCCTGTGGCTCGAGGTCGACGAGATCTACAACATGGCCTGCCCGGCCTCGCCCATCCACTACCAGTACAACCCCATCAAGACCACCAAGGTCTCCGTCATGGGCGCGATCAACGTCCTGGGCATGGCCAAGCGATGCAACGCCCGCGTCCTCCAGGCCTCCACCTCCGAGGTCTACGGCGACCCGGATGTCCACCCCCAGCCCGAGTCTTACCGCGGCAACGTCAACCCCATCGGCCCCCGCGCCTGCTACGACGAAGGCAAGCGCGTCGCCGAGACCCTCTTCTTCGACTACCACCGCGCCAACGGCGTCGACGTCCGCGTCATCCGCATCTTCAACACCTACGGCCCGCGGATGCACCCCTTCGACGGCCGCGTCGTCACCAACTTCATCGTCCAGGCCCTGCAGGGCGAGGACCTCACCGTCTACGGCGACGGCTCGCAGACCCGCTCGTTCTGCTACGTCGACGACCTCGTCACCGGCATCATCGCCATGATGGAGCAAGGCCCCGCCTCGCGCGGCGAGGCCCCGTTCATCGGCCCGGTCAACCTCGGCAACCCCGGCGAGTTCACCATCCGCCAACTCGCCGAGAAGGTGCTCGCTTTGGTCGGCAAGGGCGGCAAGATCGTCGAGAAACCCCTGCCCAAGGACGACCCGACCCAACGCAAGCCGGACATCACCCTCGCCAAGGCCAAGCTCGGCTGGGAGCCCAAGGTCTCGCTCGACGAGGGCCTGCCCAAGACCATCGAGTACTTCGCGTCGCTGGACCTCTCGAATTTCCGCAAGCCGACGGATTACACGTACGAGAACTCGAAGCGCGAACGGTAAGGGCAAGTATTCAAGCCGGCCTGCGTTGCACTTCGCGTAATAGCTCCAGCGATCTGCGGTGAAATCGTCTGCGTCTTAACTGTTTGAAAGGCGGCAACTCACCCCACGACTCGGAGAAGGCCCCCTTCAGCGTCAAGCAATAAACGCCGGGTTCTACTTCTTTGTAAATGCCTCGTGCCGACTTCTTGGTAAATTCTCGACTCATTTCATCCTTCATGAATTCAATTGGGTCGCGGTCCAGAGGAATGGCACGCGACTTCGTTCCTCTCTCCTGTCGTGCGACGTGTGCAAGATGGACTTGCCAGAGCAGGGGAACATCTTGGACTTCTGGAAGCCAGATCAAGCTATCGTCCGGATCGCGTTGGGCACTCGGCGATACACTCGTGTTCTGAGTGTTAATTTCTCGACCGTCGAGAAACTCACTTGAAAAATCGACATAACGCATGGCCCCCATCGTGTTGGCTTTGGGCACAACGATGCTCACAAATGCGAGATGGTTGCCGCACGGGCTCACCATCATCGAGAAGACTGTATCAACGTTGGATACCAAAGCGCCAGTGCAACGCGCGACTTCGCTGAATCCCAAGGCGGATAGTGACCGCCTCATTCCGGATAAGGAACTTGAGTCGTCTGCCCACAGGTCATCAAAGTCTTCATCAGGATCGATCTCAGTTAACTGATTAACATCGAACTTGAAGGATTGCCAGACGACAAATGGGAGGCCGAGATAGGCCAGAACGATCAGCAGGCCAACGATGCCTAGGCTGGTGTATACCCAATCAGGCACGGTTTCCCCTCGGTCATCTAGCGCGATTTAATCCTCGAGGATCATCCGCGCGATCTTGAACTTCGACGGCGGGTTGGTGTGCGGGTCGTCGTGGACCTCGTCGTCGACCTTCTCGATGGTGCCAAAGAGCACGCCGCCGTCCGCGTCTTCGAGCTCGAGGCTGTCCCCGACGCCGTAATCCCAGCCCTTGGCGTCGGTGGGGGTGAACTGGCCGTGGTGGACCTTGGCCAGGGCTTCGGGGTGCTCGTACAGGCGGATCGCGATCTCTTCTTCCATGCCGGGATGATACGCTGCTCGACCCGGCGTGTTGGGCGTCGGCGAGACACGACCCCGCTGGAGAGCAGCCATGGCGATCGCGACGGAGATGTTCGACCTCACGGGCCGGGTAGCCCTGATCACCGGCGGGGCGTCGGGCATCGGCCTGGCGGTGGCCGAGGGATTCGTCAAGCACGGGGCGAAGGTGGTCGTCGGCTCGCGGACCGAGGCCAAGGTCGCCGACGCCGTCGCCGCGCTCAACGCCGGGCACGACGACGAGGACCTGGTCGCCGCGGGCGTGGCGCTCGACGTGTCCAGCCGCACCTCGATCGAGCACGCCGTGCGCAAGGCGATGGACGTGTTTGGCGGGCTGCACGTCCTGGTCAACTCGGCCGGCGTGATGTGCAAGAAGCCGACGTTCGACCTGACCGACGAGGACTTCAACAACCTGTACGACATCCACGTCACCGGCTCGCTGCGGGCCGCCCAGGCCGCCGGGCACATCTTCCGCGAGCAGCACGACGGGTGCATCATCAACCTGGCGTCGATGTCCAGCTACGTCGACCTGGTGGAGGTCGCCGCCTACGCCGCCGCGAAGAACGCCGTGCTCGGTCTGACGCGGTCGCTGGCCAACGAGTGGGCCAAGTACGGCATCCGCACCAACGCCGTCGCCCCCGGCTTCTTTCCGACCGACCTCAACCGCCCGATGATCGAGGGCACCGACCGCGGCCGACGCATCCTCGAGCACTCGCCCGGCGGGCGCTTCGGCACCAACGACGAGCTCGTCGGCGCGTTCATCTACCTCGCCTCGCCCTCGGCCAGCTTCACCAACGGCATCACCATCCCCGTCGACGGCGGGTACCTCGCCAGCGGCATCGGCGACGCGGTCGCGCCATGGTCGATCGAATCTGCTTGATTCCAGTTTGCCCGATCAATCCAGCGGCGGCAGCCGGTCGAGGTCGGGCGGCGGGGCGTCACGACGGCGGAAGACCTTCCGGGTCATGCCAAGAAAGCCCGTGGGGCGGTGAGCGAACTCGCCAGTCGTCGCACCAGAGCAATGCAGGCCGGCGTGGTCTTGCAGGAGCCTCGCGATATTTGCCGCGCCGCCGGGCAGCATCGATCGTCCCGCCGGCAGCGTCTTGTTGAGTTCGACGCGGAACACCAGCGTCCGCGGCTGCGGCGAGCCGGGCGGCAGCGGGCGATCGGCGTCGGCGATGACCGCGAGGTCCCACAGCCAGCCGTGGTCGTAGGCGTGGGTGTGGGCGGTGGCGGTGCCGGCCCAGCGCTTGGCCATTGGCTTGACGCCGACGAACGACGCGATCGGATACCGCCGCGCTCGCTCCAGCGTCCGCCGGAAGACGATGAACTCGCCCTCGACCGACAGCTCTGCCCGGACGACGAGGCACAGCAGCGGCGCTCCCAGGCCGACCAGAACGCTCACCCCCACCACGCCCCAGACGAGCGCGTTGTACGCGGGGCCGAGCGTTGGGGGGCTGTTGACCAGCGCCGCTCGTCGTCGTTCCAGCTCGTCGCGCTGGCGCTGTGCCTGCTCGGCGCGTTGCTCGGCCATCCGCTGGCCGGTCGTGCCGGCCGACGTGCTGAGCCGGCGTGCGTCTCGCTCGATCCGCTCGATCTGTCGGTTTAGCGCGTCGATGTCCCGCTGTTCACGCGCCGCCCTCGCCGAGCCCGGCGGCAATCCCCAGACCCACCAGACGACGCCGATCACGACCGCCGCGAGCAGCGTGATCCACAGCGACCGCATGAGGTTCTGCTCGGACGGCGTGAACACGATCCGCCCGTCGCCGACGCGCTGCCGCCAGTCGCAGACGTCGAACACCCGGGTCGGCGCTACGTTGATCTCGCGTTTCATCGTCGGCTCGGGGAGAAGCGGGGGTGGCGAGGCTACAGTGGCAACGCCCCCCGCAACTTACCGCAGGAGATCGCCATGGCCGAACCGCTTTCGCCCGAACAGATCGACGCCGCGCTGAAAGACCTGCCCGGCTGGTTCTACGCCGAGGACAAGCTGACCAAGCGATTTGAGTTCGGCTCCTTCAAGGAGGCGATGAGCTTCCTGGTCCGCGTCGGTTTCGAGGCCGAGGCGATGAACCATCATCCCGAGCTGTTCAACGTGTACAGCAAGGTCGATATCGCCCTGAACACGCACGACGCCGGCGGGAAGGTGACCGGGCTGGACGTCGATCTCGCGAAGGCGATCGAGTCGTTCGCCTGGCGCGACTGATCGATCGACGGGGGTTGGTTAGCTGTCCGCGGTCGCGATGGCTTCGCGCCGCTTGCCGCCGTCGAGCACCTTGACGTCGAAGGCGTAACCGGCGTCGATCTGGCGGAAGCCGACGACCTGCAGCTCGTGCCCGCCGCTGGCGGTGAGGACCGGGTTGAAGCGGTAGTCCTCGAGGTCGGCGAGGAACTGGGCGACCTTCTGCACGTCGTCGCTGGTGCGTTCGGCGACCGCCTCGCCGAGCCGGCCGGCGGGGATGGGCAGCTGGCCTGCGTCGAAGCGCTCGACCGCGATCGACGCCTCGCCGGACTGCATGAACCGCAGGCGGAAGTAGGCCGACATCACCTGGTTGACGCCCGCCGCCTCGGCGGTGAACGTGGCGATCAGCCGTCCGTCGTCGCCGCTGGCGAGCATGGGGTTGGCGATGCCGCCGGGCAGCGTCTTGCCGACGCGGTCCAGGAAGAGCCCGAGTTCCTCGTTGAGCAGGACGTTGAGCTCCTCGGGCGACATCTCGACGGTGTAGACCGTGCGGGTATCGACCTGGCCCAGCTGGCCGCCGAGCGCGGCGTCTGCGCTGCGGGCGTCGGTGCGGGGCGCGTTGGCCTGCGGCGTGTCGCTGGCGGCGGTGGATCGGCCGAGGTCGTTGGTCTCGGCGAGGGAGGTCGCCGTGCCGAAGCGCCCGCCCGAGGCGAGGGTGACGACGGCGTCGAACTTGCCGAGCGCCTTCTCGGCGATGGCGTGCCGCTGGTCGGGTGTTGTGGTGGCCAGGTAGTCGAGGTGCTGCTGGTAGTGGGCCGGCGTCGAGCGCACCTGCCACGCGGCGTAGCCCAGCGCGGCGGCGGCGAGCAGGAAGCACGCGGCGAAGGCCTTGAGGATGGTGCGCCACCGGCCGCGGCGGCGGGGCTCGGTCGGGGCGATGGGGTTGCCCTGGTCTTCGGGGGTCGGTTGCATGGCGGTGTCCTGGATCGCGGGTCGGATCACCCGGCACGCACCTCTCGCCGGGACCCGGTTAGTGACCGATTGCACGCCCCGCGGGGCGAATCCACGCCGACGTCGATCCGCGATGTCAACGTCGAGCCTGCCGGATACGCCGCCTGGGCAAGCGTCCCCGGCCGTGCGATCGCGGCTAGCATGCCCGCATGACCAAGGGCATCGAGTTATTGGACCGGCTGGCTACGACCCCCGGCGTCCCCGGCCGCGAGCACCGCATCCGCGCCGTCATCGAAGAAGAGACCGCCGGCCTCTTCGACTCGGTCGAGACCGACGCGATGGGCTCGCTGCACGGCGTCATCCACCCGCGCCCCGCCGCCGGCAAGGGCAAGAAGAAGCGGGCCTCGGCCAAAGCGCCGACCAAGGTCATGCTCGCCGCGCACATGGACCAGATCGGTTTCCTCGTTCGCCACGTCGACGCCAAGGGCTTCGCGTGGGTTAGCCCCTTCGGCGGGTTCGACACGCGCAACCTCTTCGCTCGGGTCGTCAACGTCGTCCCCGATGTCAACGACCCGTCGCTCGATCTCGTCGGCGTGATGAACCCCGGCGGACGGCCGGTGCACATCGCCACGCCCGAGGATCGCAAGAAGGTGCCAGAGGTCAACGAGTTCTTCGTCGACTTCGGCCTGCCCGCCGAGGAGGTGAAGAGCAAGATCACCGTCGGCTCGATGGTCACGATCCTCGCCCCGCTCTACGAGATCGGCAACACCGTCGTCAGCCAGTGCCTGGACAATCGCGTCGCCTGCTGGGTGTTGATCGAGGCGTTGCGCAAGCTGAAGAAACACGCCTGCGAGATCCACGCGGTGTTCACGGTGCAGGAAGAGGTCGGCCTGCGGGGTGCGGGCACGGCGGCGTTTGGCGTGCAGCCGGACGTCGGCATCGCGCTGGATACGACGCTTTGCTGCGACACGCCCGGCGTGCCGGACTCGGAGTCCGTGACCCGACAGGGCGAGGGCACGGGGATCAACGTCGCCGACGGCGCGGCGATCGTCGATCTCGACCTGCTTAACGACGTCGAGGCGGTCGCCAAGCGCAAGAAGATCAAGCACCAGCGCACGCTGCTGCACCGCGGCGGGACCGATGCCGGCACGATGCAGCGGGCCGGCGCGGGCGTGAAGGTTGTGACGCTGCTGACGCCGACGCGGTACATCCACACGGTGACCGAGACGATCCACAAGAGCGACATGAACGCCTCGCGCGATCTGGTCGCGGCGTATCTGGAGAGCGTGAAGTAAGTCGGTGAGTCGAGCCTGATCGGGAGACGGCCATGAGATGGCGTGTTGTCGGGTTGGTGGTGCCTGCTGTGGTTGTGCTGGGGTTGGCCGGGGTGCTGCTCGGCGCTGCCGAGCCCGGGGGCTCTGCGTCGCCCGGCGATGAGCAGCGGCCGGCGGAGATGATGGCGATCGAGCTGCCCGTCGAAGAGCGGGCGTTGATGCCGATGATCGCGTCGATGTTCGAGCTCGCTGCCGAGGGGGATGTCGATGCGGCGGTGGCGGTGTTTTCCGAGAAGAGCTGGTCAAGTAACGAGCAGACCACGCAGAAGCTCGCCGGGTTTTTCGAGCGGCTGAAAGCGGCGGGGGACTATCTGGGCATCGAGCTTGTCGCCGTCCGGCGCGTGTCGGGGTCGCTGACCGAGCTGTGGACGCTGGCGTGGTACGAGCGGACGCCGATTCTCTTTAAGGTCCGGTTCTACCGACGGGACGGCGACTGGCGGGTGGCCAACTTCGCGAGCAGCACCGACCTGGATCAGGTGATCGAGCAGGCGCCGCTGACGTTCGTGTCGCGGTACGAGGCGCCCTGACTTGTCGGCGGGGCGATCCGTCGGCGTGGGGATCGATGGATGCCGAGCGGGTTGGGTCGCGGCGCGGTGGGATGGGGCGACGGTGGCGTTCGCGTTGTTTGCGTCGATCGATGCGTGGGCCGAGGCGCGGAGTTGGCGGAGCCGGCGCGGGGAAGGTGGGGCGGCGACGCTGATCGACGTGCCGATCGGGCTGCTCGAAGGCGACGGCGTTGCGGGGATGCAGCGGGGCTGCGATGTCGCGGCGCGGCGGCGGCTGAAGTCAAGGTCGACGAGCGTGTTTACGCCGCCCTGCCGAGGGACGTTGTCGGCGAGGGACTACGGCGAGGCTTGCGAGGCGAATCGGCGTGTGCTGGGTCGGGCGATGTCGCTGCAGGCGTGGCACATCGTGCCCAAGATCGCGGAGGTGGATGCGTGGCTGCTGGGTGATGCGCCGAAGCGACGGCGGGTGTTGGCCGAGTCGCACCCGGAACTGGCGTTTGCGGTGATGACCGGCGAGCCGCTGGCGACGCGGAAGCGGTCGGCCGACGGGCGGGCGGAGCGGGCGAATTTGCTCGCCGAGGCGATGGGGGTAGACGTGCTGGCGGCGCTCGGCGCGTGGCGCGAGTCGGAAGGCGTGACGCGGCAGGCCGTGGCCGATGACGATGCGCTCGACGCGGCGGTACTGGCGTGGGTCGCGGCGGGGATGACGGACGAGGTTGAGTCGATCCCGGCCGAGGCGGAGGTCGACCGGCGTGGGTTGCCGATGCAAATGATCGTCCGGCCGGGATAGGCCTCAGTTGGCCCCTTGGGCCGAGGCTTAAGCCGTGAGCGCCGCGCGTTGCAGGACCATCAGCTGATCGATGCCGTCGTTGGCGAGGTCGAGCAAGGTGTTGAGCTGGTCGCGATCGAAGACGCCTTGCTCGCCGGTGCCCTGGACCTCGACGTACTGCCGTTGGTCGTTCATGACGACGTTCATGTCGACCTCGGCGGTTGAGTCGAGCGGGTAGTCGAGGTCGAGGTGCGGCGTGCCATTGACGATGCCGACCGACACGGCCGCGACCTGGCTGACGACGGGCTGATCTGTGATGAGGCCGTTGGCCCTGGCGTGGTCGATGGCCTGTCGGAGGGCGACGAACCCGCCGGTGATCGCGGCGGTGCGGGTGCCGCCGTCGGCGCGGAGGACGTCGCAATCGACGGTGATGGCGGCGCCGGGCATCAAGTCCAGGTCGACGGCGGCGCGGAGGGATCGGCCGATGAGCCGTTGGATCTCGGTGCCCCGGGAGTTGGGCCCACGCCGGATGCGGTCCGGCGTCGAGGCGGGGAGCATGTTGTACTCAGCGGTCACCCAGCCGCGGGTGAATGCACCCGTCTCCGGGTCGCGCGGCAGCCACTTGGGCGGCGTGTCGGCGATCGACGCGGTGCACAGCACCCGTGTCTCGCCGGCGGCGATGACCACCGACCCGGGCGCGTGGGTGGCGAAGGGTTCGATCGTGACAAGGCGGAGTTCGGTCGGTTGGCGAGGCATGGCGGCACGATAGCCGACGCCGCGGGTCACGCGGGGCATTCGTCAGGTGGTCTCTGGCGGAATCGTCGATGTTTCGCTGCGCGATTCGAGTATCTCGCCCTCATCTTGAGGCTTAGGTTGGACCAGAATTTGCGGTCACTGATCGGCCAGGCTCGATCCTCTCTCGGCGTCGCTTGAATTCAATAATCGTTTCTTTTGAGGTTCTGCCTGCGATGAACTGTGAATCAGACCGTTCGCCCCGTTCCCGCTTGCTGTCCCGCGCGAGCGTAGCATCGGCCTGCCTCGTGGGAACCGTGCTGGCCGCATCGCTCAGCTCGGCTCAGTCGGTTCCCGAAGATGTTGCTCATCTTTACGCGGCCAGCGTCAATCCATTGGTGTCCGATGAATTCGAGGGTGACACGCTGGACCGTGATAAATGGACCTACCGCACGCTTTGGCCGGGGTCTCTATGGGGCACGGGGACGGAATACGTCCAGATGCGTCAAGACGGCGACGATGGCTACGTCTCTCTGGTCGGCACGTGGGACGAAAACGAACCGCGCGGCAGCGGCATCGCGACCAAGCACGAGACGCACTTCGGCTTCTTCTCGACCCGTTGGCGCACGGACGGCATCGTCCAGGGCTCGCCCACCCCGTGGCACCCGGCGATCTGGATGGCGGCCCACAACGTCTCTCAAGAAGAGTGGCGATCCATCCCCGCGACCGACAAAAACCTCGAGATCGATTTCGTCGAATACTGGCACATCCCCCAGTGGCACTCTCAGGCGATCGAGTGGGACCGCAACGGCCCCGAGACGTTTCACAAAATACTGAGGGAAAACGACGACTTCGGAACGGTAGAGACCGGTTGGAAAGAGCACGGTCTCGAATACAACCCCGACTACATGCAGCTGTGGGTCAAAGAAAACGGCGAGTGGACCGCGATCGGCAATCGCATCGAGATCAACGACGACCCCAACGACCCCGACGCCATCCACCGCGACTTCGCTTCCGCTGGCTACTGGATCCTCTCGAATAAAGAGCACTTCGATGTCGTGGCCAACTCGCCGCGCTGGCGGGACACGGACGACTATTCGCCGTTCCTCTTCCAGGACAGCACGTTCGACATCGATTATTTCCGGCACTTCGAGCTGGCGGTAGCGCCCGAGCCGGGCACGGCGCTGGTTCTGGTGGGTTTGGCGCCACTCTTAGCCATGCGGCGCCGACGACGCTGAGAAGCCGCGCGGGTGGGTCTGCTCAAACCGCCTCGCGTCGCGATTCGAGTTCGGTGCGGATGTAGGCCATCTTGTGCCGCGACAGCGGGTACGCCAGCAGCACGAAGAACACGACGACCATCGTGCCCATCTGGGTGAAGATGAACACGTTGCGGAGCGTGGTGAGCGTGCCGGGCGCCTGGTCGCCGCCGAGTTCGGCGTCGAAGCCCGCGACGTACTGGAGCAGCACGCCGCCGACGACGGTCGCCAGCGTGATCGACAGCTTGACCATCCAGTTGCCCAGCGCGGCGATCATGCCCTCGCGGCGGCGGCCGAACTTCAGCTCGTCGTAATCGGCGACATCGGCCCGCATCGAGACAACCAACACCCAGAACCCCGTCTCGGCCATCGTGATGAACGGCCGCGACACGAGCGTCAGGTACGGCCGGTCTGGCAGGTACGTCACCCACCACGAGCACGCCGACAGGAACAGCACGATCACGCAGCCGAGCAGCAGCGGTTTCTTGTCGATCCGCTTGGACAGCAGGTCGACGATGAACGCGCCGAGGATCCCGAACACGACACCCACGATGCTGTGATACCCGCCGAGCACGGCCCCGCCGTGGATGTTGCCGCCGTAGATGTAGTACGTGTTGACGTAGAAGCCGAGCACCGCGTTGGACGACAGGCCCAGCAGGTAGAGCGCGATCGAGCCGAGGACGATGAGGAACGGTACGTTGCGGCAGAGCGACAGGACGCTCTTGACGGGGTTCTCACCCTTCTGTGTCTGGGCGATCTTGGCGTACTTCTCTCTGCAGAAGATCGCCGGCAGCACGCCCGCTGCGATGATCATCACGCCGGCACCGACCGCCACCCAGGGGATCGTTCGCACCAGGTTCTCTTCGGTCAGCAGCTCGACCTGCTTCTCGCGTTCCTCGCCGACCAGGGTCGAGCCCTCGGCCATCAGGTACTGGTCGGCCATCCAAGCCGCGATGAAGGTCGCCAGCGGCAGCAGCCACCAGATACCCAGGTCGAAGATGCGCATCAGGTAAGTGCGGAAGGTGAACAGCCGCGTGCGCTCGACATAGTCCGGTGTCAGTTCCATGCCGAGCGACTCGTACGGCACCGAGAGCAGCGAGTAGCAGGTGTAATAGGCGATCAACGCGACGCAGAGCCAGACCATCAACGCCGTCTCGGACCAGCCCGGGTTCGCCAGCCAGATCAGCGGGAAGACGAGGCCGGTCAGGCAGGCGCCGACGAAGATGAACGGCCGCCGTCGGCCCCACTTGCTCTTCCAGTGGTCCGAGATCGAACCGACCGCCGGGTCGTTGATCGCGTCCCACAGCCGGGCCAGGCCCATCGCGGATGACACCAACGCCGGGCTCATCCCCAGCACCACGTTGAAGAACGGCATGAGGAACTGCTGGATCCCGAACTGCGCGTAGTGGTCGGACACCACGCCCATGGCGTAGGCGGCCTTCTCCTTGATCGGGATGCGATCCTCGGGCGCGACCGCGTGAGCCGCCTTGGGGGGCGCGGCCGCCGAGCCGTCGTCGGCCGGCTCGTCCGTGGTGGCTGCGTCGGGCTTGAAGATGGCTGGGCTCCGGGATCGAGGATGAGGGCGAGGCGTCGCGAACAGGGCGGCGGCGTTGAGCGTCAGCCGTCGGTCGAACGCACGAGTACGACCCAGTCGCGGTCGATGTCGCTGGGCGGGGCGCCGAGTTCTTGCCAGCCGCCGCCCTCGAGGATGGCGGTTTCACCAGTTTGCAGGTTGCCGCCGTTGCGGGGGTCGTACCACTGGACGGTGAACGGGCCGCTCTGGCTGCGGAGGTCGAGCGTGGCCGGCTGACTGGCGTCCTTGATCAGCGCGACGTAGGCGACGCCCGGCTGCGCGAGGCAGAAACCCTCCGCCCCGCCGAGTAAGTCGTTGTCGTTGTGCATGTCGTCGACGGGCAGGTCGGTCATGTAGAAGAAGTTCAGCGCGTGAGCCGACTGCTCGTACATGTTGCTGCGGCTGCGGTGGTCCTGCAGCGTGAGGTCCGAGTGGGGATTTTTGTAGCCGTAGTACCACTCGACGCCCCAGCCGCCGGCGAGGAAGTTACCCCACAGCGCGTTGGTGCGGGCGTGGAAGTGCTCGGGGTCGAGTTCGTCGGGCTTGACGGCGTGGCTGGCGTCGCCGGGTTCGTCGCAGGCGACCATCCAGACCTTGCCGTTCTTCGCCGCGTCGTTGAGGATCTTCCGCGTGCTGTTGTGGACGTTCTTGAAGTCGGGCTGACCGGTCTGTAGCGACCAGCCGTCGTAAGGCGTGTCGGAGCCGTACAGGTCGCCCGGCCACTGGCCGTTGTGGGCGACGATCGGGTGCTGGTAAGGGTCGAGCGCCTTCATGTGGCGGGCCATCGCGAGGCGCTGCTCGGTGGTCTGGAAGTGTTTCTTGGGGTGCTTGGCCCACTTCCACTCGCCGTTCTCTTCGCCCATGTTCCAGTTCATCGCCGGCAGGTGACTGAAGCGGGCGACGAGCTCGCGGTAGTACAGCTTGCGCTGCGGGCCGGTCTCGCCGTCGTCGAGCAGGGTCTCGTTCTCGGTCTCCTGCGTCTTGAAGTGCACGAACAGGCCTTGGTTCGCGGCGTGCTCGACGACGGTGCGCCACTGCTCGAGCCGGGAGACGTCGAAGCGGAGGCGTTCGTCATAATCGGTGTACGGGAAGACGTTGCGGTCGTCGCCGCCGATGTTCATGGTGAGCATCGAGACGGCGTTGAGGCCCTTGGACGAGAGGTAGTTGATCGCGCCGATGATGCCCTTGCCCTTGCCGTCCTGCCACGAGGGGTCGCCCTCGTTCCAGTCCTGGATGTGTGGCTCCCAGGTCTTGACGTGGTGGTCGCGCTCGCCGTCGGTGTCGAAGTCGCCGTCGAAGTCGGCGTAGCTGAGGAAGTTCTCCGGCGAGTCGGCGCCGGCCTTGAAGAAGGGCTTGTCGTTGCTGAGCGTCCGGGGGTAGCGCTTGCCGACGTAGGCCAGCCGGCCGATCGCGCGGAAGTCGGGGGCCTGCTTGTCGGATTCGACGACGGTGAACTTGCCGGTGTCGCCGTCGAAGTAGCCGGCCGACTTGCCGGCCATCGGATCGTCGGCCATGGCGACGTCCTCGCCTTCGCGGAACGACACGGCGTAGGTCCACTCGCCGAGCGCGTCCGGCGTGAAGTGCACGCGCCAGACGTGGCCGGCGTCGGCCGAGGTGTTCGCAGCGTTGCCGTCGGCGGCGAAGTAGCCCGGCACGACGTACGTCGCGTCGCCGTGAGTGAAGGTGACGTCGACGCGATAGTCGGTGAAGGGGTTGGGCGTGGCGGTTTCCGACGTCTCGGGGCCGTCGAAGTCCAGCGTCAGGGCGTGCCAGATCATGACGGCTTGCTCTGCTCGCGCGGGGAGCACGCAGACAGCGAGGACGAGCAGACAGGTCCAGCGGCAGAGAGACGAGAAGCGGGGTGTCATGGAGAGACCTCGGTGAGTGAGAAGCGGGGAATCGGGCTGCGATGAGGGCCGAGTCAACCGGTCGCATCGTAGTGAATTGTTAACAATTGAGCCAGTCGTCGGTTTTGCTGTTGGTTTCGCGATGTGACGGGGCGGGCGAGGATGGACTTACGGGCTAATGACGCCCAAGGCCTTCAATGCCCACTCGATGACGACTCCCACGCCGGCATACAACACTAATAGAAAGAAGAGACCAATCAGTGAGAATGGGATTAGAATCAACACCGTAACGAGGTTGGCGGACTCAGCCGATTGAATCAGCGCCGCGGTGGTCGTCACATTCCATATCACGGCGGCTGCCGACCAGACAGCGGCCGCGAACCAACCGATCGCACGCCCCACGAGCGATCGATGCTCATCCTCAGTGTTTTCGAGGAACACGTTGGGCGTGGTTCGCCATTGCGGCACGGTCCACCACCAAGCGACCGTTGTGATGATCAGGCTAGTCGTCGCGACGCAGACCGCCATCACAGACGTCGCCATCACGGCCCGATCGATGGCGACGACACACACGATCGTCCACTCGAGCGACCACGTCGTCCAAGCACCGATCCCCGTGATGTAAGTGCCCCACTCGAACCGCGGTTCGATGAGCAAGCGTCTTTCCGCGAGTTTGCTTTCGCGGATGCCATCGTTCCCCGGACTGTGGCTCACGCCGGCACGGCGGCGAGGGTCTTGCCGACGGCGTGCAGGTCTTCGCAGGCCTCCTTGACGCGTTCGGCCATGGCGTCCTCGCCCTTCTTGAGGTAGGCCCGTGGGTCGTACTGCTTCTTAACGCCGACCTCGCCATCGACCTTCAGGACGCCGTCGTAGTTCTCGAACATGTGGGCGGCGATGGGGCGGGTGAAGGCGTACTGGCAGTCGGTGTCGACGTTCATCTTGATGACGCCGTAGCCCAGGGTCTCCTCGATCTGGGCTTTCTCCGAGCCGGACCCGCCGTGGAAGACGAGCCAGAAATAGGCGTCGGGTCCGAACTTGGCCTTGATGGCGTCCTGGCCCTGCTTGAGGATCTCGGGGCGGAGCTTGACGGCGCCGGGCTTGTACGAGCCGTGCACGTTGCCGAAGGTCGCGGCGAACATGTAGCGGCCGCCCTCGACGGCGCTGAGGCGCTCGTAGACGTAGACCATGTCCTCGGGCGTGGTGTACAGGTGCTCTTCGGGGGTGTCCTCGGAGCCGGCGGCGCCGTCCTCCTCGCCGCCGACGACGCCGGCCTCGACCTCGAGGATCTGGCCGACCTTGGTCATCCGCTCGAGCAGGGGCACGGCCAGGTCCATGTTCTCCTTCACGGGGAGGATGGAGGCGTCGAGCATGTGCGACTGGTAGAGGGGGAGCTTGCCCTCGGCGACGCGCTTCTCGGATTCCTCGATGAGGGGGATGAGGAAGTCATCGACGTTGCCGGGCTGGCAGTGGTCGGTGTGGAGGGCGACGTTGATCTTGAGGTTGGCGGCGACGCGGTGGATGTGCTCGGCGAGAGAGATGGCGCCCATGACCATGTCGCCGTTGACCAGGCCGGAGGCGAACTTCCCGCCGCCGGTGGAGACCTGAATGATGCCGTCGGAGTCGAGGTCGGCGAAGGCCTTGAGGGCGGCGTTGGCGGTGACCATCGAGGAGACGTTGATGGCGGGGTAGGCGAACTGGTGCTCGTAGGCGTTGTCGAGCATCTTGCAATAGGTCGCGTAGTCGGCGATGGGCATCGTGGGCCTCCTCGGGGGTGGGTTTCGGTGGGGGGAATCGGTTGGGGGTGACGGGGCGACCGTGGGTGTCGTCGGCGTCCTGCCGGGGCGCGATGATAGTGGATGGGGCGTGTTTCGGTAGAGTGCGGCGATGCCGAAGGTTGTGGGCAGTCCGCCGAGTATCACGGCGCCGCGGGGATTCCGGGCGTCGGGGGTGGCGTGCGGGATCAAGGAGTCGGGCAAGCCGGATTTGGCGCTGATCGTGGCGGATCACGTCTGCACGGCGGCGGGGGTGTTCACGACGAGCCGGTTCCCCGGTGAGCCGGTGAAGGTGACGCGGGAGCACTTGGCGAAGACCGGCGGGCGGGCGCAGGCGATCGTGTGCAACTCGGGGATCAGCAACGTGGCGACCGGGCGCGAGGGGTACGCGACGGCGCTGGCGATGTGCGCGGAGGTGGCGAGCTACGTGGGGTGTGCGACCGAGGCGGTGCTGGTGGCGTCGACGGGGGTGATCGGCGAGCCGCTGCCGCTGGACAAGGTGATCCACGGGATCGGCGCGGCGTACGCCGCGCTGGGCCGTGGGCCCGAGGCGGACGAGGCGTGCGCGCGGGCGATCATGACGACGGACACCGTGCCGAAGCACGCGTTCGAGCAGACCGGTGACGGCGTCAGAGTTGGTGGGATCGCGAAGGGCGCGGGCATGATCGCACCCAACATGGCGACGATGCTGGGGTTTCTCACGACGGATGCGTCGGCGTCGCCGGACGCACTGAGAGAAGCCGTAGGGGTCTCGGCCGCCACGACGTTCAATCGGTTAAGCATCGATAGCGACACGAGCACGTCCGACATGGTGCTGTGTCTGGCGAGCAGTGAGTCTGATCGGGCCAAGGCGCCGCAGTTGGGTGAAGGGTTGCTTGCCGTTAGCCACGGGTTGTGCGATCAGTTGGCGTGGGACGGTGAGGGAGTTACCCGGTTGATCCGGGTGTTGATTATGGGTGCTGCCGATGAGGATGAGGCGGGTCGGGTTGCGCGGTCGGTGATCGACTCGCCGCTGGTGAAGTGCGCGGTGCACGGGGCGGACCCGAACTGGGGTCGACTCATCATGGCGATCGGTAAGGCGGGCGTGCCGCTGGACCCGGCACGTGTGTCGGTGTCGATTGGCGTAGCCGGTGTTGTGGTGCCTTTGATCGAGGGCGGCCAGCCCTGCGAGCTGGACGCATCTCAACGCAAGGCACTCGAGGTGAGCATGTCGGGCGACCAGGTGTACATCAACATTGGTCTGGGGCGTGGGTCGTGGGAAGGGATGTGGACCGGCGTCGACCTGTCACGCGAGTACGTGACGATCAACGCGGACTACACGACCTAAGCCGTCCGATGGGGCCTGGTTAGTCGATGATGCGGTCGCGTTCTTCGGGCGTCGGCATGCGGCAGGCGTCCTTGCGGCCGAAGACGCGGTAGCGGTGCTTGGCGACGAATCGGTACACGGCGTCGCGGATCGGGCGGGGCACGATCAGGCCGACGCTCAGGCACGACCACGGGGCGGGCAGGTCGCGGAGGATGCGGAGGATGCCGGTGGAGTAGACGTGCACCCCGGCGGCGTCCATCAGCACGAGCGAGTCGGGCTGCGGGCCGTCGAACGCGTCGTCGAGCTCAGCCTTCGCGAGCCCGCCCTGCAGGGTGGCGAACCGGAACTTCCCCGCCCGGTCGCGTTTCATGACGAAATCCACGGCCGAGTTGCACATCCCGCACATCCCGTCGAAGAAGACAACCGGGTGATTCGCGACGTCGACCTCAGGCAGCGCGTATGCAGCCTCGGGTTGGGCCTCATCCTGGGCTGGAGCCGAGGCGGCGGGCGGGATGGCGGTGACGGGCGCGTCGGTCATGGTCTGCCGTATGGTAGGTGGCGTTCGGCCGCGTAGCCCAATTGGCAGAGGCAGGCGACTTAAAATCGCCCCAGTGCAGGTTCGAGTCCTGTCGCGGCTATTGGGGAGGGAGGCGTAAAAAAACCGCCGAGCGGCGAGGCTCGGCGGCGTGGCGTTGGTGATCGGTGGATTGGGCTTAGCCCTTCTTCTTGAAGTAGTTGCCCGAGAACTTCCGCTGGAACTTCTCGACGCGACCGGCGGTGTCGACGAAGGTCTGCTTGCCGGTGAAGAAGGGGTGCGAGGCGGCGGAGATATCGACCTTGACGAGCGGGTACTCGTTGCCGTCTTCCCACTGGATGGTCTGGTTCGTCTTGGCGGTGGAGCGGGTGACGAAGGAGACGTTGGCCTGCACGTCCTGGAAGACGACGGGGCGGTACTGGGGGTGGGTGTCGGGTTTCATGTTCGGGTCGTGTTGGGTGATTCGCAATTTGGAGCCGCGTACCTTAGCAACTTGCGGCGTGGAAGGGAAGGCCGTCATCCAGCCGAGGTGGTCGTTGCTGGCGTGTGGCGTCGGGGGAACAGCCCCAGCAGTTGACGCAGGGCCCAGCCGGCGGCGATCGCCAGAGCGGGGACACAGAAGATCAGGCCGCGGGCTTCCTGGGGCAGCGATCGCATGAGCGAGGTCTGTGCCACCAACGCGTGCGTCGTGGCCACCACCGCGATCGCGATCGCCCAGGCCCAGACCCAAGCCGGCGTCCGGCTGGCGTCATCGCCGGCGTCGTCTCGGCTCGCGAGCGGCCAGAACGAATCCCACCGGACAAACGCGGCGTAGGCCAAGAGGTTGGCGGCAAACACGATGGAAAACTTCACCCAGACCCCCGTGTGGAACAGCACGGCCACCACCAGCCACCATCGCCACCACGACCGCCTGAGAAACGCGACCATCGCCGCGAGCTCGAACGCCACGGCCGTCCAGTCCATCGCTTCCCACATCCACGGGGCCATGGTCTGCCGAGCCGTCTCAAACAACAGCCCCGGCCGCTGGTCGTACCAATTGACGAGGATCGCATAACCCAGCGTGGAGGAAGTGCCGACATCGAACCAACCGCCGTAGATCTTGGCGATCGCCGCGGTGCCCATAGACAGGCCGATCATCATCGCGAACAGGAAGGCGCAGCGATTTCCCGCGTGTCCGTCGAGTAGCGTGGGCTGCGAGGCGTCGGCGGGCGTTGCGGGCTTCCCGACCGACCAGGTCCGGTGCCAGCCCGACCAAGCAAACATCATCGGCGCCATGACGAACAGGATGCCGTGGTCGATCTTCCCCGCGCTGAACTGCCAGGCGTTCAGCGTCAACAGCGAAAGCGTCAGCCCGACGGCCGTGGCCCGCGCGCGATATCCGATCAGCAGCATGAAGGCGAACGAGGCTGCGATCACGTTCCCGACGATGACCGCCGCTGAGGAAGGGAAGCCGCCAAACAGGCGCGGCAGGCCGGGTGGCGGATGGAAGAGTGAGGCTGAGAGCTCCGGCAGCGACGTGCCGATTGGCAAGACGAACAACAGCGCGTAGCTCGCCAGCAACACCCGGAAGAACGCCAGAGACGTCGGCGATGTCGAGTGCGTGAGCTCGATGGTTCGGTGAATCCGCTCCATCACGGCGTGGTTTCCGGGGATCGGAGCGATGGGGCGGGCTCCGCCATCGAATCCAGCGAGAACGTGGACTCGAGCAGGACCTCGGGTCCCGGGTCGTCAGCGAATACGTCGTAGCGATGGCGATAGACGCGCAGTTCGAGTTCCTGGATCTCTGAGATGTCGACACCGGTCTGCTCGGCGATCGAGGTTCGCAGGGTTTCGTCGAGGCCGGTCGCGATCGACGCCACGGCGGTCCGCCCGTCGTCGTTTCGTGCCAGCTTGACGTACTTCGAGGCCGCCACGCCGCGCACGTGGACGGGCAGATCGGTCAGGAGGTCGGTCAAGGCATATTCGGCTTCCGATCCCGCGGCAAGTTTCGCTGCCACCCGGAGCGATGGCCGTTCGCTAACGCCGCCCTTTAGGCCAGCCGAGCCCGGAAAGCCGGGCATGAACAGGGAGGGGTAAGCCTCCGAGCGGACCTTCGCGTACCCCATGCCGAAGACCCACCAGACTGCAATCAACACCGCGATTGCTAGCGTGAGCGCTCGTGCTCTCGGGCTCGGCGTGGAAGACGGCTTGCCATCAGGCGCGAGTGGTTCAGCGTCAGGCGGTGTCGGTGCGGGCATGGCGATGCGTCGGTGGACCCGAAATCAGCCAAGCGACCGACCGTTGAGAGTTGTCGATAGACTCGGCCGATGGATCATACCGGCAGCACAACGCGGCGCGAGCCGACGTATCGGTGGTGGGTGAACGGGGCGATGGTCGAGCCCGGCGAGGCGGCGGTCTCGGCCGGCGACGCGGGGCTGCAGCACGCGGTGGGGGTGTTCACGACGATGCGGGCCTGGCCAGGCGGGGGCGGGCTGGCGGGGTCGGACGGCGGCGGCGGCGAGGGGGTCGTGTGGCGGCTGGATCGGCACGTGGAGCGAGTCGTGGGGTCGATGATCGAGCTGGGCATGGCCCACGCGGGGGAGGCGGCGGGGCTGCGGGGGCAGCTGCGGACGGCCGTGGAGGCGTGCGTGTCGGAGAACGGGCTGGCCGAGGCACGGGTGCGGCTGACGGTGACGCCGGGGGCGGTGACGCTGCGGTCTAACGGGGAGAGTGGGGCGAAGCCGGGGCGGACAATTCTGGTCGAGCCGTCGCCGGTGACGGGGTACGACCCGGCGTACTTCGAGCGGGGCGTGCGGGTCGTCATCCACGGGCCGGCGGCCAACCCCTTCGACGATCACGCCGGGCACAAGACGCTGAACTATTGGTCGCGGCTGAGCTCGCTGCGCAAGGCGGCCGAGGCGGGAGCAGCCGAGGCGGTCTGGCTGAACGTCACGAACCACTTGGCCAGCGGGGCGATCAGCAACCTGTTCGTCGTGCGCGATGGGGTGCTGATGACGCCGATCGCGCGGGGGGAGGAGATCGAGGGGGCGCTTCGGGCGCCGGTCTTGCCGGGGGTGGTGCGCGGGGCGGTGATGGAATGGGCCGAGAGGGAGGGGATCGACGTCGAGCGGAAGATGCTGACGGTGGAGGATCTGCTTGATGCGGACGAGGTGTTCCTGACGAACTCGGGGTGGCTCGTGTTGCCGGTGAGCGGCGTGGAGCAGAAGGCGATTGGGGCTTCCGGGGGGGGCGGGGTTGGGGAGATCACGCGGCGGCTGCGGCAGGGGTTGGCGGAGATGATCGCGGCGGAGACGGGGACTGAGGTAGGGGGTGATTAGCTGCGACGCTACGCGTCGCTGAAGGGATGACCTTGACGGCTGAGTCTTTCAGTGACGCGTAGCGTCGCAGCTAAGCACGCCGCGAGACGAGGCCGCGTAGGCTTGATCCTCCCGCATGAGTGAAGCAACCCCCAACGCGCCTCGGTCCTTGAGTGAGTCCATGCGGGCGATCGCCGGGGACATCAAGCTGGCGCACTCGGTGTTTGCGCTGCCGTTCGCGGTGCTGGGGATGGTGTGGGCGGCGGGGTGGCGTGACTCGGTCAGCTGGCCGGCGGGGGTGCTCGGGGTGGCGTGGTGGGAGATCGGGCTGGTGGTGGTGTGCATGGTGTCGGCGCGGACGGTGGCGATGACGATGAACCGCTGGGCCGACCGGCGGATCGACGCGGGCAACCCGCGCACGGCCGGCCGGGCGATCCCGGCGGGGCGGGTCTCGGCCAACGCGGTGCTGTGGACCGGGGCTGCGGCGTCGGCCATCTTCGTCGTCGCCTGCGGCGGGTTCGGCGTGATCGGCGACAACTGGTGGCCGGCCCGGCTGAGCGTGCCCGTCCTGCTCTGGCTCGCCGGCTACGCCTACGCCAAGCGGTTCACCGCGCTCTGCCACGTCGTCCTAGGTGTCGCGCTGGCGATGAGCCCGGTCGCCGCGGCGCTGGCGATCGATCCCGGCTACGTCGTCAGCGAAGCGGGGCGGGGCGTCTGGTGGCTGGCGGGGTTTGTCTTGCTGTGGGTCGCGGGGTTCGACGTGATCTACGCGACGGCCGACGAGCAGTTCGACAAGCAAGAAGGCCTGCACAGCCTGCCGGCCGCGCTGGGCACGGGCGGGGCGTTATGGGTCAGTCGAGCGATGCACCTCGCGGCACTGGCGTGCCTGATCGTCAGCCAGCCGCTCTACCCAGTTGAGGGACGCGTCCTGCCCTGGCTGATCGGCGTCGCGCTGACGGCCGGGCTGCTCGTCACCGAACACGCGATCGTCTGGCGAGCCGAGCGCCGCCACGACCCCAAGCTCCTCGACGCCGCCTTCTTCATTGCCAACGGCGTGATCGCGGTGGTGCTGGGCGCGTGCGGGCTTGTTAGCCTAATCGTGGCTTAGTTGGCTCTATCGATGGCGTCGATAATCGAAGTGAGATCGCAGCCGTAGAGATCAGCGCCGCCGAACGGGTTGAGTTCGAGAAGCTTGAACTCGCCGTTGCATTCGCAGATATCGAGCGCATATACCGCATCTGGGGCGGGAAGCTCGCTAGCGATTTCTTCGGCGAAACCTTGCGCTGGTGCGATGCGAGCGTCGTCGGTGGTTGATCGCGATTCGGCGTCATAGCCAGAGCTTGCGACAACGCGTTGATCAACCACAACAAATCGCCACTCTTGGCTGATGGCTTGGACGGGGGCCACCACGATCGGCAGATTGTCGTCGTCGAAGTAGAAGCCGTGATCCAGCGCCTCCAGCGATATTCGATCGCGTTGAAGGACTCGGCCAGAGAATGGTTTTAGCGGACTGTCGGGACGGACAAAGCAGGCTTCCTCGGCACCGATGCTTTTGAATATTCGGTCCGGGTCGGCGACGAATTCACTAGCAGGCAGGATCTCCCAAGTCCGATGGACTAGCCAAGACTTCGCAGCGGGATACCAGGCCGAACAACAGAATCGATCGACATCGCACCAAGCACCGGGCTTACAGTCTATTTCGCTTTGGACGAACGCGGCGTTACCAAGGCTTCCGTGAAAGCCCACAACCTCGTCTTCGAGGCGTGGCCACTTCTTCGAAGTCAGCCAGTCATCGTCCCACCATCGGACAAGATGCCCGGCATCGCGCGCCGCCGATGCAAAGGCTTTGTCGTCATCGAAGACACCGCGTTCGAGCACCCAGATCATCTCACACCGTCACCGGACTCAAGCACGTGCGATCGATCGCGGCGGCGAGTTTTTCGAGGATCGGCATCAGCTCGCCCATCGTCTCGGGGGAGATGGTCTGGGCGCCGTCGGTCTTGGCCTGCTCGGGGACGGGGTGGACCTCGATGATCAGGGCGTCGGCGCCGGCGGCGATGGCGGCCTTGGCCATGTCGGGGACGAGGTAGGCGTGGCCGGTGCCGTGGGACGGGTCGACGATGATCGGCAGGTGGGTGCGGCGGTGCAGCTCGGGGACGGTCGCGAGGGGCAGGGTGTTACGGGTGTGGTTCTCGAAGGTGCGGATGCCGCGTTCGCAGAGGATGACGTTGGGGTTGCCGTGGGCGAGGAGGTACTCGGCGGCCTGGAGGTATTCGTCGATGGTCATCGACATGCCGCGCTTGAGCATGACGGGCTTGGGCTGGCGGCCGCAGGCCTCGAGGAGCTTGAAGTTCTGGGCGTTGCGGGTGCCGATCTGCAGGCAGTCGGCGTACTGGGCGACGAGCTCGACGTCCTCGGTGGTGACGACCTCGGTGACGATGGGCAGGCCGGTGGCGTCGCGGGCGGCGGCGAGCATCTTGAGGCCGTCCTCGCCGAAGCCCTGGAAGGAGTAGGGGTTGGTGCGGGGCTTGAA
>JBCCZA010000035.1:0-22334 GCA_039188455.1 Planctomycetota bacterium
CGCCTGCCAGCGCTCGTCGGCCAGCGCGTCGTCGACGTGCACGGTGGTCTGGCCGAGGCACCGCAGCTGCAGCTTGGCCCCGGCGTCGTAGAAGCACCAGACCGCTCGCGGGTGATCGGCGAGTTGGGCCGCCTTGGGCGATCGGACATCCGTGTGGCAAACTAGCGCTCGTTCGGCGCGGATGGCTTTGCGCAGAACGACGGCCCTGGCGTCGGGCGCCTCGCCGTCGATCGTCGCGAAGGTGGGCGTGTGAAACGCGTGCCGACCCGAAGCCGCGCCACGGAACAGCCTGGCCCAGGCGTCGTCGAGGATCGCGGGCAGGTCGTCGCGGCGGCGAGGGTCGAGATCGGTCACGGCGGTGCGGGTGAGAGGTCGTCGGGGTCTTGCGCTTACTCGCTGACGGACGCCGCCGCCGAGGCCGCAAGCTTCTTGCGCTTCGCCCTGGCGGACAGGAACGACTTGACGCAGACGAGCACAAACACGAAGCCGAGCATGCCCATCAGCGCCGACGACAACGTCGCCACCGGCAGCGCCAGCTCGGCGACCTGCCCGCCGGCCTTGGCCATGTCCATCGCCGCCTTGCCGCCGCCGGCCAGCAGCGCCAGCAGCCCGACAAGCGCGGCGCCGTGCATCGCGTGCGGCCGCAGCGACGCGACCAGCCCCGCGAGCCCCAGCACCAGCAGCAGCAGGCCCGGGATCGCCGGGATCAGCGCCGTCGGGCTGACCTTGTCGCCCTCTTCAACCGTGATGCCCAAATAGGCGTACACCCCGCCGCCGAGCAGCAGGAACAGTAGGCCAAAGAACATGGTGATCGCAGGCATCGCGCGCTCCTTCCGGGTCAAAGCCGCACGATAACGATCATGGCGATGAACCGTCCGCGTGCGACAGCTCGTCGAGCATTCGCCGGTATCTATCCGACAGCCCGAAATAGGCGGCACCACGACGCAGCGAGGCCAGGTAGGCAGGCGACGGCCGCGAGTCCGCAACGTGCTCGTCGGCGCGAAAGGTCAGGTAGACCCACGGCAGCACACTGTGCGGCCAGTGGGCGTTGCCGAGCTGGCGTGCGACCGGCAAACGCTCACGCCGGTAGACCTGCGATTCGACATCCTCGTAGTCGTCGAGCCGAGCCAGGCCCGCCGCGTCGACGGACCAGAGCACGCCTTCGACCCGCTCGCCCTCGGCTCGCCGGACGGCCGCGACGGCACCGCCCCAGTCCGGGTCGTTCTCGACCGGAAAGGCGAGCTTCCACCCGATCAGAGAGCCGGCCGCCCAGGCTGGGTCTGCCGCTGGGGCCGACGCCACCGCCCCCGGACACACGGCCTGCATCACCGCAGGGTCCATCAGGCAGCCATAGGCGAACACAAGCGACATCGCCGACGTTGTATCAGCCCGTCCAACGGTCCCGCTATCATCACCGCCCCGTCCGGTACCCGATCATCTCCCCCCACGAAAGCCCCCCATGCCCCAACGCACCGGTCACCGTGCCCGCCCCGACGCCCGCCTCGTCAGAGGCCTGGCGCCCGTGTTGGCGGCGTCCGCCCTGCTGATCGCCCCACTCGCCGCGGCTCAGGATGACAACGCGGAGGCGCCCGCCACCCAGCCCGCCGACGGCACGCCGGACCAGGCCGAGCAGATCGACGGCCTGAGCTACTCGCTCGGCTTCCAGCTCGGCAGCCAGCTGCTCCGCCAGGGCGGGTCGCAGCTCGACGCCGAGCGCGTCGCCGACGGCGTGGTCGATTCGCTGTCCCAAAACGGCCCGGCCATCCCGCCCGCTCAGATCGCCGGCTATCTCGTCGTCTACCAACGCAGCCTGATGCAGGCCCAGGCCAACGCCCTCGGGCAAGAGATCGAAGCCGCCAAGGAAGCAGGCGATGCCTCACGCCAGGCCTTCCTCGAGGAGCGCCTCCGCCAAGTCAACCAGGCGATGAGCCAGCAGGCGCAGATGATCCAGAACACCCAGGCCGGGCAGCAGTTCCTGGCCGAGAACCGCGAGAAGGAAGGCGTCGAGGTCAGCGACTCCGGCCTGCAGTACACCATCGAGGCCGAGGGCGAAGGCGAGGCCCCGGCGATGGGCGACACCGTCGTCGTCCAGTACCGCGGCACGCTCGTCGACGGCACCGAGTTCGACAGCTCCTACGCCCGCGGCGAGCCCGCTACCTTCCGGCTAGGCGGCGTCATCCAGGGCTGGAACGAGGGCCTGCAGCTCATCAAGCCCGGCGGCAAGATCAAGCTCTTCGTCCCGCCCGGCCTGGCCTACGGCCCGCAGGGCAGCGGCCAGATCCCGCCCAACGCGACCCTCGTCTTCGAGGTCGAACTGCTCGAGGTCAACCCCTGACCCACCGCCCGGCGGCGGTGAAAACGGCGATTCACGACCACGTGCTTGGCAAAGCGTGGGCTTTGTGTCAGAGTTGGGTTAAGTGCCGGGATTCACGAATCCTCTCACGGCCAACGGCCGATAATCCGGTACCGTCCCGGCCACGCCTCGCGGAAGCCCCATGAAGGTCCACTACCGCACGCTGTTCCTGAGCGACGTCCACCTGGGCTCCACCGGCTCGCACGCCAAGCAGGCCAGCCGGCTGCTCAAGCACGTCCGCTGCGACACGCTCTACCTCGTCGGCGACATCGTCGACATGTGGCGGCTCAAGCGCAAGTGGCACTGGCCCAAGAGCCACAACGAGGTCATCCGACGCGTCCTCAAGCTCGCCGAGCGCGGCACCAAGGTCGTCTTCATCCCCGGCAACCACGACAACGGCGCCCGCCAGTTCGACGGCATGGAGTTCGGCAAGGTCCAGCTCAAGCTCCGCGACATCCACACCACCGCCGACGGCCGCAAGCTCCTCGTCACCCACGGCGACCAGTACGACCTCGTCGTCAAGCACCACCCGATTCTCTCTGCCTTCGGCGGCCTGGCCTACGAGTGGCTGCTCCGCTTCAACCGGGTCTACAACTTCGGCCGCGCGTCGATGGGCTACAAGTACTGGTCGCTCAGCAAGTACCTCAAGATGAAGGTCAAGCACGCGTGCACCTTCATCTCCCGCTTCGAGGAGACGCTCATCGCCGAGGCCAAGCGCGAGGGCACCGACGGCGTGGTCTGCGGCCACATCCACAAGGCCGAGCACACCGTCGTCGACGGCATCGAGTACTGGAACTGCGGCGACTGGGTCGAGTCCTGCACCCTCGTCGCCGAGGACCACGACGGCAAGATGGAAGTGCTCGACGGCCTCCAGCTGCTCGACGACATCGCCCAAGCCAAGCGGGCCCACAACGCCGCCAAGGCTCAAGCGGACGCGCCGCGCGTCGGCATCGACGACCCCGCTGACGGCATCCTCGACGCCGACGACTCGCTCAACGGCCACCCGGCCGAACCGCTCGTCGGCGAACTCACCGGCCGCGGGGTCTAGGAGCAACGCGATGACCTCTTCAACCTTGACCGCCGTGTTCAAGGCCGTCCCGGAAGGCTACATCGCCTGGGTCGAAGAACTGCCGGGCGCAAACACGCAGGCAGAGACACTCGACGAGGCCCGGGCCAACCTGCGTGAGGCCGTCGAATTGGTGCTCGAAGCCAATCGCGAGCTGGCTGAGGAGAAGATCGGCGGCGAATCGGTGATCCGCGAACCCTTCGAGTTGGGCGCCGGGTGAAACTGCAGGCGTTGCTTCGGCACCTTGAGGCTCAAGGCTGCGAGTTCAAGCGCGAGGGCGGCAACCACACGATCTACGTCAACCGCCAAGCGGGGCGGAGCACCACGATCCCCAGGCACCGGGAGGTCAACGACTTCCTGTGCCGCAAGATCTGCCGCGATCTTGAGATCGAGCCGCCCGCCAAGACATGACGCCAGGGTCAGACGCGCGAGCGTGCCGCCGCCAGCCCGTCCAGCCACTCCATGTAGCGATACGGCAGGCCGTGCTTGTCGTGAATCCGACGCAGTTCGCCGAGGACTTCCTCGTAGAGCGATTGCTGCCAGTCCTCGGTGCCCGGCTCGCAGAAGAACACCCGGCAGCCCGACGGCCGAACCTCGTGCATCGAGCAGCCGCGATCGACCATGTACGGGCACACCCGGTCATCGCTCCACTGAGGCAGCGCGATCCTCCCGTCAGACGGCGGCGGAGCGATCGGCGGGTTCGCCTCGACGCGACGCAGGAAGACGGCGATCTCCAGGCCGGTGAGAAACAGGTCGTGCCCGTAGTCGCCGAACCGGCAGCACCGCCCGGACTGATCGCAGCGTGGCCGGCGATCGTCGACCGCCTTGGCGATCCGCGCGTGCACCGCGTCGATCGCGCCGACCACCTCGGCGTCACCGGCGGCGGCGTGCCAGGCGTCCCAGAGCTCGGGGGTGGTGGGTGCGGCGTACACGTCGGGCTCACGGGTCGTTGGAGTCGCAGATGATCCGCACCTGCTCGGCCGGGTAGAACTTCCCGCCGTTCTGCATGCCCGGGCACGTCGCGCCCGCGTCGGCCCACTCGCGCGGCGAGCCGATGTTCTCCGGCCAGAACGGCCACGTCCGGCACTGCTTCGGCCGGACCTCGTAGATCGAGCAGCCGGCCTTGCCGTGTTCGTCGCGCGTGAGGAAGACGCAGTCGTAGTCCCGGCCACGCTTGATCTCCGTCAGCGACGGCCGGCCCGCGACCTGGCGGGTGTACCGCTTGCGAAAGTCCGCCACCGTGAGCCCGAGCCGATCGGCCATGGCCTTCGCCTCAGCGTTGGTAAATCGCACGAAGCCGCTCGGGCCGGTGCAGCAGTTGCCGCACTGGGTGCAGGTGAACGACAGCCCCTTGCCGTACCAGGGCTCGGCGTCGATCGCAGGCGTGGCTTCGGCGGCGTCCCGAGACATTGCCATACGTTACGCGCTCGGCCGCGCCGGTCGTAGCGACTGCAGCAAATAAGCGGGGTGGGCCGCCGGGCCTGATCGCAGATCGCGCCGCGGACGCGGGCGCCGTGTCGTAGGCTTGGGCCGTGCAACGGGAGGCGACGGACAACACGCGCGGGCACGACCGTGGCTGGCGGATGCCGATCTGGGCGACGCCGACGGCCCTGGCGATCGCGGTCGGCGCGGTCGTGATCTGGGGGTCGCTGCTGCCGATGCGGTTCGACGTGGCGAGCTACGCCGAGCGTCACGGCGGGGCGTGGCCGGCGGTCTGGGCCGCGCTGTCGACGCCGGCCGTCCGGGCCGACTGGTCGCGGACCGACGCGGTCGACATCGCTGCCAACGCCCTGCTCTACCTGCCGCTGGGCCTGCTGCTGCGCGAGGCGCTGCGTGAGCGCCGGCGACGCCGAGATCGCATCGTGTCGACGCGAGGCCCGATGCCCGCGTGGGAATCCGGCTGGCCGCTGCACGTCGGCGTGTCGGTCGCGACGATCGCTTCGCTGAGTTGGGCGCTCGAGTCGATGCAGGCCTTGGCGCCGATGCGGGTGCCGTCGCTGAGCGACTGGCTGCTCAACGCCGGACCCGGCGCGCTGGCCGCGACGTTCGGCCCGCTGATCGTCGACCGTTTCCGCCGGCTCGCGTTCCTCGCCTACACCCGCTCGGCCGCCGCCCGGCACGTCCTGCTCAACCGCCTGGCCGATTGGCGTGCCCACCCGCGTCGGCTGCGTCTCGCGTCGGTCGTGGCGGCGCTCGCCACCGTCTTCCTCGTCTACGCCTGGCTGGCCGACTGGGGGCTGGGCCTGCGCGGCGGCGTCAATGTCGTGCCGTTCGCCCGGCACTTCCTGCTGCCCTACGACGAGGGTATGGGTGTCTTGCTGGCCGCCACGCTGGTCTACGCCGTCGCCGCCTCGTGGCTCGCGCTGCCACGGTTGCAACGCGGGTTGCGTAACCGCCTGCCGCGACTCGTCGCCGAGGTGATCTCACTGGCGATCGGCGTCGAAGCCGTCGGCTGGGCGATCGCCGGAACCCTCCCGGACATCACCGAGCCGATCCTCGCCGTCTCTGGTGTCGGCCTCGCCGGGCTGACCTACGCCCTGGCCGCCGGGGCCGTCCGCGTCTCGTGCCGACGCCACGCCCCCAACTCGGCGTACGCCGGCCCCGAACGCCGCCAGCGGCCGCACGCCTACCCGGCGTAACCCACCCCGCCGGTCAGTTCTCCTCCACGACCTCTACCTCCAGCAACTCCAGCCCCGCCAGCGGGTCGGCACCACCGCCCAGCGGCTTAGCCACAACCGACAGCTCCATCGCCCCACCCCGATGGCCGGGCAGCGGGATGTCCGTCACCACGAACGGCACCTCGACCTCCTCGACCGCGCTCCGCCATCGCAGCAGCACGCCGCCCCCGTCCGGCAGCCGGACCGGATAGTCCTGGTGCACCCGATCGCCGCTCGAACCGCTGCTGCGCGACGGCACCTGCGGCATGACCTGCCGATGCTCATCGAGAAACGTCACGCCCTCCAGAGGCGGACCGCTCTGCGGAAACTCCACCCGCACCATCCCGCGGTCGGCCAACCGAGTGACCTTCACGCGCACGCCCTCGATCCCCACGACCCGCACCGGGCGGCCGTCGTACAGCTCGATCGGCAGCAAGGCCGCCTGCTTGACCTCGCCCCGAACCATCAACAAGGTCACCGTCCCGCGCAGCTCGGCGATCGCGTCTGCCGCCAGCGTCGGCGCGGTCAGCTGGCAGTGGGCGTGGAACTCCTGGCCTCCGCCGCCGAAGCGGTTGTGATTCATGACCGGGTGACGAGCCTGCTGTCGCTGCTGATGCGGCGCGGTGAGCCGCTCGCCCGCCGAGGTCACCGCCGACTCGACCTTGAGCCCCCCGTAGGAGGCGACGCCCTCGGCCTCGACCAGCCCCACCCGCATCTGCACGTTCAGGTTGCTGTGCCGGTGCCGCTCGTGCCCGGCCTCGTCGAACTGGATCGACTCGTTGTAGTTGACGCCCTGCAGCCGAACGCGCACCTCCGGCAGCGCCGGCGGTTGCTTATCGCCGGCCACGGACTCGCCCGGGGCGTCGCCGCCTATCGCGGCATCCTCAACCGCCGAAGCCTCCTGCCCCGCAGGCCCGTCATCCAGCCCCTCAATCTTCTCCACCGCCGGCTGCGTCGCCTGCGCACGCACCGAACCCACCACCCCGCACATCGTCAGGCATATCCCCGCCACCAACACCCGCCCATCGATCCACCAGCCAGCCCGAAATCGCTCATACCGTCGCATAACACCATCGTACGTCCACCGCCTCATTCCCCCACCACCTTCTTCCGCCGCAATACGTGGTGATAAGCCTGGGCGAACCGGTGGGCCTCGTCGCGGATCGCCTGGCAGAGCTTCAGCCCCGCGTTCTCCCGGCCGAGCTTGATCGGCTCCGACCGCGCCTGCGTAAAAATCAACTCCTCCTTCTTCGCCAGCGAGATCACCATTGGCGGCCGCACGTCCAGGTCGTCGAACACCTCCATCGCCGCGTGCAGTTGACCGAGCCCGCCGTCGATCAGGATCACGTCCGGGTACAGCTCGTGCCCCTGCCCCGCCTCGCGGTACCGCCGACTCACCACCTCGCGGATCGCCATGTAGTCGTCGTTGGCGACCGACTGGATCTTGTACCGTCGGTACTCGCTCTTCAGCGGCTTGCCGTCGACGAAGCAGACCTTGCTGCCGACCGTCTCGTTGCCCTGGAGGTGGGCGATGTCAATCGCCTCCATGCAGCGGATCGGCTCCTCCAGCCCAAGCGTCTTCTGCAGGCTGCGAGCGGCCTTCTCGGGGTCCTGGTAGCTGATCTCGCTCTCGGGCTGCCAGCCGTCGCGCTTCTCGCCGCGCTCGTCGAGCTTCTCGATCGCCTTGATCTGATCGCGGATCGCCGCCGCCTTCTCAAATTCCAAGTCCGCCGACGCCTGGGCCATCTCCCCCCGCATCTCCCGCAGCATCGCCGACCGCTTGCTCCCGAGGAACCGCACAAACCGGTCCACGTCCTCGCGATACGCCCGCTTGCCGATCTTGTCGGCGCACGGTGCCGTGCATTGCTTGATCGCGTACAGCAAGCACGGCCGGAAGTACCGCCGCTTCTCGTCGGCCTCCAGAATGTCCAGGTGGCACGTGCGGAACTTGAACGCCCGCTGCAGCAGCTGCATCGCCTCGCGCAGGGCATACACGCTCGTGAATGGCCCGAACGTCTTGGCCCCGCGATACTCCACGGCCGTCGGCTCTCGCGTGATGAACACCCCCGGATACTCGTCCCGCACCGTCACCACCAGGTACGGGAAGGTCTTGTCATCGATCAGCCGGACGTTGAACCGTGGGTGCAGGTCCTTGATCAGCCGGTTCTCAGTCAGCAACGCCTCCCACTCGCCCTCGCAGTCCAGCGTGTCGAAATCCTCGACCACCTCCAACATCGGCTGCTTCTTAAAACCCAGGTCCGTCGCCGGCTGGAAATAGCTCGACACCCGATCCTTCAGCCGGGCCGCCTTCCCGACGTAGACCACCACCCCCTTGGCGTCTTTCATCAGGTAAACCCCGGGCGTCCGCGGCAAGCCGTGGGCCTTGGCCAGCAACCGATCCAGCGCCGGCCGACGCCCCGCCGACGCATCGGCCGAGCCCGCACGATCCGCCGCCAACGAATCACTCATGCCCCAACCCTAGCCCGACGTGACGCCCCAACGCGATCCACACCCATCCAGCGGAGGCAGGGAGCAAAGACGCGTAGGGAAAATACTTAATCTGCAATCCGTATGAAGTATTGGACACGCGTTAGCCGAGTGGTAATATGGGTAAAGTAGCGATCGCAGAAGCGGGCGATCGTGAGTTCCAAATCAATAGCCACCCCCACCGGCCGTCCACGCCTCCTCCTCGTGGACGGCCGGTCTCTTTTGACGCCCACTGATGACCTCTCAGCGTGGATCGTCGCCGAAGGCCCGCGATGGCTGCGCGAGTTTCTAGCGTGCCTCTGCGAGCCGTCGGTAAGCCGCTGCGCAACCCGGTAGCCGCACCGACTCCATCCGACAAGTCTGCTACGATCCGTCTTCCACTCGATACAGGATCGCCGAGCAAACGCTTCGGTCGCATCGAATCTGCATCTAAAAAACCGTCTGATAGAGTCAAAAATGGCTCAAAATTACAAGACATCAGGATTGCGATAACTCATCACGCGACTATTGGCCAGCAACCGGCCACCCGATACACTGCAGTCGCTCGCCTGGCACCGTTTCTATCACACAGGGCGCCCACATGGCTCGCAAGAACCCAATCCGACCCGCCTGCGAACGAGGATTCAGCCTCATCGAGATCCTCGTCGCGATCGGCATCATCACTCTGCTGGTCGGTCTAGCCATCCCTGTTTTCTCGCTGGCTTATGACACGGCAAAGTCCTCGCAGGCCCAGGCCGCGCTCAACGCACTTAAGGCGGCTGAGGTGACCTACGAATCGGCCACTGGCCTTCGGGTGTTCCACCTCGACGACTCCGCGGACGACTACGACGCCAGCAACGGCACGACACTCGCGCGGTTTTTCCAACCCACCGACTGGGGATCTACCTCCCTCGTGCTGCCCGCGACCAACCCCACTGAGCCGTCACCGGACGACCTCCCATCCAAAAATGGTCACCCCGACGGCTACCCCGAACATTTCATCGAACGCTTCATCGCTCTCGTCGACCAGCGGGATGAATCGCGCTCCCTCTGGCGAAGCGTGGATAACAACAACATCGTCGACACCGACGGCGACGGGTTCGCCGAAGTGACCGACCCCTGGGGCACCCCCATCGTCTACGCCGCCTTCGTCTCCCATCGCGATAGCGACAACGACGACAACTTTCTCGAGCAGCGCGGCGACATGCAGGCCGCCGGCGGCGGCAGCTTCGTCCCCAAAAGCCCCGCCCCCGTGTTCGTCTCCGCCGGCCCCGACCGCGATTTCGGCGACGTCAACGGGTCCGCCGCCGAGCAGGCCGCCGCTGAGGACAACCTCTACAGCGACTCGATCGGCAAGGGAGACAACTGATGCTGGGCTCCTCCCTCCGCCACCAACGCCACGCCTTCACCCTGATCGAGCTGCTCGTCGTGCTGTCGATCATCATCATCGCCTCGGCGATTACCTTCCCCTTCCTCGGGGCCATGACCCGCGACCTCGCGGCCTCCAACGGCGTCAACACGGTCCAGGCCGCCACCATGGCCACCCGCGCTTACGCCACCCGCAATAAGTCCAAGCGACCGCTGGACACCACCCTCGGCACCGAAGCCGACTACTCCGGTACCGCCGCCCTCTTCACCCCCGACAGCCTCATCCGCATCGTCGAGAACGCCGGCTCCGGCGGCCTCGACGCCCGCCTGCTCACCGACGCCAACCACGACTTCCTTGAGTCCATCTACGACCCCATCATCCTCAACGGCTTCACGGACGTCCTTGGACGAGAGCCCATCCAACTCGACCCCAACACCGGCGTCGTCGGCGTCATCCGCGCCCCGGACGACGGCACGCACAACAACGTGTACCCGGTCCGGCTCTCCGGCTCGGCGACCACGCGTCTGATCCCCCCGCCCTTCGCGGTCTGGTTCTCCCCCTCGGGCGGGATCGTCTCCGGCATCCCGCTGCTCAACGGCACCCCCGACGAAGTCGACCGATCCCGCAACCGCGTCCTGTACTACGACGGCGACCATAGGCGCGACCGCGGACTCAACGAACACGTCGATGTCGAACGCACGGGCCCCGGCACGTGGCTCTCATCGAGACGACAGACCCCCGGCGTCGGCTCCCCCACCTACGACGTCGATGAGTTCGACCCCGCCTCCGGCCAATACGACGCGACCGTCGCCTTCAACACCAACCTCAACCGCGCCGTCCTGCCGTTCGAGGAGATCGAGACGGTCGTCGCGGTCATCGTCTACGACAAATCCGACTTCCGTGGCGCCGGCTTCGACTGGCCCGCCACCGCCACGACCGGCCCGGAGATGGCCGAGTGGCTCACCGAAAACGGCAAGGCCGTCTTCTTCTCACCCACCTCCGGCGTCGCCTTCCGCGAGACCGAGCAACGCTGACTCCCCCTCCCGCCCCCTCCCACGCCCCGCCGCCCGCACCCCGGCCATGACGACTCACGCCCCCCGATCCGCGACGCTCGCCCCCGGCTTCAACCTCATCGAGGTCATGGTCTCGATGGGCATCTTCGTCATCGCCTTCGTCGCCGTCGCCTCCATCTTCCCCACCGCCATCACCCTCCAACGCGAAGCCACCCGCGGCGTCGACGACCGCGCCGCCGAGACCTCCGCCGAGGCGATCGCCAAGACGATGACCCTCAGCCACACCGCGGACCTTGATTCAACAGCGCCGAGCAACTCGCCCGTGACCATCCTCGCCATTGGCGCCTCCTACTCCAACGGCCGAGACGAACCGCATCGCATCCAGCCGCTTCTGGACGATCTTGACACCACCATCAACGACTTCGAGATGCCGATGCGAACGTTCGGCGGCAACCCGAACAACAGCGTGGCTCCCGAAGATCGGCGCTACATCTGGGTCCCGTTTGTCCGGCCCTTGAATGATTCCGCTTCGATCGCCGCCAACGAGTGGGAACTGACCGTCGCGCTGCTGCGCCGCACCGAGTTCGACCCCGACATCACCTACAGCTCGGGCAAGAGCTTTGGCGGTGGCTGGGCCAGCGACGGCGAATGGTCCACGCCGGCCGGCGGGGAAGACTCGGAAGACACCTATCCCGGCATGCTCCGAGTCGCACTCACGGCCGCGCCTTCCTTCAACAGCACCACAAACGTGGGCACGTTCGATCTACCCAACAACGACAGCAACGGCAATCGTCTGCTGATCGCAGGTGACCTGTTCATGGATAGCAACGGCGTGCCCTACCAAGTGCTCGACTCGACCACGACGTCCGTTGACGTGACAGGCCAGATCGAGCCCGACGCCAATGTGGGCGACCCCGATGCGCTCTGGCTCTCGCCCCGCCCCTTCTCGCCGGGCACCGCGGAACGACCTGAAGACGCCCCGTCTCCCCTCATCGCCATCTTCGATGCCTCCGAGGCCGTCCGTCCTTAGAGGAGCCGCTTCATGACCGCTACCCCCCGTCAACACGCCTTCACCCTCATGGAGCTCATCGTCGCGATCTCGATCGCGAGTGTCATGCTGCTCATGATCAACATCCTGTTCCAGCAGTCGGTCCGCGCCGTCAACCTCGGCGCCGGCACCTCCCGCATCCTGCAGCAGTCCAACACGATCAACACCCAGCTCGCCGCCGACTTCGGCGCCAACTCGGGCGAAGTAGTCCTCCGCAACTCACTGGTTGGTGCCCCCAACGACGACCGCAACGTCACGACGCCTCCCCCTACGGGCCCCCAAGCCATCACCGAAGCCAACCGCGTCGGCTTCTTGATGATCGCCCACAACCAGATCCAGAATCCGCAGTCGGTCAGCGGTGCCCACACCAACATGACCTACCCGGTCCCGGCCAACATCAACGAATCGAACGAGGTCTACTACGACGCCGGCGAACGCGGCATCGCCTTCTTCCCCGACGACTCCGATGGCGACGGCGACGCCGACATCCGCTCCGATCAACTCGTCTTCCTCCGCAACCTCTACGATGGCGAACGTTCCATCACTCCGCAAAACGACGAATCAATCGGCAATGACACGCCCATCGGCGCCGCCCGGATCTGGTACGGCCATGTCGTCCCGACCAACGACGCCGGCGACGCGGCGAACGACAATCCCGGCGCCACCGACTACGACTTCTACAACCGCCCCGCGAACCAGTGGGTGCTTGGTCGACAGGCACTTTATTTCAGCGAGTTTGGCGCCGGCAGCGGGCCCGACGGGCTCACCGCCGAGTCAGTGGCCTCCGAACTTCCGGCTAGTGACACGGTCTACAACGCCACAGACGATCTCCGCGTCGATGCCGTCCGAACCGAAATCATCGGTTCCGTCAATTCGACCGGCCTCTCCGACGGGCCAGGCGGCTCCAATTACTCCGCTGACACTGGCACCTATCGACTCGATTACAACGGACGGCTGGCTTTCTCTGATGACCCCGTGCTTGGGACGTTGCCGGCCGAGGCACCGTCGCCGGCCCTACTTCACCATGGACTTACGGACATCGTCCCGGCTCGCGTCGACGAACTTTTCCACGTCGCCGACACAGGCGCGGGATATGCGGCCACCGGACCACTCAACGCCGAGCTAGACCCCCTCGTTGCCGCCGACAACAGCGCCTATGCCGAGCGTGCCGCCCGCCTCGGATACACGTTCGATCGCCTCTGGGTCAACCCTCGACCGCACGACGCCGCCGGCAACCCCGCCCGCCTAGTCGAAGCCTGGCAGCAAGCCCAGATGCACCCTTATCTCGCCGCCGGCGTCTCCGACTTCGAGGTCCACTTCGCCGGCGACTACGACGACGACGACGACCCGACTAACATTCCCGCGACGTTCGACAACCGAATCGACCTCGACTCGGACGGCAACATCCGCTGGTACAACAGCTACGACGCCAGCGGCGACCTCATCGTGCCGCCGCTCAAAACCGACGTGGCCCTTGCCGATCAGCCTCAGCTGCCGATTTTGCGTCGAGGCACGACGCCCTTTCCGATCTCAACGACCGGCCCAACGACGCCATCGCCATTAAGCACCCTGCCCAACCACGCCGATCTCATCTGGGCCTGGCGACACGACGAGCCGCAGTCCTGGCCGGACCTCATCCGCATCCGCTACCGCATCCACGACGCCGCCGGCCGCGTGTCCGATCGCCAGGTCGACAACGACTACGGCGTCGATAAGGACGGCGACGGCGACTTCAGAAACGACAACGACGTGCCCCACCCCGGCCGGCTCGTCGAAGTGATCTACCGCGTGCCCGGCTAATCGCCGCCGCCCTGCCCGCTCAACGACTCTCGGAGCGTTCCTATGAAGTGCACCGCCCATCGCCAGCCCGACGCCCGCCGCGCCGCCGGCCGCATGACCGCGCCCCTCGCCCGGCGCGCTCGCCGCCAGCGCGGCTCGGTGCTGCTCTTGGTCATCGTCTCCATCGTGCTGATGACCGTGATGGGCGCGACGTACCTGCAGGTCGCCCGCGTCGACCGCTTCTCGATCGAACAGGTCGAGTTCGAGTCCGGCGACATCGACGCCGTCGTCGCCGCATCCCTCCGCCAGATCCAGACCGCCCTCAAAGACGACATCCTCGAGATCGATGGCTCGGGCGACGCCCACTTCCTCTCGCGCGACGATGAAGACGGCGACCTGCTGGGCGACGAGTCGATCGACTATCCATACACCAACCCCACCACCCCCGGCGACCTCGACGACATGTGGCTCGCCGCCACCACCCCCCGCTTCCACGACGACGACCCGACCGGCACCAGCTACGGAAACCCGACGCTGTCGGTCTGGCCGCACCTGACCAGCCTGCTCGACCCCATCACCTTCGGCACCGGCGATGAGGAGTACATCGTCCTCCCCGCTCAGGGCGGCACGGAAACCGTTCCGGGCCTCTACAGCGTTGAGCTCGGCACCGGGACGACTCTCGCCGATCTCGCGCCGCTAAATACCAACGTCCGCGTCCTCGCCACCAGCGGCACCGACCTGTCCCACGAGATCTCTGCGAACTGGGAACGCCTCGGCGCAGACGCCGATCGCGATGGCGTCCCCGACGCCCGCTGGCTGTACGCCCCGATCCGCCGCGTCGGCACGACCGAGTACGTGATGGCCGCTCGGATCATCGACAACTCGTCGCTGCTCAACGTCAACGCCGCATCGTTTCTTAGCGACGGGTTCAATGACTTCAACGCCTTCGACGTCGATAACCCAGCCGACAACAATCAACGCCGCCCCCGTGGCTACTTCGCCAGCGACTTCGACCTTGCCCGCCTTGCGGCTCGCGCCCTCAACAACAGCGGCGGCTTCAACCTCCTTGCAGGTGCAACACCCGATGCCTACGCGGGCTCGATCGATGACGACCTCAACGCATGGATGAGTACGCGCGGTGCCGCCGTTGCACAGCTGTCTCCACCCAACGATGAGTTCTACGAACTGGGGCTGGGTGTGGGCGGAACAACCGATAATCCGCAGCTCAATCCAGACCTGCTTCCCAGCGGGTTGAATGCCTCCGGCCCGTCCGCCATGTTCATCAACACCGGCCGACTCGGGAACTATCTCAACGCCGATTCGGGGACGATCCACTACGGCTCGGCGACGAACAAGTACGGCCCCGCCGACGAGATCGAGCTGCGCTTCGAGAACGGCATCAACGGCTCGGGCAACGACACGTCGCTTGAGGGTGATCTCGTCACCCTGACCCGCAACGACGACACGGCCGGCGCCTCGGGAATCGACAACATCTTCTTGGCCGACACCGCCAGCCTCGCGTCCGGGCAGATCCGCGCCGCCGAGATCGCCTATGAGGCCACTGGGTCGATTGGCAGCGACGAAGAAGCCCTTGCTTCGTATTTCCAGGGCGGGCTCGATAGCGTCACCTACGCCAACCGCAGGTTTCCCGCGATCCGCCAGATGCTCACGACCTACAGCGGCGTGGACACGATGATCCCCAATACGTCGTTCCTCGCTCAAGATGTTGCGACGGTGCGAATCGGCGACACGCAATCAACGGTCAACGACGTCAACAGCAAGTTCAGCCTGCTGCTGGGCGAGTTCGACTGGGGAGCGGGGACGTACAACCAAACCAACCGCCTCAATGAGATCTACAGCGATACGAACACGGGGATCCAGCAGGTCTTTCGCATGACCGACAGCGGCGGCAACCACTACCTCGGCGGCACCCAGGCCCAAGCCGACGCCAACGCCGCCCAGTTGGCCGTGTCGATCATCGACGCGATGGACAAGGAACCCGCCGGCACGTCCGAGGTCGTGACCTCTCGGACCACCGGTGGCGTTACCTATTACGGCCTCGAACGCCTGCCTTACCTCCGAGAAGTGTTCCTCCAGGCCGGCTACCTCAATGAAGACCTACTCGGCGACCCCAACCTGCCCCCCACGCCCCCGGTCGATGGCCTGTTCGAGACCTGGACCCTCCAGAACAACAGCTCCGAAGCCATCGCCATCGAGCTTGGCAACCCCCACGACCGGGCGATCGACCTCGACGTGCTGAACCTCCAGATCGAGATCGAGCAAGGCGGCAGCGTCGTGGCGACCTACAGCCTCAACGGGCTCGGCATCACCCTCGAAGCCCCAGCCGACATCGACCCCGCTACCAACGAGACCGACGACCAACACGTCGTCTACCGCAACCCCGACACACCGGTAGATGAAGGTGGCGACGGCGCGGACCTGCAGAGCGACCTCGGCCTGACCCCTCCCGACTCCACCGAGTTGTCGGGCTCTGACATCCCGTTCGATGCGAGCGGCGGAGCCGTCACGATTCGGCTGCAGGTCGAGGAAGCGGGCGGTGGGTTCGTCACTTACGACGAACTCGTCGTCCCTTGGTCGACCCCGGCCACGGCCGTGCACCCCGAGCAAACCATCGTCGACTACCCGGGTGAGATCCCCACCGCACAGTTCGACTCGCACGTCATGCATTCGGTCTCCCGCGATGGACGCGGCCTGTACTACCTGACCAACTTCAACTCGACCGGCCGAAACAACAACACGCCCCAAGAAGGAGCGTCGACAACCGTTACCCGCGATGAATCGAACCGCGGCTCGACCTACAACAGCGTGTCAGGCAACACCGTGGACGCGTTGGGCGAAGACGTCAAGGCCCTCGCGGTCGCCGCCAGCGGCGCCATCGATGCCACGGCGGGAGCCGCCGCCCTGAACGTGAATCTCAATGAAGTCTTCGACTTCCGCTTCGCTCTGAGCGTGCCGGACCATCCGTTCCTGCACGTCTCGGACATCGGCTCGGTGTTCATGCTCAACTTCACCACCAGCGGCGGCAATACCACCACGCTCAACGATCGGCTGACCCAAGCGCTGGTCGACCACGCCACGCCCCCCGCCTTCATCGGCAACTACCCGACCTGGCAACGCTACGCCTATCTCGACATCAGCCCCGACGCCACCGTGGTCGATCTCGACGGTGCGGGCAACGGCGTTCCGCACGCGGCGCTGCTCTTCGATCGGTTCACGATCTACGACCCGCTGAACGACGACCGCGACAACGACGCCGATGGCGCGGACGAGGCCAGCGACCCCACCGCTCAGGTCACCGACATCCCCGAGCGGTTTGTGCCCGGCGTGATGAACATCAACACGGCCCCGGCCTTCCTCGCGGCTCTGGCGACGCCCCTGCCCGAGGACCTCGACGACGCCGAGGGGCTGTTCCGCTCGATCGCCGCGTACCGCGACTACCCCGGCGTTCGGACGACCGCCAACAACTACCCCGGATCGATCTTGGGATCGATGTCGACCACGCCGGGGATTGGTTCGATCGGTGAGCTGATCTTCGTGAACGACAACACGTCGGATGCCGGCACGTACGTGACAGATGTCAATCTCTCGGCCGGCAACGGCGCGATACAAGCGGTCGGCCTGGATGGCGACGCCGCGGACGGCAGCGGCACCGCGCTGGCCGTGGACGCGACCGACGCGATGACCTACGACCTGGTCACCGCCGGCACCGCACGCAGCTATGACCGCTACGACGTGCTGCCGCTCCCGGAGGTGCAGGCGTATCTGGCTGGGCTCGCGACACCGATCGACATGATCCGTCACGGCGCGGCCGACGGCCCGCGCGAACGCCTCGCCCGCTTCCAGCACCTCGCCAACCTCTTCACCACGCGTTCCGACGTGTTCACGGCGTACGTCGTGATCCGAGGGTACGAGTCCGGGGCGTACAACCTCGGGCCGACCGAGCAGGCGCACTACATCGCGGTGTTCGATCGATCGGGCCTGCGGGACGCGGATACGCCGGTGCGGCTCGTGGCGTTCGAGCGGGTCGAATAGGTTGCGATCCGCGAACCGGTGACGCCGATCCGCGCACCGATGGGCCCATGACGGTCGGGGCGGTTAGCGCGATCGCCCCGCGGGCCGTTAGGCTGCTCGGATGTCCGACACGTCTTACCTGTTCGACGAAGCGCATCAGCGTTACATCATCGATGTCGTGGCTCGGGAGCCGGAGCACCTGCGGCGATTGC
This sequence comes from Planctomycetota bacterium, assembly GCA_039188455.1. Classification (GTDB taxonomy): domain Bacteria; phylum Planctomycetota; class Phycisphaerae; order Phycisphaerales; family Phycisphaeraceae; genus JBCBUE01. The sequence continues at coordinate 17,996 of JBCCZA010000035.1, forward strand.
GCGAGCGGACGCGGGCGGAGGTCGCGCCGGCGGGGATGCTGAGTGCGCCCGAGCAGGGCCGGCTGATGGCGCTGCTGGCCGGGCTGGTCGGCGCGGGGCGGTACTTGGAGGTCGGGACGTTCACGGGGTACTCGGCGTTGTGGATCGCCCTGCACCGACCGCAGGCCCAGTTGGTGTGCCTGGATGTGAGCGAGGAATTCACGGCGCTGGCGCGGGAGGCGTGGGCCGAGGCGGGGGTGGCGGATCGGATCGAGCTTCGACTGGGGCCGGCGTTGAACGAGATGGACGCGATGCTCGCCGGCGGGCACGCCGAGTCGTTCGACCTGATCTTTATCGACGCCGACAAGGTCGCGTACCCGGACTACTACGAGCGAGCGGTCGACTTGGTCCGCCCCGGCGGGCTGATCGCGATCGACAACACGCTGTGGGACGGCAAGGTGGCAGACCCGTCGCACGCGGACACCGCGACCGAGACGATCCGCCGGGTCAACGAGCGGGCGTGCACGGATGAGCGCGTGGACGGGGCGCTGGTGCCGATCGGGGACGGGATCACGCTGGCGAGGAAGCGTTGAATGACACGTAGGTTTCGTGTCGCCGCGTTGTGAGAAACGCGAAGATGTGCAGCAAGATGACCTAGGCCGTGAAGACACGCCGTGATTGATGATCTCTCGCTTGTACCACGCTTGAAAGCTGCGTTGCTTGCGACTGTCCTGAGCTTCACTATCTCCGTTCTAGCGATCAGTTACGTCATTTTCAGATATGGGACATGGTGGCAAGTGATCCAGAGCTTGATTTCGGTGATCATTATCGCCGCATTCATTGCAGGACTGGTCATGATCGCAACTACATATCTCGTGACTGCTTGGTTTGAGATTACGGGCGGCAGTTTCCGTTGCGTGTATTGCAAACGCAGACTCAAGCGCAGCGACGAATGCACGTGCGCGGATTCGGTTCGCTATCGCGATCGGCTGAAGCAGATCTCAGAGGACATCGGACGACGATAGGGTCGCCTAAGCGGTCGCCGACGCCGGCGTGCGCTGAGCCCCCGGCGACTGGGGGCTGCCGACGAGGTCGGCGTTGGTGGGGAAGCGTTCGAGGGCCTTCAACAACTGCGCCATCTGCTGATCGGGGGGCATCTGCAGCAGGCGGCGACGGAGGGCGTTGATGGTCTCGACCTCTTTCTCGCCCATGAGTTTTTCTTCCTTGCGCGTGCCGGAGGCGGCGAGGTCGATGGCGGGGAAGATGCGCTTCTCGGCGATCTTGCGGTCCAAGATGAGCTCCATGTTGCCGGTGCCCTTGAACTCCTCGAAGATCACCTGGTCGCCGCGCGAGCCGGTGTCGACGAGCGCGGTGGCGACGATGGTGAGCGAGCCGCCCTCCTGGAACTTGCGGGCGGCGCCGAACATCATCTTGGGGATGGCGAGGGCGCCGGCGTCGAGCCCGCCGGAGAGGGTTCGGCCGACGTTGTGCAGCTGCGGCACGACGTTGAACGCCCGGCCGATGCGGGTCAGCGAGTCGGCGAGGATGAGGACGTCCTGGCCGGCCTCGGCCCATCGCTTGGCGCGGTCGATCGCGAGCATGGCCAGGCCGACGTGGCGCTCGGGCGGGTGGTCGTTGCTGGAGGCCCAGACGGTGCAGGGGACGTTGCGGCGGAAGTCGGTGACTTCCTCGGGGCGTTCGTCGACGAGCAGCGCAATGACTTTGACATCGGGGTGGTTGCGCTGGACAGCGAAGGCGATGTTCTGCAGCAGGGTGGTCTTGCCGGCCTTGGGGGGCGAGACGATCATCCCGCGTGTGCCGTAGCCGATGGGGCAGAACACGTCGATCAGCCGGCAGGCGGGGGGTGCGCCGTCGTACTCGAGCGCCAGCCGGGGCTCGGGGTCGATGACGGTGAGGTCCTCGAACTTGGCCGTCTTCGCCCACTCCTCGGGCTCGACGCCCTGGACCTTGTGGACGACCTTGACGCGCAGGGCGTCGGGGGAGATGGCGCCCCACTTGGCTTTCTTCTTCTTGCCCGACCCGCCGCCGCCCATGGGCTTGCCGAGGGTGACCTCGAGCTCGACGCCGGAGCGGAGGCCGAGCTTCTGCATGAGCTGCTTGGGGACGACGGGGTCGGCGTCGGTGCCGTGATAGGTGTCGTCGAGTCGGCGGAGTCGGCCGTCGGGGCGGTTGGCGATCTCGAGGATGCCGGTGACCGTGTCGGACATGTCGGGGTGCTCTCGGCCGGCGTGGCGCGGCTGCGCGACGTCGGCGGGGATGGGCAACGTTGCGGTCGGCCGCGTCGCCGGGCTGGGGGTGTGGGGTCGTCGTGGGACCCGGCGAGGGCTGGCCCGGAGGCGTGGCGTCGACGGAGCGTCCGTGACCCAGGGGCGTTGCCGTTCGCGATGGAATCGGTAGTCGGGCCGATCCGCGATCGACCCGCGACTCCTGTGTTGTACCGCTTGAGGGGCGGCGAGGCAAGCAAGCGATGCGCTGGCGGGGCCGGTTATGCTGCCGCCGCGGGTGGTGACGACTAGGAGCCTGCATGCGTATCGTCTGTCTGGATAGCTACACGGCCGTCAACGGCCTGCCGTACGACAATCCCCTCGCGCCGATCGCGGCGTTGGGCGAGTTCGTCGAGCACGACCACACCCCGGCCGAGCTGACCGTCGAGCGGGCCAGAGGGGCCGAGGCCGTCATCACCAACAAGACGCTGCTCAAGACCGACGTGCTCGGCGAGCTGCCGGACCTGCGATACATCGGGCTGCTGTCGACGGGGACCAACGTGGTCGATCTCGACACGGCCCGGGCGCAGGGCATCACGGTCACCAACGTGCCGGGGTACTCGACGGACTCGGTCGCTCAGCACATCTTCGCGCTGATGCTGCACTTCGCCAGCCGAGCGGCGGACCACCACGCGTCGGTCGCGCAGGGCGATTGGCCGGTGTCGCGCGACTTCTCGTACCTCGTCACGCCGCTGACCGAGCTCGCGGGCAAGACGCTGGCGATCATCGGCATGGGGGCGATCGGCTCGGCGACGGCTCGCATCGGGCACGCGTTCGGCATGCGCGTCACGACCGTCGAGCGCCCGCACCGCACGCCGGCCGTCGAGGGCGTGCCGCTCGAGGTGCTGCCGATGGATGAGGTGTTGGCCACGGCGGACTACCTGTCGCTGAGCTGCCCGCTGAACCGCACGACGCATCACCTGATCGACGAGGCCGCGATCGCGAAGATGAAACCCTCGGCCGTGCTGATCAACACGGGGCGTGGGCCGCTCATCGACGAGGCGGCGGTGGCGAAGGCGCTGCACGACGGGAGGCTCGCGGGGCTCGGCGTGGACGTGCTCTCGGCCGAGCCGCCGGACGCGGATCACCCGGTGCTGTCGGCGCCGAACACGGTGATCACGCCACACGTCGCGTGGTCGACGACCGAGGCGCGGACGCGGTTGATCGGGATCGTGGCCGAGAACCTCGCGGCGTGGCAGCGCGGCGAGCCGGTGAACGTGGTGAGCTGAGGTGAACCTGCCGTTCACGCTGGTGGTGCCGACGGAGGTCGAGGCGGGGTATCTGCGCGAGCACAAGCCCGTCATCTGCGGGGTGGGATCGACGATGGCTCGCCGCTGCGTGGATGACTTGATCGACGAGATCGACAAAGGGAGCGTCGCGACACGCGGCGTCGTGCTGGCGGGGTTTGGCGGGGGGCTGAGCGACACACTGGCCGTGGGCGACACCGTGATCCCTTGCGTGGTGACACACGCGGGCGACGAGCTGCGTTGCGGGCATCGGTTGGTCGAGGCAGGGCGATCTCTCGTGACGGTCGATGCTGTCATCACCGATCCGGCCGAGAAGCGATCGCTGGGCGAGTCGAGCGACGCCGAGGTGGCCGACATGGAGGGGTATGAGTTCGCGAGGTGGTGCACGGAGTACGGCCTCGAGTGGGTGATCTTGCGAGCGATCTCGGACGGGGTGGACGACGCCCTGCCCGAGCCGATCGGTGACTGGGTGACGCCGGAGGGCAAGACCAAGGTGTCGGCGGCGCTGACGTGGGCGGGCATCCGGCCGGGCCGGTTGGCGGAGCTGACGCGGCTCAAGGCCAGGGCCGACAAGGCCGGGGCGGCGCTGCGGGCGGCGGTGATTCGCTTGGCTGAGACGTGGCCCCCCGACGCGTCGCCCGACTGAGACGCCGGTCAGCCTTATACTCCCCCGCTCGACCGATCCTCCGCGTGCCGAGCCCACCGCCGATGAAAAAAGCCCTCGTGCCCATCGTGGCCGTCGCCATCGCCCTGCTGTTCGGCGTCGCGATGTTCCTCAACAGCGGCTCGTCCACCAATGCGCCCAGCGCCGCCCAGCCCACCGACGCG
>JBCCZA010000036.1:0-21393 GCA_039188455.1 Planctomycetota bacterium
ACGATGGCCAACGGCGTCACCGTCGAGGTCACCAACACCGACGCCGAGGGCCGGCTGATTCTCGCCGACGCCCTGGCCTGGGGCACCGCGACGCTCAATCCGTCCCGCGTGATCGACCTCGCCACGCTCACCGGCGGGGCCCGCGTCGCCCTGGGCGACGACACCGCCGCGATGTTCTGCAACGCCCCCGCCCTCGCCGACGCGCTGACCGATGCGGCCGCAGCCACCGGCGAGCGTGTCTGGTGCCTGCCGCTGTGGCCACGCCATCGCGACCTGCTCAAGTCCACCCACGCCGACATCGTCAACGCCGGCGAACGCACCGCCTCCAGCATCCAGGGTGCCGCGTTCCTGTCCTATTTTGTCGGGCCGGATGCGCCCGATCACCTCCCCGATCTGCCCTGGGCCCACCTCGACATCGCCGCCACCGCGACGACCGACCGCGAATCTGCCCTCTACACCAAAGGCCCAACCGGCTTCGGCGTGCGTCTCGTAACTCAAGCCTTACAGACGCTCGACAAACCCGGCCCCGCCTGAACCGATACTGAGCTGACGTGCCCGCTCCCACCGCGAACCCCGCCTCCGGCTCGGCCGCTTCCCCGGCCCATCCCCCGCTGCGCGCCAAGCCCGCCCGGTCCGTCTGGTCGCCGCGCTACTGGTACCGACGCATCGTCGCCCTGCGCGCCACGCCCCACCAGATCGCCATGGGCACGGCTGTCGGCGTGTTCCTCGCGTTCACGCCGACCTTCGGCTTCCAAATGGTCCTCGCGCTGGCCGTGGCGTTCGCCTTCCGGCTCTCCAAGCCGGCCACCATCATCCCGGTGTGGATCTCCAACCCAATCACCCTCGTGCCCGTCTACGGCACGACGTATGCGCTCGGCGCGATGTTCTGGCCGGGCGAGACCATCGCCGACCTGCCCGCCGTGCTCTCCCGCTTCTCGAACGTCAGCGCCCTCGACCTCGAGTCGCTCCGCCAGGCGCTGCGCGACTTCTGGGACGTCGGCACCATCCTCATGGGCCCGCTGTGGATCGGCGCGTTCATCGTCGGCGTACCCCTTGGCGTCATCACGTACCCCGTCACGCGCCGCGGCGTGATCGCCTATCGCCACCATCGGGCCCACGTCCGGCACGAACGTCGGGCACGACGCCTCGCGGCAAAGCAGGACACCACCTCGATCTGACGCGCCGCGGGGCAGCCCCGGTCAGCCGCCGGCCGCGATCCCCGCCTCGATCCGCGTCACCAGCGCCCGGACTTCGCCGATCGCGGCCTCGATCGCCTCGGCGCTCGACGCGTCGGCAGCCTCCACGCGGCGGAACATCACCGCCAAGTCATCGAACCCGCACGCCCCGGCTTCGCTCTTGAGGTCCCGACAGTAGTCCCGCCAGTCCTCGCCCCCGCACGCGACCATCGAGCTCAGCTCGCCCAGGCGCTCCGACAGCTTGCCCACCGTGGTCATGATGATCGGGCGCATGTCCTGCTGAGCCCACATCGACGAGAAAATCGGCCCCTCGTCGGCCGCCTCGGCCTGGAGATGACGGGCGAGACTCTCGCGGATCGCGTCGGGCTGAACCGGCTGAAATAGCACCTCGGCGACCCCCGCCGCCCGCGCTCGCTCGGCCACCGCCACGCTCTCATCGCCCGACAGCAACACCACCGGCCCCTCGTAGCCCGCCTCACGGAGCCGTTCGACCGATCCGATCCCGTCCTCGTCCTCCAGGTGCAGGTCGACGTAGGCGAGCACGAACGCGTTCTCCGACACCGCTGCCATGGCGGCGTCGATGTTCTCCGCCTCGGTGATGGTCACGCCCAGCTTCTCGCAGTGATGCCGGAACACACGCCGGAAGTCGGGCGAGTCGTCCAGGTGCAGGACCTGGCCCGTCATCCCACCGGCCTGTTCGCCCTCGCCGTCTCCGTCGTCGAACCGCAGGAAGTCGTTGACGTCGATCGGATCGTCCCACAACACACCGATCCGGTGGACCCTGCCGGCGTGCAGGAGGCACCGCGTGACGTGGCCCTCGATCCGCCGAGGCGTGCCGTGCAGGTCCGTGAGCGTCGCAATCACCGGCGTGGCGCGGTGCAGAAACCCGCCGTGCAGCAGGCCCATCCCCGACGCGCTCAGGTCGGTCGGGATCACCAAGAACCTCGCGTCCGAGCCGCCGGGATGCACGATGTCCAGCGGCACCCCATTGAGCTCGGTGAAGAAGAATCGCTCGGACTCGCGATTGGAGGCAGCCGGGGACTCGGCGGCGCGGGGCTGCTGAAGCTCATCGAGCAGCGTCTCGATCTGCCTTGGCGACAGCCGGAGCGTGTCGAGCATCGTCGCGGTGCCTTGGTTCATCAGTCGGTGCCTCAGTGCGACCTCCCGGCATCGATCTATCGAACGCCAAGGCCAGCCCGGATAAGGCGACACGCCTCCCCGCCGCGCGGCGCGTGAGCCGCGCACCGCGCAGACCGCACAACCGGCCCCCAGCCCGTGATGAACCCGATAATCGACTGGCCCGCCCCAAAGAAAAACCCGCCATTTCTGGCGGGTTTCACGGGCTTGAGAAGCGAGAGCGACGGGGCTCGAACCCGCAACCTTCGGATCGACAGTCCGATGCTCTAACCAATTGAGCTACGCTCCCTAAACACCCGTTCGGGAAGCTTTCGGACGCTTCTCAGCGAGCCCGGGAGTCTAACGCGCGCCCCCCGGCTGTCAATCGACCCCGCCGCCTCGGGCCGCCTCGTAGACATGCAGCGCCATCCCCCCGTAGCGGTCCGTCCGCAGCCGCGCCAGGCCCGCCGCGCTCGGCGTCGCCGCGTCCGTCGGCGTCCGCACCACCACCACCCCCTCGGCGTGCAGCGCCTCCGCCGCCACCCGCGCCAGCAACCGCTCGACGCGCTGAGGCACCTCGCTCATCAACGCGTAGGGCGGATCGACAAACACCACCGCCGCCCGCTCGGCGCTTAGCCGCCCCACCCACGCGCCGCTCAGCGCGTCCCCCGCCGCCACCTCGGCCCGATCGCCCACGCCCAACGCCGCCACGTTCTCCGCCAACCCCGACAACGCCGACCGATCCCGATCCACAAACACGCAACGCCGCGACCCCCGGCTCAACGCCTCCAACCCCAGCGACCCCGTCCCGCAAAACACGTCCGCCACCGGCCCCGCCTCGAAGTCGCCGAACAACCCCATCGACGTCAGCCGATCGAACAACGCCTCTTTCACCCGATCCAGGATCGGCCGCGTCGTCTGCTCGTCCGCCGGCCCCACCAACCTCCGCCCTCGATGCTCGCCCGCGATGATCCGCATCAACCCAGCCTAAAGCAAAGCCGCAACACCGAATTAAGATCAGCCCATGCAACGCGTCTTCATGGTCGGCTGCCCGCGTTCGGGCACCTCGCTGGCCCAGTCCTTCCTCGCCGCCCACCCGCGCGTGCTGTCGCTGCCCGAAACGCATTTCTACCGGTTCCTTAGCTTCAACTCGATCTGGCGCGAGTTTGGCGTCATCGACATCAGCGGCAAGACGCTCCGCCGAAGCCTCAAAGGATGGGCCGCCTGGGCCCGAGGCCAAGCCAACGCGTACGCCCGAACCAAACTCGAAGCCGTCCTCACCGAGACCGGCGCCGAACACGAGATCCAGAACCTCCCCGCCAGCCCCACCCAACGCGACGCCAACATCGACGCCTTCCCAAGGCTGCTCGATCGACTGGCCCAGCAGCGAGGCCGCACCGCCTGGGTTGAGAAGTCGCCGGACCACATCAATTATCTCGACCTCATCGAACGGCACGTCCCGGATGCCCGGTTTATCCATGTCGTACGCCGAGGCCCCGACGTGGTGGCCTCGATGATCGACGCCGCCCAGCGCTATCCCGATAGCTCCTGGGCAACGACCTATCCCAACCCCATGAGGGCGGCACGCCGCTGGCGCCTGGCCATCCGCGCAACCCGTTCTCGCCTCGGCCAACCCGCCCACGCCGTGATCAATTACCACGAACTCGTCGCCGACCCCGACGCCACACTGGAACCGCTCTGCAACTTCGTCGGCGTGGACTACGACCCCGACATCATCACCGCCCGCACCCAGGCCGTCGGCGAGATCGCGACCGACGCCGAGCCCTGGAAGCAAGGCCTCCGCAGCCAAGCCATCCAAGATCGTGGCGCCGAAAAATTCCAGGCGATCTTCACCCCGGCCCAACAACGCCGCATCCAGCAAGCGCTCGCCGGCATCGAGCCACCGGCCACACGCATCCCCACGACGACGTGACCTCGCGTCACCGCCCGACGCCAACCCGCTCTGCCGCTATCGTCCATCACCATGCCATCGCCGAAGACCAAGAAACGTCAACCCACCCTCGCCGAACAGGCCGACAAGCAGGCCCTCTACCTCGCCAGCGTCCAGGACGCCGAGCACGAAGTCGATTTCTTCGAGCAGGTGTTCAAGGACGAGTTCGGCCGCAAGCCCACCAGCCTCCGCGAGGACTTCTGCGGCACGTTCAAGATCTGCTGCGAGTGGGTCAAGTCCAAGAAGTCCCGCACCGCGCTCGGCGTCGACCTCGACGGCCCGACCCTCGACTACGGCCGCGAGCACTACCTCAGCGAACTGACCGACGATCAGCAGTCGCGCGTCACGCTCGTGCAAGACGACGTCCGCAAGGTGCTGCGCACCAAGGTCGACATCCTCGCCGCGCAGAACTTCTCGTTCTGGATCTTCAAGACCCGCGACGCCCTCCGCGAGTACTTCCGCAAGGCCCGCATGAACCTCGCCAAGGACGGCGTCATGGTCCTCGACATGATGGGCGGCGGCGACTGCTTCATCGAGGAGCACGAAGACATCCGCTCCTACGGCAAGGGCAAGAAGCGGTTCAAGTACGTCTGGGAGCAGGCCACCCACAACCCCGTCACCGGCGACGCCACCTTCCACATCCACTTCCGCTTCCCCGACGGCTCGGCCCTGGAGAAAGCCTTCACGTACGACTGGCGGTTCTGGACCATCCCCGAGGTCCGCGAGCTGCTGCACGAGGCGGGCTTCGACGAGACGAACGTCTACTGGGAAACAGAAGACGACGACGGCGAGGGCACCGGCGAGTGGGAGAAGGTCGAGACGGCCGCCGCCGACCCGTCCTGGATCGCCTACATCACGGCCGTGCGGCGCGGCTGAGGCCACGAGGGTGTAGGGAGTAGGCTGTAGGTTGTCGATTTCGGTCGAAGGCGCGTGAGCGATTGACTCGCCCCTAGATCTCAGACGCGACCTACAACCTACGCCCTACCACCTACAACCTGCCCCATGCCCAAGATCCAGCCCCCGAAAGGCACCCGCGACTTCTTCCCCGCCGACATGGCGTGGCAGCAGCACCTCATCGACGCCTGGCGACGCGTCTCGGTCCGCCACGGCTTCGAGCAGGTCGACGGGCCGATCTTCGAGAAGCTCGACCTCTACAAGGTCAAGTCCGGCGAGGGCATCGTCTCCGAGCTGTTCAGCTTCCGCCGCGACCGCGGCACGACCGACTTCGCCATCCGCCCCGAGTTCACGCCGACGCTCGCGCGCATGGTCGCCGAACGCGCCAACAGCCTGCCCAAGCCGATCAAGTGGTTCTGCACGCCCAACCTCTGCCGGGCCGAGCGGCCGCAGCGCGGCCGGCTCCGCGAGTTCCTGCAGTGGAACGCCGACGTCCTCGGCCTCGACTCGCCGCTGGCCGACGCCGAGTGCATCGCCCTGGCGATCGACCTCCTCGCCGAGCTCGGCCTCACGCCCGACCAGATCCGCGTGAAGATCAGTCACCGCGACACCGCTCGGGCCATCCTCATCAAGCTCGGCGTCGCCGACGACCGCGTGCTCGACGCCTTCGACCTGCTCGACCGCCGCGCCAAGCTCGACGACCAGACCTTCACCGACGAGGCCGCTAAGCTCGGGCTCGACACTAATCAGGTCACCCGGCTGGATCAGATCTGCCGCATGAAGTTCTCCGCCGGCGGCGGGCTCAACGCACTGCGCTCGACCCTCGGCAGCGATGCCGACCTCTCCGAACTCGAGGCCCTCGACGAAACGCTCACCGACTTCGGCCTCACCGACTGGTGCGAGTACGACCTCGGCATCGTCCGCGGCCTGGCGTACTACACCGGCACCGTCTTCGAGGTCCACGAGGCCACCGGCGTGGAACGCGCCCTCGCCGGCGGCGGCCGGTACGACAAGCTCATCGAGCTCTTCGGCGGGCCGCCCACCCCGGCCGTCGGCTTCGGCATGGGCGACGTCGTCCTCACCAACGTCCTGCACGACAAGGGCCTGATCCCCGACCACGTCATGCCGCGGCCGGACGTGTTCGTGCTCGCCTCGGCCGACGACGCCGACCGACGCGCGACCCGCCTGACCGCCCGACTCCGCCGCGACGGCCTGCACGCCCGCCGTTCCTACAAGACCACCCGCAACGTCGGCAAGCTCCTCAAGGACGCCGCCGCCTGCCGCGCCCGATTCGCGCTGATCGTCGCCGCCGAACGGCTCGAGCTCAAAGACCTCGACACCGGCGAGCAGGCCGAGGCCGATGAAGCGTCGCTCGCCGAACGCCTCGGAGCAACCTGACCGCCGCCCGCCGGCCAGGACCGACACCCGCCCCGCCAGCCGCCGTCCGCTACCTTGCTTGCTCCGGTGCAGCGACGACATCACTACGAGCAGGCGTTCGAGCACTTCCTCCGGGCCAACGGCATCCCCTACGTCGCCGTCGACGAGGCGAAGCGTGCCCTGTCGGGCGGGGCTAGCAAGCTACCGCTCAAGAGCTTCGATTTCGTCGTCTACGCCGAGGGCAAGCCGAACCTATTGGTCGACGTCAAGGGCCGCAAGCACGCTGGGACGACGGGCAAGCAGCTGCAGAACTGGGTGACGCGCGACGACGTGACGTCGATGCAGAAGTGGGCCGGCATCTTCGGCGAGGGGTTCGAGCCGGCGTTCGCGTTCCTGTTCTGGTGCGATCGGCAGCCGCCGGACGCGTTGTTCCTCGACGTGTTCGAGTTCGGCGAGCGCTGGTACGCCGTGCTCGCAACACGGCTGAGCGACTACACGCCGGCAATGCGCGAGCGGTCGGCCAAGTGGGACACGGTGTCGATCCCGGCCGCCGAGTTCAATCGCATCGCGGTGCCGCTGCACGAGTTGCTGTGACTGTGTGGCGCGGGTCGGCTCGATCACAACAACGCCGGAGCTAGGCGTCGAAGGGCGGGACCGCGGCCACGATCGCCGCTGCAGCAGCGCCGGGATCGTCGGCCCCGCAGACAGCGCTCGACACGGCCACGCCCTTGGCGCCGGCCGCGACGACCGACGCGACATTGCTCGCCTCGATGCCGCCGATCGCCAGGCCCGGCAGCAGCCCCCAGTCGAAGAACTCGCGCACGTAGGCAAGCCCGGCCAACTCATCGCGACGCTTGGTCGACGAGGCAAACACCTGCCCGACCCCGGCGTAGTCAGCGCCGGCCGACAACGCGGCACGGGCGTCGTCGAGGCGATGCGTGCTGACGCCAACCACCAACCCTTGATCCACCCACCGCCGCAGCCGATCGCACGGCACGTCGTGGTCACCGACGTGCACGCCGTCCGCACCCGCCGACAACGCGACGTCGGCCCGGTCGTTGACGATCACCGCCGCCTCGAGCGGCCGTGCCTCGGCGACCACCGCCTCGACCCGCTCGACCAACGCCCGACCGCTCATCGCCTTCTCGCGCACCTGTACGCAGTCGACGCCGGCCTCCAACGCCGCCCGCAGCACGTACGACCACGGCCGCACACAGGCCGACTCGGTGAGCAGCAGGCAGCAGCGATACTGACGCCGCTCGCGGGCGCGGACCGCGGTCGACAGCCGGCGCTCCAGCTCGTATGAGCGGTAACGCAACGCCTCGACGGCCCGCGCGGTGTCGGCCTGGCCTTCCAGCTTCGACGCCTCCTCGATCACCCGCAAAGCCTCGGTCAGGCGCTTGCCGGCCGCGACCACCAAGTCCGTCGGCGTCGCCCGCTCGTACTCCCCGCCTCCCTCGACCTCCGTGCCCACATCGCCCGGCGTGTCGCGCGACGCGACGAGCGCCACCCCCGATTCTGCGAGCGACGCCATCGCGGCCGCGAACGCGTGACGCACCGCCTTGAGGTCGGCGACGAGCGTCGCGTCGTCGAGCAGGAACCGCGCGGCGTCCTCCATCACCCGCATCGCCTCGCGTGCCCGATTGGCGTTGGCGTCGATCATTCGCGCGACGGGCCGCACCTCAGGTTGCCTTCTCGGGTTCCTCGGACGCCGTCGACGCCGCTGCTTCGGCCGTCTCCGCGTCGAGCCCGTGCTGGAAGTAGATGAAGTAGAGGTTGCGCACGTAGATGATCCAGCCCGTCGACTGACCGAGAATCCCCACGATGTCCTTACGCCAGACAAAGTAGACAACGAGCATCGACGCCCCGCTCAACGCCATCCACCAGAACGCCGTCGGCACGACGGACTTTCTGCTTCGCTCGGTCGCCAGCCACTGCACGATGAGCCGCCCGGCAAACAACGCCTGGCCCAGCAGGCCGATCGCGACGAAGAGCATCGACCCCCCGCTGCTGACGTTGAACAGCTTCATGATGAACTTCTGGCCGAAGCCCATGGCGTCGCGCTCGTCCATGACGAGCCGGAAGTAGGCGTTGGGTTCGATCCGCACCTGCTCGCCGACCGCGTTCTCGTAGGCAATCATGACCCGGCTGTCGTGCTCGACCAGCCGGGCCTTGCCAGAGTCGGCGAGCTCGGGCGTGACCGGGATGCGGTTGACCGCGCGCGACAGCACCCAGAAGCCGACCGCGAGGCCGATCAACACGACGCCGACGGCGATCCAGGCGCCCCACTTGGCCCGCGGGCTCATGGCCATGGCGTTGCCCCCGCCGCGACGTCCGCGTGATTGGTCTGCATGGGCGGCAGTGTAGTCGGCGCGACTGCGAGTGATCGCTTAACGATCCACGGCGTCACGACGGGTACATGAACACCATCACCGACCGCCCCGCGGCCGCGGGCAGGCAGCCCGCAAGCGCCGATACCACCCAGCACACCCATAGCAACACGGCCCGCCTCACGCGCCCTGCCCACGCCTCGACCAACGCGACCACCGCCACCGTCAGCAGCAGCCCGCCCGTCACCCACCACCGCCACAGCGGCATCGGCCGAAGCCACGCCTCGGTGATCAGATCGCGCTGCGCCAGCCACGGCTCGGACAACGCGTAGGCCATCAGCCCCACCGACGCCGCCGGCAGCAGCAGCCCGTGCGCCAACGCCCCCACCCGCCACAGCCGAGGCAGCCGCCCCTCCTCCGACTCGGCCACGTAGCGGTCAAAGGTCATGCCCAACAGCACGGCCAGCGGCGTGAGCGTCAACGCCAGACGGATCGACACTGCCCCAGGCAGCAGCACCAGCCCTCCCCACAGCCCGAGCAAGACGGCCACCATCACCAGCAGCCGCCCCCGCACCGCGCCCGACGACGTGCTGAACGGCTGCACCAAGGCGACGGCCGCCCACACGGTCCACGGCAGCGTCAGCAACGCCGCCCAACGCAGAACCCCCGTTGCCCACGACGCCGCGTCGTGCCAAGGCCAATCACCCCCCAGCGCCGTCAGGCCTGCCAACTCCCCCGACCACCAACGCGTCACCAACGCCGGGTCGACCACCGCGATCGTCAGCGTCCACGGCAGCGCGATCAATGCCGCCACGAGGCCGGCCGCGATCATTCCCAGCCCGTGACCGATCCGCCCCGGCGACAACGCGATCGCCACGCCCACCGCCCAGGCCACCGCCCACGCGCCCAGCACGCCCCCCGCCAACACCGCCACGCCCCCCGATAGGCCGCACAGCGCCCAACCCAGCGCCTGCCGACCGAGCCCCGGCGCCGGCCGCATCGGCCTCACCGCCCACATCGCAGACGCCGTCGCGCACGCCGTCGCCAGCACCGTCAACGACGCCGGGTGCGGCGCACGCCCCAGCGCCGCCAAGCCCGGCAAGGCCAGCGCGATCAGCCCGGCGAACCAACCCGACCTCGCGCCCCCAAGCGACCAGCCAATCCACATCGCCGTCGCCCAAGTCAGCCCGATCGACCAGGACGACACCAGCCGTGCCGCCTCCCAGTCTCCCGTCGGCACGCCATACGACGCGAGCCAACGCATCGCCACACCCGCGCCGCTCTTGGCCAGCGTCCACGCCGGCGGCTCGTCGGCCCGCACCCCGCCGGTCGCATCGCGCGGCAGCCACCACGCCGCGGCGATCACCGAGTCATCGGGCACATAGCTCGCCTCGCCGAGATCCCAGCCCGGCGTCCGCGCCGGGTCGTCAACACCCGACCCGCCCCACCCGAGCAGCAGCAGTCCCGACAGCACGAGCAGCGCTACGACAGCCGCGGCCATCGATCGACGCCCGGCCCGCCCCTCGCCGGCTTTGCTGGGGCGATCACCGGCCAAGCGTCTGCTCGAGCCGGCGGAGATGGACACGGACCCGACCCTGGCGCTCGGCATCGAGGCTTCGCCCGCCGAACCGCACCTCGTAGAACAGCTCGGTCAGCGCCACCACCGGATCGAAACGCATCGGGTTGGCCTCGGCCAGTTCCTCCGCGAACGCGCACGGCGACTGCCACGCCGGGCGGCTGAATCCCCGACGCTCAAGCATCTCCAGCATCGTCAGGTAGAACTCAAGTCGACGCACTAGACGACGCCGCTGCGACGCCGGTAAACCTCCCAGCCGCAGCGCCGCGATGCGGGCCCGTCGACGCAGTATCACCCGGGCAAACGCCACATGCGCAACGACGAGGAACACGATGACCGCCAAGAACGCGATCGTGCCGACCTGATCGATTCGCCACATCCCCACCAACCACCGCCCCGTCGCGACGACCCGATTCACCGGCCCCATCGCTTCGTCGCCCGCCTGACCCAGCAAGGCCTTCACGTCCCCCAGCAGCGCGAGCCGGGTTCCCTCGTCGAACGCCAGCACCGACCGCACCCACACAAATTCGAGATGCTCGTACGCGTCGAGCATCGATGTCCACCACCCCGACACGCGGGCGTGCTGGGACGCGACGGCCGCGGGCGGCGTCGTGTCGAGCAAGGCCCACTGCCCATCGGACCGCTCGTACTCGACCCACGCGTGGGCGTCGCCGCTGCGCACCACGAAATAGCCGCCGATGCCGTTGTACTCGGTCGCCAGGAAGCCGGACACCAGGCGGGCGGGGATGCCGATCGATCGCAGCATCGCCGCGGCGCCGGAGGCAAAGAGTTCGCAGTGCCCCTGACGGTGGTCGAACAGGAAAGAGATCGTCGGATCGTCCGCAACGGTTGGGCGCGGGTTGTCGATGCGATAAGCGAACTCTTGCTTGAAGAAAGCGTCGATGGCCTGCGCCGCGCGATCCCGCCATTCGGGCCCGGCGGGTTCGGTGGGCACGCCCGCCGAATCGAGCACCCGGCGCGTCAGCCTAGCGACCCGGCGCGGCTGCACGCGCCAGCCTCGGCCATAGGCGGCGACCAGCTCCCGCAGCGCCTCGTTGTGCCGCTGCGCGCCGCCCACATACGTCGACCGAAGCGCCCTGTTGAAAGAGTCGGCTCGGTCCTCGACGGCGGCAACCCTCGCCCGCCATTCCGCCCGCACCTCCCCTGCGATTCGGCTCAGCATTGCGACCGGCCAACCCCACCGGGACGCTTCCTCGCTGCTCGTCTCACGAAGCCAAGCTCTACGATCGATCCCGACCTCCGTCGGCTCCGTCCCCCAGTCGACCCCGTATGAAATCGCACCTGGGACGGACGACCGGATGGAGAGCTGCCCGTCGATTCCCGAATACGCGGTCCGCTGAGGCAGAGAGCCCCACACGTGACGCGTGCCCGGCAGCGTGAAGATCACACCCCCGGTCGTGTCGCGGAGGACGATGTCGGCCGTGCGCTTGCCTCGATCGGGCGGTGGCCGAACACCAAGCGTGTCGGCTCGGTCCGTCTCGGGCACCTCGTCAAGGCGGGAGTGGCGCTGCCACCTCCTGGTCGTCACGTCGTAGCGATCGAGCACCGCGCCCCGCACGTAAATCGGCGTCTCGGTCCCCTCGATCGTCGTCAACCCGTCACGCAGCGTGATGTTCATGACCGCGGCCCGACCCGATGGCCCGGGGCCGCCACGACTCAGGTCGACTTCACGCGCAAAGCCGGTCTTGGACGATACCTCCGCGCTCAAGCGCTGGGGCAGTTCGCGATCGGGCTGGCGCGGCGTGACGACAAACACGAGCGAAGCCACGACAGCGCAAATCACCGCGATCGCCGTCGCCGTCAGCCGCAACTGCCAGCCCGACGACCGAGCCGCGTCGTCAAGATTCAGGCCCGCGACCGGTCGGCCCGATGATCGCCGCATGGACTCGGTCACCGCGTCGGCGCTCGACTTGAGGTGGAAGAGCAGCAGCGTGAGCACCGCGACCACGCAGTAAATCGATAGCAGCGCGCCATACACCACGCTCACGCTCAGCACACTGCCACCCACCATCACCAGCATGCTCAACACCAGCAGCTGCGCATACTCGCGGTGGCTCTTGCGGGCGTACAGCAGAAGGATCGCCAGCCAGATCGTGAAGTGACCCATCGCCACCACGAGATCCGTCTTGATCGCGGTCACCTCGATCGCCAGCGAGATCACCGCGATGAGCGAGCCGAGATTGATCATCCACCGGGGAAGCGACCGTCCACGCGGGCCCTCGGTGACAAACCAGCTCAGCATCCCAATGACACCCGTGAGCAGCAGCATCGCCGGGTTGCGCTCGACGATGCCGAACGAGACGATGCTCAGCATCACCTGAAAAAACACCATCCGACGGAAGCGCAACGTCAGGCTCATGCGGCGGCCTCGCGTTCATCGCTCTTGTCGGCGAGATAGCCATCGAACCGATCGGCCTCAAGAACCGCAGCGGCCGACGAGGCCGGCGATGCGGTGCCGGTCGTGACGACGACAGTCGGACGGAATCCCGTTGGTGCCGCGGTGCCGCCCGGTGTGCCGCAGTCCAGCAACGCCAACGACTCGATCACGCGACCGCGGTGCAGCGGCGAGTTGTGCGGCGGGAAGGTCTCGCACGCCGCGCCGATCACCGCCAGACCCACGCGATACCCCCGTCGTGACGCGGCATCCACCAGCGAGGCCGCGAGGCTGATCGCACGCTCCTCCAATTCGACGAGCCCGTCGGGCAGCCCCGCGGACACGCCGTGCGACGCCGAGGCGGACGCCCGTCGCGCCGCCGTCGGCGTCAGATCAAGCAGAACCGACACCCGCGGCGGCACGGGGCGTGCCAGCTCTCGAGCGACCAACGACCCCGTCCGCGCGGTCCGCCGCCAGTCGACCAGCCGCATGCTGTCGCCAGGCCGGTACGGCCGCAGGCCGAAAAACTCGTCGCCCTCGCCCATCCGCGCCCGCGCCTCACCCACGCCCCCCAGCCACGACGTCGACGACGTCATCACCCGCGGATCGAGCCGGCGTATCTGCGGCCGCACCAGCACGCCGCCCGGCTCGGCCACGCCAACCCGCTTAATCGTCACCCCGAACGGGAAAGACGTCGACAGCTCGATCCGCTCCCACGTCAACGGCCCACGACGCATCGGCCAGCAACGCGCCTCGACCTGCGCCGTCCGCCTCGGGCCCAGTTGCATCAGCCAGCCCAACGGGCCCGCCCGCAGCCGGGGCGACGCCTCGCGGAGCGGACCACCCCGACGCCAACGTTCGGTGACGTGCAGGCTGAACGCCGAAAGCCACGAGCGATTGGTCACCTCGTACCGCAGCACGCACGCCTCACCGACCTCCGCCCACTCGGGGCTCAGCCGCTCAACGCGCACCCCCGACAGCGTCAAGACCGACCAGACCACGCTCGCGAGCCCGCCCCCGACGCACAGCCCCACGCCCCAGAACAGCAGGTTGGCCTGCGTGTAAACCGCCGCGGTCACAATCCCCACCAGCATCATGAGAAACAGCAACGCCCCCGGCCCGGGCCCGATCCGCACCCATCGGCGTCGCTGACCGGCACGCGCGTGCGCCGACGACGCCGACGGCTGTGTCAACGGCGACGAGGCCTCGGCCACCCCCATCAGCCCCCCCGTTGATGACACGCCGTGATGCATGATGCACTCGTCCTCGGCGGGAGCCGCCGCGTGCCCCGTCAATCGTTCAGGTAAGGCTCCGCCAGCTCCAACGTCTCACGCAGCGGGTCGCCGTAGCGGTTGATCGGCCGACCGTCGCCCGGCCCTAGAGTGATCAGCACCCGACGATCCGACCCCGGCAAACGGATCGTTGTCGACGCCGAAAGCCGACGCACCGCCGACGCGGTCAGCCACACGTCGTACTCCAGCAGGCCCGCACCGGTCGCCGTCACCGGCAGCGCAAACTCGCCGTCCGCATCCGTCGACCGCGTCGGCAGTCGTTCACGATCCAGACGATCCGGATCAATCCAGCCCTCCACGCGTGCCCCGGCGATGCCCGGCCCGGCGAGCCGCTCGTCGTCTCGGCCCACCACCTCGATCGACGACGACACACCCGACACCACCTTGCCCCGCAGCTGGTACGACTCGCAGCCCCACGCCGTGACCACCACAGCCAGCAGCGCCGCCATCGCCAACCATCGGTGCCGCGTCCATCCCAGGCTCATCGCTCGTCGCTCCGCTCGACCAAACCGCTACCCGATCGCCTCGCGCAACGCCTCGACGCTCGGCAGCTCGGTCACGCTCCGCAAGCCGAACACCTCGAGAAACATCGGCGTCGTCCCGTACAGCAGCGGCCGGCCCAATTCCTCGGCACGCCCCACCACCTTCACTAGCCGACGGTCCATCAGCTGCCGCAGCACCTCCCCGCACCCCGCCCCGCGGATCGCCTCGACCTCGGCCCGCAGCACCGGCTGCTTGTACGCCACGATCGCCAGCGTCTCCAACTGCGACACGCTCAAGCGGTGATCGCCGCGCTTCCGATGCATCCGCTCGACCACATCGGCCACCGCAGACACCGTCATCAGCCGATAACCCCCCGCCACCGACTCGACGCGAAACGCACGGCCGCCGGCCTCGTACGCCGCGTTCAACCGCTCGATCGCCTCGACCACCGCCTTCTCGTCGCAACCCACCGCCTCGGCCAACCGCCCAGGCCCGACCGCCCGGTCGCTCACCAGCAGCGCCGCCTCCACGCCTTGCTCGATCTGGGTGTCCGACGCCGGCGTCTCCGCCGACGCCACTTCGGCGGCTTCAGGCATCCGATCAGTTTATCAGCCGATCCGCCCGCGCCGCGTGCCGTCGGCGACGCCGGACCCGGTCACTCGACCGAAGCCTCGGCCGATCGACGCTCCAACGCCCGACGCGAACCCGCCCGCAACGCCGGGTCGTCGGCCGCGGCCGCATCAAGCCGGTGGTCGTACAACGCCAATAGGCTCAGCAGCCACGCCAGCGTCGACTCGGCCGGCTGGTTCTCGCTGACGCCGTGCGGGTGCAACGCCTCGGCACACCCGCCCGTCGTCGGGTCGTACAGCGGCTGCTGCAGTTCGTTCGATCCCAGGAACCAGTCCAGCGTCCGCTGAGCCCGCTCCAGCCAGACCGCCTCGCCCGTGACGCGGTGCGCCTCCAGGCAGGCGTCAACCATCGCCGTCGCCTCCATCGGCAGCTG
This sequence comes from Planctomycetota bacterium, assembly GCA_039188455.1. GTDB lineage: Bacteria > Planctomycetota > Phycisphaerae > Phycisphaerales > Phycisphaeraceae > JBCBUE01. The sequence goes on from JBCCZA010000036.1 coordinate 15,614, forward strand.
ATCGAACCTCGCCCGCCCGCCGCCGCGCGGGTGCCACCCCTTGTTCCCGGCCGGCGAAAACTGCTCGCGGCCATTGGTGTTCTGCACGACGAGCCACTCCAGCGTCCGCAGCGCCAGGCGGATCATCTCGTTGTCGAACATCCATCGCCCGCTCAGCAGCAGCGCATGCGGCACCCGCGCCGCGCCATAAGTCACCGTCTCGGCGTACCACGGCCACTCCGCCGTCGCCCCGCCGGCCAACTGGTCGGCCAGCGACCGCGCCACACCCTCGCGCACCCGACGCGCCCGGCTGTCGCCCGAGAAGCGCCGCAGATACGCGTGCACCCCGATCAACACATACGCCTTGGGCCTGGCGTGCTCGAACGCCTCGGCCGCGCCCAACGCCCGGTTGAACAGCCCCGCCGCCAGCGTCATCGGCCCGCGCGTCTCGCTCCGCGCCACCGCCTCGCCCAACGCCCACAACGCCCGCCCGTGCGTCTCCTCCGACCACGCCTCGGCCGCCTCCCAGTGGCGGTCATAACCCAGCCGGAACCGGAACCGCTCGGCCTCGCCGTCGAACGCGTGCTCCAGGAACGCCAGGTACCGGTTCGCCAGGTCCTCCAGCCGCTGACCGGTGCCGTGCTCGACGTGGTCCTGCGCCATCAGCACCGCCAGCAACGCCCGGGCGTTGTCGTCCGTCGTGTAGCCGGCTGCCCGCAGCGGGATCGTCGACGCCGCCCCGTTGAACACGCCCACGCCGTCGGACAGCCGCACCAGATGATCCAGCTTGATCTCCGGCAGATCCGCGCCGTCGCGGGCCTGAGTGTGTCCCGCCGCGACCGGCCGCGGATTGCGATCGCGCTCGTCGCGCACCCGGGCGATCAGGTCCAGATACGCCTCGGCCACCGCCGGCCACACCATCGGCCGGGCCCACTGGTACGCCGACTTTCGCACCGCCGACCGCGTCACCTCGCTGCCCAGCAGCTCGTTCACCGCGATCGCGATCGCCGCGGGGTCCTTGAACGGCACCAGCCGCCCCCGCCCCTCGGCCAGCAGCTCCTGCGCGTGCCAGTACGGCGTGCTCACCACCGCCTTGCCCGTGCCGATCGCGTACGCCAGCGTGCCCGACGTGATCTGCGCCTCGTTCAGGTAAGGCGTCACGTACACGTCCGCTGCGCCGAGATACTCGACCAGCTCCTCCATGTCCATGAACCGGTTGATCCACTGCACGTTGTCGACGAGCCCCAGCTCCTTGACCCGCCGCTGCAGCCCCAGCCGATACTCCTCGCCCTGGTGCGCGATCACGCCCGGGTGCGTCGCCCCGACGATCATGTACATCACGTCCGGGTTCTGCGCGACGATGTCCGGCAGCGCCTCGATCATCGTCTCCAGACCCTTGCTCGGGCCGATCAGCCCAAACGTCAGGATCACTTTGCGGCCCTCGACCCCGAACTGGTCCTTGAAGAACGAGGAGTCGGTGAAAGGCACCTGCGGGATGCCATGGGGAATCAGCTCGATCTGCCGCTCGGGCACGCCGTAGATGTCCCGCAGAAACTCGACCGCCCGCTCGGCCATCACGACAAACCGGTCCGTCACCTTGGCCATCTCGCGGATGACGTTCAGCTGGCCCTCCGTGGGCTTCTTGAGCACCGTGTGCAGCGTCGTCACCACGGGCATCCGCAGCCGACGCAACAGCTCGAGGATGTACGCCCCGTCGGGCCCGCCGAAAATCCCGTACTCGTGCTGCAGCACGACCGCGTCGACGCCCGACAGGTTCAGGTAGTCCGCCGCCAGCCGGTACTCGCCCAGCCGCTTCTCCGCCACCTCGAACCACACCCGCTCGGGGTACTGATACCCCTCCGGACGATCGTTCATCGCCACCGCGTGCACCGACGTCTCGGCCCCCACGCCCGCCAACGCCACCGCCAGGTCCCGCGCAAACGTCGCGATCCCGCACCGGCGCGGGACGTAGCTGCTGATCAGCGAGACCCGATCGACCTGGTCCGATCGGCGACGGCCATGCTTGATTCGCAGCGAGTTCGTGGGCAAAGGGACGGTCCGGCGCGGCACCTCATGCGCCACGACTACGCCAGCTTATCGACTCATCGCGAGTCACCCGCCGCCGTCCACGCCCCGCAGCCGTGCCTCGTCCGCCCACCCGGCCGTCGCCGACGACTCGTCCAGCCGCACGTTCAGCAGGCCCGACACGTCGCAGGCGTGCACCTCGGCCTCCGCCGGCCGCTCCCCGACCAGATCGATCGCCAACCCCAGCCGAACGCCGGCGTTATCACGCCCAGTCCACGCCAGCCGCATCCCGTGATCGCCCGCGCCGCCGGTCTCCTCGCCGCCACCGCCCACCGGCCTGGCCCGCACCGCCAACGTCATCGCTGCGTCCGCCTCGCCCACGCCGCGCACCAGGCCGTGCAGATAGCCCCGCGTGTCGCGCGCCAGCGACAGCTCCCCTTGCCGGCACGGCCAACCCGCCGCCGCCGCCCGACGCCCCCGCCACCCCCCCAGCCCCCGCACGTCGGCCAGCCACCCCATCGGCTCGCCACACCACACCCCCCCGACCAACACCGCCGCCGCCGCGCCGCTCGACCGCCCCACTGACCCCGCGCCTGCCCCCGCCCCCGAGGTCGGCCGAGCCCGCCGACGCGTCTCCCCCAGCACCACCCAGACCGCCCCCGTGGGCTCGAACATCTCACCCCCCAGCTCGCGCGACCACCCCGCCGCCAACCGCCCGGGATCCACCGACCAACTCAGCCACAGCACCCGTCGCCACGTCACCCGCATCGCCAACGGCCACCTCGCCAGCCTGGAATCATTGCTCGCTGCCATGCGTTCTACTCATCGCCCAATCGCAAACTCACTGGCTAACGAGAGCCAAAAGCCGCTCGACGGTCGGGCGGTTGCTGACGCGATGGACCGACCCTACACTCCGATGAACGGGCCGTTTTTACTTGAAAAAAGGAGCTTGTGATGGCAAGTGAAGCCGTGATCGAGCTGACCGACGACAATTTCGACGCCGAAGTCGTCAACGCCGACACCCCAGTGCTCGTCGATTTCTGGGCCGAGTGGTGCATGCCCTGCCGCATGATCGCCCCGACCATCGAGCAGATCGCCGACGAGTATCAAGGCAAGGTCAAGGTCGGCAAAGTCGACACCGACGCCAACCGCGACGTGTCCGTCAAGTACGGCATCTCCGCGATCCCGACGATCATTCTCTTCTCGGGCGGCGAAGTCGTCCGCAAGTTCGTCGGCGTCACCCCCAAGGCCGAATTCACCGGCGAACTCGACAAGGCCGTCGCCTGACCCGCGACGCGTCCCCTCAATCGACCCCCCAAGCCCACGGCCGCTAGCCGTGGGCTTTTTTTGTGCCACCCGGCACCTGGGTGCGTCGGCGCACCTCGGTCGGACTCACGCCGAACGCGCGGCGGACCGCCTTGTTGAACTGTTGGGCGTCCAGCCCGATCGCCGTCGCGACCACCTTGAGCGGCATTGTCGTGTCCCGCAGCATCCGCTCGGCCGCGATCATCCGCTGCCCCTGCAGATATGCGACCACCGTCGTGCCGAACCGCGCCCGGAATCGCCGGGTCAGCTGGTTGTGCGATAGGCCGACCTCCTCGGCGAGATCCGCCACGCGGAGCGGCTCGTTCAGCCGGGTGCGGACCTGGGCCGCGACGACCTCGGCCGGGTCGCTGCTGGCGACCCGCTCGGCGTGCCGATCATCGGTGAGCTGCCAGAGCATCTCCCACAGCGCCGCCTGCGCCCGGGGCACTCGCTCGGCGTGGTCGTCGACCACGCGATCAAACAACCCCTCGAACGCCGGCGTGAGTGCGGTGAGATCGACCAGCGGGAGGTAAGTCGCGGGCTCGGCTACCTCGCCGCGCGATGGCGCGTCCAGCTTGAACAGACAGAAGTGGTGCCGACACCCGGGACGCGGGAAGCGGTAGACGAGACGCAGCCCCGGTCGAAGCAGGCTGACCGTCCCGGCAGACACGCGGTGGCTTACCCCATCGAGCTCGAGGGTGAAGCGATAGCGGTAGAGGTGCACGCACCAGACGTCGTCGAGCCGGTACCGCTCGACCGGGCGCTGGCCGTGCGTCGATCGCCCGGCGGCGACGATGCGAGGCGAGTGAGAGAGATCGATGCTGTCAGGGGCGGTTTTGGTCACGGTGAAAATTTACCACCAATGGGGATCGGCGGCCATTGCCGTCCACGCGGCGGGCCGTACCTTTTCTCGCATGTCGCAAGTCATCTCACTTCCACAGGAACTCACGCCATGCCCGCCGCCACCGCCTCGGTTTCCGCGTCCGACCTCGACCACTTCCGCTCGCAGGGCTACGTCCTCCTGCGCGGGGTGCTCCCGGCCGAACTGCTCGAGACGGCAGAACGCCTCTGCCAGCTGTGGGTCGACGACCAAGCCAAGCGCTGGCTCGACGACGGCCTGATCACCGACCTCAAGGAAGACCTGCCGTTCGACCGCCGCTTCTACACGCTCTGGCAGGACGCCGGCCAACCCCACCACGCCCGCAGTCCCCGCGGCGAGCTCGTGCGGCTCGACGCCCAAGCCACGTTCGACATGCTCGGCCACCCCGCGCTGCTCGACGCCGCCGGCGCCCTCCTCGGAACCGACGAGATCGTCTCCCACGGCGTGTGGAACATGCGCCCCAAATGCCCCGGCGCCAACTTCACCAACACCCCGATGCACCAGGACGCCCAGTACTTCCGCGACCAAGCCGGCACGCGCGTGACGTCCGCCTGGTTCCCCCTGCACGCCGTCGACATCACCCGCAGCTGCCTCGAGGTCGTGCCGAACTACAACTCCGACCACCTCTTCGAGGGCGACCAATCCAGCGGCACCGGCTTCATCGGCATCCGCCCGGAAGACTCGGCGAGCATGACCCGCGTGCCGATCGCGATGCAGCCCGGCGACCTGCTCTGCTTCACCGAACTCACCCCTCACGGCGCGACGCCCAACACCACCGACCTGATGCGATGGTCGATCGACATGCGCTTCGTGCCGACCGCGACCGCCCACGACAACGCGCACAAGCAAGGTTTCGTCGCCCGCTCGGCCGACCCAGAACGCGTCGAGACCTACGAGCAGTGGCTGGCCAAGTGGGCCGGCCCCAAACCGGACTGATCGACGGCTCACCTCAATCGATCGTGAGCGGCGAGTGTTCCAGCAGCCGCGACTCCACGTCCAGCGATCGCGGCCCAGACCCGCCCGTCGAGGGCGCGATGAACTCCAGCTCGAACAGACTCTCGTCCTGGTACACCTGCGCTCGCTCGGCAGGCTCGAACTCGCCGCCGGTCGCGCTACCGAGGTAACGCTGCACGAACCACCATCCGTCGCCGAGCCGCACCGCGAGCGTGTCCGCCTCGAGCCCGACCTTGAACCAGCTCTCCCTCACCCGCTCGATCGCCACCCAGCGATCGTCGACCCGGCTCATGGGCATCGCCTTCTCGCCCATCGGCTTCGTCCACGCCTGATCCCCCGAAAGGCCATCGATCAGCCGAGCGTAGATCGGCCCGGCACCGTCCATCTGCGTGATCGCCCAGGGCACAAACGCCCGAGGAAGCCGGCCCTGTCCATCGGCCAGCCCCACGCCCGGCACCGGCACCAGCGTGGTCGTCGACCGCATCGCCGCATCGCCCTCGACCAGCGTGAACGACCGCTGCAGATAGGCCCCGAGGTCTTCGTCGACGTCCGATCGGATCGCCATGTCGCCCGGCCCGTCCACCACCCGCCACGGCCGGCCATCGATCGCCGGCGTCGGCACATACACCCCCGGCTC
>JBCCZA010000037.1:0-21146 GCA_039188455.1 Planctomycetota bacterium
CTCCGAGTCGCTTCGGTGGACGTATCGGTCGGCGATCGATCGGCCCGGTTCGAGCATTTCGGTCTTCATCGATCCCTCTCGGTTCGAAACCGCGATCGACTACAGCGGCGGCTCCATTCCGGCCAGGGCGAAGAACTGATTGGGCAGCAGCACGACCCACGCGCCCCAGGCGAGGTTGTAGGCTGCGGCGAGGCCGAGACACCAGCTCATCCAGCGTCGTGAGGTCATGGGCAAGGTTAGGGTCGCCGCGCCTGACGCCGCGTGGATGGCCGGGGCTGCGACATGCCGTCCGCGCCGGCCGACGGGCGGTCAGCCGAGCAGCCGCTTGAGGGCGGGCTGGAGCTCGGGCGTCTCCCATCGGAAGCCGGCGTCGGTCAGTCGCTGGGGGAGGACGCGCCGGGAGGCCAGCAATTCCTCGTCGCCCAGCCCGTCGAAGGCCAGGCGGATGGCGAAGGCGGGCGCGGGCAGGATCGTGGGCCGGCCGAGGACGCGGCCGAGCGTACGGGTGAAATCGGCGTTGGTGACCGGGTGCGGGGCGGTGAGGTTGACGGGGCCGGTCATCGCGGGGTCGTCGAGGCAGCGGCGGATGGCGGCGACCAGGTCGTGGATGGCGATCCAGGACCAGTAGTGCTTGCCGTCGCCCAGCCGGCCCCCCAGCCCGAGGCGGAAGAGGGGGAGCATCTTGGCGAGGGCGCCGCCCTGACGGGCGAGGACGATGCCGATGCGGAGGTGGACGACCCGCAGGCCTGCGTCGACGGCGGGCTGGGTGGCGGCTTCCCAGTGCTGGGCGACGTCGCCGAGGAAGGTCTCCGCGGTGGTCGGGGACGACTCGTCGAGGGGGGTGTCGCCCGAGGGCGGGTAGATGCCGATCGCCGAGCAGGCCAATAGCGCGGACGGCCGGCGGTCGGCGGGCATGGCGGCGAGCGTCTCGGCCAGGGCGCGGGTGCGATCGACGCGGGAGGCGCGGATGGCCTGTTTTTTCGCGGCGGTCCACCGGCCGACGATGTTCTCGCCGGCCAGGTGCACGACGGCGTTGCAGGCCCCGAGCGCGTCGACCGCGTCTTCGTCGAGCGTGTGGGTGTCGGCGGGCCAGCTGACGGTTTGATCGGCGTCCGCGACCGGCCTGCCGGAGGAGGACAGGGCCACGAGGGCGTGGCCGTCCGCCCGCAGGCTGGCGGCGAGGGTCGAACCGATGAGGCCGGTCATGCCGCTGATCGCGACGCGTTGGGTGGGTTGGCTCACGGCCGAGTCTAGGGCGACCGAACGTCCGGTGACGGCCGAGCGTAAAGCGTTTGCTAGGCACGCGCAACGGCGATAGACTCCGCCCCTCTCGTGGGGCTAGACCGGAGCTTCGATCTTGGCCAAAAAGTCCGCTAAATCAAGCTCTCAAAAGACGTCAAAGAAGAAAGCGGCCAAGACCGTGGCTCGCAAGAAGGCCGCATCGAAGCGCGCCAGCGCGGCCGCCAAGCCGGCGAGCAAGAAAACGACGAAAAAAGCCGCCAAGTCGGCCAAGTCGTCCCCGCGGAAGAAGGCCGCCGCGAAGAAGGCAGCGGGCAAGAAGACAGCCGCGAAAAAGTCGCCGGTGAAGAAGTCGCCGGTGAAGAAGGCCCCGGCGTCCAAGGCTCCGATCAAGAAAGCCGCCCCCGTGGCCGCATCGCCCAAAGCCAAGCCGGCCCCCAAGCCCAAGAAAAAGCCCGCTCCGCCCGCCAAGCCCCCCGTTGCCGAGCCAGCCCCGCGGACCCACCTGTCGCGCGAAGAGGTGCCCATCGGCCTCGACCCGTCGACGGTCCTCGGCCAGCCGCCCACCATCAAGCAGCTCAAGAAGATCAAGACCGGGCTGTCGCGGAAGATGATGAACCAGCTCAAGGCCCAGCTGCTCGAGAAGAAGGCCGAGCTGCTCGGCGATGTCCGGTCGATGGAGGCGGCCCGGGCGGCGGCCAACAGCGGAGACCTGTCGCACATGCCGCTGCACATGGCCGACGTCGGTTCCGACGCCTATGACCAGGAGTTCACGCTGGGCCTCATGGAGAGCGACCGCCGGCTGCTGCACGAGATCGACGAGGCCCTGGCCCGGATGCGTGACGGGTACTTCGGCGTCTGCCTGGAGTCGTCGGAGCCGATCGAGGAGATCCGGCTGGAGATCAAGCCGTGGGCGAAGTACCGCATCGCCATCGCACGCGAGCGGGAGAAGCGGGGGCTGCTGAACTGACCTCGGCGGCGTCCGATCGCCGATCGGCGGTCGCGTCGCGGGCCGGCCGCTCGCCCGGGGCGTGGGCGCTGTTCGTCGGACTGATCGTGGCGCTGCTCGCGGCGGACCTGGGCCTCAAAGCCTGGTCGTTCGCCAATGTCGCCCAGCGGCCGGTCGCGCTGGTGAGCGACGCGGAGTGGGAACGGCAGCTCTCGGCCGGCGGCACGGACCCTCGGTTGATGACGCTGCCGGTGCGTTACGCCAACCAGGAACTGGCCGGGGCTCGGGCGATCACGCTGATCCCGCACGGGCTGTCGCTTCGGCTGACGACCAACGACGGAGCCGTGTTCGGGCTGGGCTCCGGTGGGCGGTGGGCGTTCGTGGCGTTCAGCGTGTTGGCGACGGTGGTGATCGGGTTCCTGTTCTGGCGGAGCGATCGGCGAGCGGGGGTGTTCCACGTCGGGCTGGCGCTGGTGCTCGGCGGGGCGCTGGGCAACCTGTACGACCGGCTGGTCTACGGCGTCGTGCGGGACATGCTGCACCTCTTCCCCGGCGTGGCGCTGCCGTATGGCTGGCAGTGGCCCGGCGGGGGCAACGGGCTGTATCCGTGGATCTTCAATCTGGCCGACGTGTTCCTGCTGGCGGGCGTGGCGGTGATCACGCTTGCGTCGATGGACAGCCGGCGGGCGGCGGCGGCGAACGAAGCGACGCAAGAAAGCTCGAGTTAACCAACTACAAAAGGCCAGGGAGATGGCTTGGGTCCTTGCAATTACTTTTCTGGTTCTGCTGTTAGCCGGTCTTTTTGTTGAAGGCTTCATCGGCTGGACGACCGAGCGACTGGCCGAGGCAGAAAAACACTCGCGATTTCGAAAGCCAATTCGCATTGCTGCAGCCATTGGCATCTTGGTGGTCCTTTCCGCCTTACTGGTTTTCGCTTACTACAACTCCGCCTCGATATTCGAAGGTATCGAGGGATTCTGGGCCCCATGACCCATCGCCCTTAGCCTCTGTGGCTCTCTCGTGGCCCTCTGTGTTGAGATTTACTTCAACTGAGCGGCGACGACGAGCCGGCGGAACAGGCCTAGGTTCAGCGGGCTTTCGCGGTGCTGAGGCGCTGCCCGCTCGGGGTGCCACTGCACGCCGAGGTAGCAAGGTCGATCCGGGTCGTCGATCGCCTCGATGACGCCGTCGGCTGAACGGGCGATGACGCGGAGCCGGCCGGCTTCGGCCACCGCCTGCTGGTGGTGCGAATGCACCAGATCGTCGGGGGACGGCGTCCCCCAACGCGGGTCGTTGGCGATGAGCGTGACCGGGTGCGTGACGTTGCCGGAATGGTCGGCGTGGGTCGGCAGCGTGTCGGGCAGATACTGATCGAGACCGCCGCCGGCGCGCAGGGCCATGAGCTGCATGCCGAGGCACACGCCCAGCACCGGCAGGTCGGGCTTTTGCCGGTCGACGGCGTCGAGCAGGCCGAGCTCGAAGGCTTGGCGTGTCGGGTCCATCCGTCGGGCGCGGGGGTGCATCGGTTCGCCGAAGGCGGTGGTGTCGGGATCGACGCCGCCGGTGAGCACGAGGCCGTCGACGCGATGCACGACCTCGTCGATGACGTCCGACTCGTGAGCGAGCATGACGGGCAACCCGCCGGCCTCAGCAACCATCTCGGCGTAGCCCCGACCGACCTCGTACCGGCCCGAGTCGGCGGTGTTGTCCAGGTTGTCGAGGGTGATGGCGATCAGCGGTCGCATGAACCCACGTTATCGGGTGCGCAGGCGGTGAATGCTCAACGACGGGCGTCGCGGGGCCCGATGCACCGGCGGTGAGCGGCCCTGCGCGACGACGTCGGTTCTGGTGGTACCGCCGGCTGTCGCGGTGGATCACGCCCGACGCCCGCCACGCCTCGATGGCCTACGCCGAACGGCTCGGCGACCTCGTCCGCCCCGGCGTCCGCTGGCTGGACATCGGTTGCGGGGCGACGCCGCTGCGTGGCACGATCGACGCCGACCTGCTCGACCGCCTGGCCGAGGAACCGGCGATGAGCATCGGGATCGACGTGCAGTCTCGGACGCTGGCGGACAACCGCACGCTCGACCACGCCCTGCTCGCCGACGGCTGCCGACTGCCGTTCGACGACGACGCCTTCGACCTCGTCACGGCCAACATGGTGCTCGAGCACGTCGCCCGGCCGTACGACCTGCTCGCCGAGGCCCGCCGCGTGCTCTCGCCGAGCGGCGTCTTCCTGGCCCACACCACCAACGCCAACGCCCCGGCCATCGCCGCCGCCCGGCTCCTCCCGCACGCCGCGGTCGCCCGCCTCACCAACCTCATCGAGGGCCGCCGCCCGATCGACGTCTTCCCCGCCCACTACCGCTGCAACCGCCCGTCCGACGCCAAGCGGCTCGGCGTGGCCGCGGGCTTCGCCAATGTCCGGGTCGACACGCTCGAAGACCTCCCCGCGACCAAGGCCTGGGGCCCGCTCGTCGCCGTCGAGCTCGCCTGGCAACGCCTCGCCCGCACCGCCCCCCTACGCGGCATGCAAGACAACCTGCTCATCGAGCTGCACCGCGCGGCCGCCCGCCCCGCAGTCGCCCCGCCGAGCCTGGCTCAACACGCCGCCTGACCCGCGCGAAGGGGACGCCCTCGGGATTACGAGTTCAAGTAGTGAAGCGCACAGCTCTTGCTGCGCGAGCCGCCGGCATCGTTCCTACGCCTTAATAGCTGGGCGTGATGGGCTCGGCACTTCGAGGTACGCCATAGCAGACCCTAGGCCGCCCCGATAAATTGCCTATGATTCATTGTTTTCAATTTTCTCAGGATTCTCATGCTCAGATCTCTTCTAGTCGTCTGTCTTGCGTTCTTGGCTGGGGTGGCCCAGGCCGATGACCGGCCCAACATCGTGATCATCATGACCGATGATTCGGGCTACTCCGATCTGGGCTCCTTCGGCGGCGAGATCGACACGCCCAATCTCGATCGGCTCGCTGCGCAGGGGATCCGTTTAAGCAACTTCTACACCAACGGACGCTGCAGCCCGACGCGTGCGTCGCTCTTAACGGGTCTCGATTGCGCCAAGGTCGGCTTCGGCGGCGGCGTGGTCGGCGACTGGGGTCGCGAGATGCCGTACCCCGCTCACCGCGGACGCCTGCCCTATGACGTGCCGCTGCTGCCCGAGCTGCTGCAGGACGCGGGGTACCGCACGCTCATGTCGGGCAAGTGGCACCTGGGCGGCAGCACGATGAAGTTCAACAAGCAGCAGCAGGAAGCCTGGAAGCGCTACCACCCCGGCTGGGAGCTGACCGAGGAAGAGATCGAGCTGGATTTCCTGGCCCTGCCCCTGCAGCGTGGTTTCGACGAGTACTTCGGTCTCTACGGCGCTCAGGACAGCCTGTTCTTCGTGCCGGGCCAGCCGCACCCCATGCGGGAAGGCAACGACCCCGCGGAGCTGCGCTACGACCGTGAATACACGATGCACTGCTACTCCAAGCGGCAGGGCTACAACGTCAACCACGGCAAGACCGGCAAGGCGTTCTACGCGACCGACGGCGTGACAGACCGCGCCATCGAGATGATCGAAGACGCCTCGGGAGAAGATGCCCCACCGTTCTTTTTGTACGTCGCCCACCGCGCACCCCACAAGCCCCTGCAGGCCCCCGAAGAGCTGGTGCAGAAGTACCTCAAAAGGTACGAGGACATCCGCGCCGTCGAAGCGGCTCGGCACGCAGGCGTGAAAGCACAAGGGCTGTACGGATCAAACCTGAATTACAAACCGGCTTGGATCGCCGACGGCAAGGAAGATGAGTTCCGCCTGCAGATGGCCATCCACGCCGCGATGATGGAAAAGGTCGACGAAGGCGTCGGCCGCCTGCTGGACACGCTGGAACAGACCGGCGAGTCGGACAACACGCTCATCCTCTTCTTCTCCGACAACGGCAACGCCTCTCACCTCGACAACGTGTTCAACACGCCGTACCGCGGCATGAAGGCCCTGCTCTGGGAGGGCGGCACGAGATCGCACTTCATCGCGGCTTGGCCCGGCCACATCAAGCCGGGTTCGATCTCGCACGAGCAGGCCTGGGTGGGCGACATCATGCCGACCTGCCTCCAGCTAGCGGGCACCGACTACCCCACGACCTTCCGAGGCAAGGCCACCGAACCGCTGGCTGGGCGAAACATGCTCGGCGTCCTCGAAGGTCAGCCGCGTCCGCCGGCGGAAGCCCTGTTCTTCAACGACAAGGGACAGCAGAGCGTGATCTACCAGGGCCGGTGGAAGCTCTTGATCAATCCGGGGTGGTATGCGCAGGTACGTCGTAACGCGGAGACCGTGTACGAGCTTTACGACCTCGACAAGGACCCCGCCGAGCTGAACAACCTCGCCAGCGCCAACCCCAAACTGGTTCAGAAGCTGGCGGAGATGTGCGAAGCCTGGGAGCAGGACATGGGCATCGTCGACTACGGCGTGCTGCTCGAGTTACGGCCCGGGGACAACAAGTAGCTCTCGATCACGAAGTACGGGGTCCGATCAGCGACCTGATCGCCCCGCCGATGCAGGCATCTCGATATCACCGGCACCGGTACACTGCGGCCGTGCGTTACGTCTCCACCCGAGGTCAAGCCGAGCCCGTCTCCTTCGAGGGCGCCCTCATGGGCGGTCTGGCCCCCGACGGCGGGCTGTTCGTGCCCGAGTCCTGGCCGAGTTTCTCGCTCGACGCGTGGCGATCGATGCGCGGCCTGCACTACGCCGACCTCGCCTGCCGGATCATGGCCCCGTTCATCGACGGCGACGTCGACCCCGACAGCCTGCAACGCATCGCCTGCGGCGCGTACTCGACCTTCGCCCACCAGTCGATCGCCCCGCTCCGCCAGATCGGTCCCGACCGCTGGCTGATGGAGCTCTACCACGGCCCGACGCTGGCGTTCAAGGACGTCGCCATGCAGGTGCTCGGCCGGCTGTACGACCACGTCCTCGACCGCACCGGCGGGACCATCACCGTCGTCGGCGCAACCTCGGGCGACACCGGCTCGGCCGCGATCGAGGCCTTCCAGGGCCGCGACCACGCCTCGATCGTGATCATGCACCCCGACGACCGGACCAGCGAGGTCCAGCGTCGGCAAATGACCACCGTCCACGCCGACAACGTCCTCAACCTCGCCGTCGACGGCACGTTCGACGACTGCCAGGACCTGCTCAAGGCGATGTTCAACGACGCCGACTTCCGCTCGCGGGTCCGGCTGTCGGGGGTGAACTCGATCAACTGGGCGCGGGTGCTGCCGCAGGCCGTGTACTACGCCGCCGCCGCGCTCGCCCTGGGCGCCCCGGATCGCCCGGTCGCGTTCAGCGTGCCGACGGGCAACTTCGGCGACATCTACGCCGGGTACGTGGCCGCGCAGATGGGCCTGCCGATCGAACGCCTGATCGTTGCCTCCAACCGCAACGACATCCTCCCCCGCGCCTTTGCCACCGGCGACCACACGCTCGGCGACGTGCACCCCACGATGTCGCCGTCGATGGACATCCAGGTCTCGTCCAACTTCGAGCGGCTGCTGTTCGACGCCTACGGCCGCGACGCGGACACGCTGCGCGACATGATGCACCGGCTCAAGGCCGAGCGTGCCCTGCACCTGGACGTCGACAAGCTCGGAGCGCTCACGCCCCGCTTCGACGCCGTGCGCTGCGACGAGGCACAGTGCCTCGACACGATGCGCACCGTGCACGACCGCTACGGACTGCTCATCGACCCGCACACGGCGACGGGCGTCTTCGCCGTCGACGCACTCAAGGACGACATCCCCCGCGGCACACCGGTCGTCACCCTCGCGACCGCGCATCCCGCCAAGTTCCCCGACGCCGTCGAGAAAGCGACCGGCATCCGCCCGCCGCTGCCCGAACACCTCGCCGACCTCTACGACCGCGACGAGCGCTACGAGCGCATCCCCAACGACCTGCCCGCCGTGATGGCCCGGATCGATGCCCTCGCGGCGACGCCAACTCACTGAACCCGAGAACTACCGATAAAAAACGCCCCGACCCGTGTGGGGGGCCGGGGCGGACGCAAGGCTGCGTGACTCGTGCAGCCCTACGGTCGATTGCGCTGATCGTTCAGCAGCCAAGAATAATCGATCCAATGGATCGACACCGACCCGCCCTCGTCGAGGTAGGCCCCGAGCCTCTCGTTGAACCGCCCGGCGTAGGCCTCGACCGACGGGGCGACCTGCGTGAAGTCGCCGGCGTACCAGTCGAGCAGCTTGGTCAGCCGCAGCGGCGCGTTGGGCTTGCCGCCGTCGAAAATGAGCCAGCGCGGGTGGGTGAAGGAGTAGACCGTCTGCTCCTGCAGCTGCGCCTCGAGCTTCTCGGCCGTGTACGCCTCGGTCCGCAGCGGCGGGCAGGAAAAGGCGGCGCACACCACGACGAAGTGGATGCGGGGCTCAAGGAAGTCCTTGCGGATGATCTCGTGCTCGAGCTGGTTGAGGCTGACGGTCTGGCCGGCGAGGTTCCACTGCGCGAGGTCCCACGGCTTGCCGCCGGCGATGTCCATGATCGACTCGAGCCGGCCGCCGTCCCAGTGGTCGAGGATGAGCTTGACGGTGAACGCGTTGTAGGCGTTGATGAGGTACGCCAGCTTGGCGTCGCGCGACAGCGCCGCGTAGTCGGCCGAGCCGAGCGCCGCGAGATAGGCGTCCAGCGCCGCCTCGTCGGCCTCGAACCCGGCGTAGTCGACCCACCCACCCGGAGCGACGTGTTCCTTGAGCAGCCCGTCCCACGCCCCGTGATCGAACGTGGCGCCGTCGGTCTGGTCGGCGTACTTCTCGACGGCCACGCCCTGCGGCCCGCTCGCCAGCGAGAACACCGCCAGCCGGATCGCGTCCCGATTCGCCTGCGCCACCCCGCCCAGCAGCACCGCCGCCGCGCCCGTCATCGCCACAAGCCAAGCCGTCCGTCGCATGCCGATGCCTTTCGTGAGAGATCCGACCACTACGATCGCCGCCAACACGGCCGCGATCAAGCCGACGCCGCCCGCCGCGGCCAGCCCCGGGCGACGCAGCGCCCGATCCGCCAAGTCCGCCAGCGGCAACGCGCCGACCGCCAGACCCGCGCCGAGCGCCATTCCCGCCAGCCCAAGGGCCATCAGCCACGCTGGGGGCACACGCCTCGTCACCACCACTGAACCCCCCGCCCCGACCCGCCTATTCCGCCACCTAACATCTCCCCATGCCCGACACGGCCAACCAGCCCTACCAGCTCGTCTCCGAGCACCGGCCCATGGGCGATCAGCCCGCCGCCATCGACCAGTTGCTCCGCGGCGTCGACCTCGGCCAGAAGTACCAGACCCTCCTCGGCGCCACCGGCACCGGCAAGACGTTCACCATGGCCAACGTCATCGCCCGGTCCAACAAGCCGGCCCTGATCATCTCCCACAACAAGACCCTCGCCGCCCAGCTCTACGAGGAGATGAAAGAGCTCTTCCCCGACAACGCCGTCTCCTACTTCGTCAGCTACTACGACTACTACCAGCCCGAAGCCTACATCCCGCAGCGCGACATCTACATCGAGAAAGACTCCTCGCGCAACGACGACCTCGACCGCCTCCGCCTCGCGGCGACGACCAACCTCGTCTCACGCCGCGACACGATCGTCGTCGCCTCGGTCTCCTGCATCTTCGGCCTCGGCTCGCCGGACGAGTACAAGAAGTCCGTCGTCTCGCTCAACGTCGGGCAGATGATCGACCGCCAGTCACTGCTGCGAGCGCTGGCCGACCTGCAGTACACCCGCTCGCAGTTCGAGCTCAGCCGCGGCAAGTTCCGCGTCCGCGGGGATGTCGTCGAACTACAGCCGGCGGCCGAGGAGTACGCGATTCGCGTCGAGCTCTTCGGCGACGAGATCGACTCGCTCGCCCTCATCAACCCGACCTCCGGCGAGCTGCTCGCCGACGAGAGGAACGTCGCCATCTTCCCGGCCGTGCACTACGTCATGCCCGAGAACCAGCTCCAGCAAGCCATCGACGGCATCAAGGAAGAGCTCGACCATCAGGTCATGAAGCTCCGCCAGCAGGGCAAGCTGCTCGAGGCCCAACGCCTGCTTTCCCGCACCAAGTACGACCTCGAGCAGATCGAGGAGCTCGGCTACTGCAACGGCGTCGAGAACTACTCGCGCTTCTTCGACAACCGCCCGCCCGGGTCACGGCCGTACACGCTGCTGGACTTCTTCCCGGACGCCATCACCGGCGACTATTCGGGTGGTTACGCCGATGGCTCGCGCGAGGACGTCGAGTACGCGGACACGACCAACGCGTCGGACGACAAGGGCTGGCTGCTGTTCATCGACGAGTCGCACGTCACGATGCCGCAGATCCGGGCGATGTACGAGGGCGACCAGGCCCGCAAACGCGTGCTGGTCGACCACGGCTTCCGCCTGCCCTCGGCGCTCGACAACCGCCCGCTGAAGTTCGAGGAAGTCGAGAAGAGCTGGGACCAGGTCGTGTTCGTCTCCGCGACACCCGGGCCATACGAGCTGGAGCGCAGCGGTGGCATCGTGGCCGAGCAGATCATCCGCCCCACCGGGCTCGTCGACCCCGTCGTCGAGGTTCGGCCCGCCGCCGACCAGGTGTCCGACGTCATCGAGATGGCCCGGCAGCGCAGCGAGAACGGCGAGCGGGCGCTCATCACCGTCCTCACCAAGCGGATGGCCGAGGACCTGGCCAAGTACCTGCACGATCAGGACATCAAGTGCCGCTACCTGCATAGCGAAGTCGACACGCTGGATCGGGTGCAGATCCTCCGCGAGCTGCGCGAGGGCGAGTTTGATGTGCTCGTCGGCGTGAACCTGCTGCGCGAGGGGCTCGATCTGCCGGAGGTCTCGTTCGTCGGCATCCTGGACGCCGATAAAGAAGGCTACCTGCGCTCGGCCACGTCGCTGATCCAACAGATCGGCCGCGCCGCCCGCAACGTCAACGCGTTCGTCGTGCTCTACGCCGACAAGGTCACCCCCGCCATCCAGGCCGCGCTGGATGAGACGACCCGCCGCCGCGACAAGCAGCTCGCCTTCAACGCCGAGCACGGCATCACCCCCAAGACGATCAAAAAGGCCATCCGCATGGGCCTGGAGATCGAGCTCCGCGCCCGCAAGACCGCGATGAAGGCCCTCAACGAGGTCGACGAGAAGCAGTACGACCGGGCCGAGCTGATCGCCGAGCTGGAACGCCAGATGCTCGACGCGGCTCAGGCCCTGGAGTTCGAGAAGGCCGCGCAGCTCCGCGACAAGGTCAAGCAGATCAAGGCGATGCCGACGTTCGACAAAGTCACGATGAACGACGCCGAACCCAAGGCCAAGCCCGGCGCGCCGGGCACCAAGTCGGGCAAGCGGCGCGGCAAGAAGCCGTCGCGACGCTGAGCAAGTCTTGCTTAGCTGCGACGCTACGCGTCGCTGAAGGGTCGTCACCTCAAGGCCGATCTTTCAGCGACGCGTAGCGTCGCAGCTATTGAGGTGGATCGACCACATCCACTAACTTCCGGGGGTGCGTGCCCTGCTCCAACGCGTCAGTCATGCGTCGGTCTCTGTCGACGGCGAAACCGTCGGCGAGATCGGCGAGGGTCTGCTGATCCTGCTGGGCGTCGGCGAGGGCGATACGGACGCTGAACTCGACACGCTCGCTAACAAGATCGTCCACCTCCGCCTGTTCCGCGACGAGCGGGGTCGGTTCGATCGATCGCTGCTGGACACGGGCGGTGGGGCGCTGGTGGTGAGCCAGTTCACGCTTTATGCCGACTGCCGCAAGGGCCGTCGGCCGAGCTTTACCGGCGCGGCCCGGCCGGAGGTCGCGTCGCCGATGTGCGATCGGTTCGCCGAGCGGCTGCGCGAGCTGGGGGTGTCGCGTGTGGAGACGGGCGTGTTCGGGGCGTCCATGCAGGTGAGCCTGCTGAACGACGGGCCGGTGACGGTGTGGCTGGATACGGCGGAGATGTCATCCATTAGCCCCGGCTTCCAGCCGGGGTGACCCCGGGTAGAACCCGGGGCTAACGGTCGCGCGACTCAATCCACCCCGTTGAAGAACCGGCCCCAGCGGGGGACCCAGTTCTGGTCGAGCGACCAGGCGATGGCGAAGACCTTGCCGGTGATGTCGCGCGAGGTGACGCGGAGCTGGCCGGCCTGCAACTCCGAGGGCTTGGTAGGCCAGCGGATCGGGCGGTAGTTGACCGTCGGCACGCCGAAGAAGCGCGAGTCCGAGCTGTTGTCGCGGTTGTCGCCCATGCACCAGTACTGGTCGGCGTCGTCGCGGCCGGGGTAGTCCTGCAGCGTGATGGGGCCGAAGTTGGTGCGGAGCTGGGCGATCTGCGTCGCGCGCAGCAAGCCGATGACGCCGTCGCGCTGACGCTGCTGCTGCTGCGTCTGCGTTGGCATGCCTTCTGCGAACTGGTACGCGCGGAACAGCGCATCGCGCCACACGGCGATCTCGACCTCGTCGTCGTTGAGCATCAGTCGGCTGTCCCGGACGCTCAGCTGCCCGACGCCGGGGATCGGGCCGAGTTGCGCCAGCCGCGTCTCGTTGAGCCCGCCCATCGGCTGGGCGCGTTGGATGGTGTGCGACTCGCCGCCGATCGTCTCGATGTAGTCGTACCACTGGTCGGCCGAGCCGGGCAGGCGACGGAGCGGGCTGGTGGACACGTCCTGGTACGTGACGGGGACGTCGTTGCCGTTAGCGTCGACGATGCGCAGCTCGCCGCGGCGCATGGTAATCGTGTCGCCGGGGATGGCGACGATGCGCTTGATCATGCGGACGTCGGTCTGGGGATTCCAGAAAGTGACGACGTCGCCGCGGCCGGGCCCGCTGTAGCGGAAGAAGTCGAACTTGCGGAGCTCGCTGAGGAAGGGCAGCGGCCAGGGCATGCGAGCGTCGTAGGCGCTCTTCCACACGACCACGCGGTCGCCGGTGAGCACCGAGTCGCGGGCCTCCATCGACCCCGACGGCACGTCATTCCAGTCGACCGCCCAGGTGCGGATGAGCACGACGACGAGCACGGTGACGCCGATCGGGCGGATCCAGCCCTTCCACTGGCGGGCCCAGAAGCCCTTGGGCTCTTCGGCTTTCTTGCCCGTCTTCCCGCCGCTGCCATCGCCGCGGCCGGGGGCGTTGAGCGGGCGTGGGCGAGCGTCATCCTCGGCAGGAGCGCCGCCATCGGCGTCGGGGGGCGATGAGGGGTCGTCGGCCATGGCGGCAGGGTACTCGACCAGCGAGCGGCCAATCGGCAAGCGAGGTCACCGGCTAAACGCGGCGCCGTCAGGCTAGACCTTTTGCTCGACGGCGAACATCGCCTCGACGAACGGCTCGGGCTCGAACGGCTCGACATCGTCGATCGTCTCGCCGACGCCGACGAACTTGACAGGCAGGTTCAGCGCCTCGCGGATGGCGACGACGATCCCGCCGCGGGCCGAGCCGTCGAGCTTGCTGAGGAAGATGCCGGTGACCTCGGTCGCCTCGGCGAAGACCTTGGCCTGGTTGACGCCGTTCTGCCCGGTGGTGGCGTCGATGACGAGGATGACCTCGTGCGGGGCGTCGGGGACCTTCTTGCCGATGACGGTCTTGATCTTGGTCAGCTGGCGCATCAGGTGGTCCTGGGTGTGCAGCCGGCCGGCCGTGTCGACGACGAGGACGTCGACGCCGCGCGCCACCGCCGCGTCGGCCGCGTCGAACGCTACGGCCGCGGGGTCGCCGCCCTGCTGGCCCTTGATGACCTGCACGCCCAGCCGGTCCGACCAGATCTCCAGCTGCTCGACGGCCGCGGCGCGAAACGTGTCGCACGCCGCGAGCAGAACGGTCTTGCCCTCGTCGCGCAGGCTCTTGGTGATCTTGGCGATGCTCGTCGTCTTGCCCGCCCCGTTGATCCCGGCGACGAGGATCACCGTCGGGCCCGAGTCCGCGAAGTGCAGCGAGCGATCCTCGGCCGGGAAGTAAGCGACGAGCTGGGACTTGAGGAAGTCCAGCGCCTGATCACCGGTCTCGATCTCGCCGCGTTCCCAGCCGGCCTGGAGGTCCTTACGCAGCTCGATGGCGGTCTTCACGCCGACGTCGGCCTGGATCAGGGCCTTCTCGACCTCCTTGAGCAGCTCGGCGGACAGCGTCTGGCCGGTGAGCAGCGTCGTCACGGTCCGGCCGGCGGCCTCGCGCGTCTTGCCCAGCGCCCCGGAGAGCTTCTTGAACACGCCCTTGAACAGTCCCATGGCGACAGGGTAGCGGGCCCCGACACCGCCCCGATCGCTGCACCGCCCCGCCGGGTCGCCTAGGATCGAACTATGTCAGATGTGCCCGACACCCACCCCACGACCGCCCAGCTCGAGACCGTCGAGCCGATCGGCACGCGCGTGCTCATCCGCAAGGACGAGGACAAGAAGACCACCAAGGCCGGCATCCACCTGCCCGACAAGATCGAGATCCCCACGCTCACCGGCCGGGTCGTGACCGTTTCCGCCGAGGTCGAGAACAACGACGACTACCCCCTGCAGCAGTACGACCGCGTGCTGTTCAACCCCAAGGGGGCGATCCCGGTCGATTTCGAGGGCGACAACCGCCTGTTCGTCGTGCCGGTCGAGAACGTCGTGGCGGTCTTCCGCAAGGCCTAGCCGCTGCCACGCGAGCACCGCTCGCGGCTTTACAATGCCGGCGTGCTCGACCTGCCCGCCCGATTGCCGATCGACCCGCTGCCCGGCCCGTTCGACGTGACCCACCGCCCGCCGGGGTCGAAGTCGCTGACCAACCGGGCGCTGCTGCTGGCGGCCCTGGCCGACGACCAGTCGACGATCCGCCACGCGCTGCGGGCCGACGACACGCAGGTCATGCTGGACGCGCTGACCAAGCTCGGCTTTGCGGTGGAAGACGAGGGGGAGTGCGTGCGGGTGACGGGGCGGGCTGGGTCGATCCCGTCTCACGCCGCGGAGCTTGATCTTGGCAACGCCGGCACGGCCATGCGTTCGCTCGCCGCGGCCGTCTGCCTCGACCACGGCACGTTCATCCTCGACGGCGTGCCACGCATGCGGCAGCGCCCGATCGGCGAGCTCGTCGATGCGCTCAAGCAGCTCGGCGTCGGCAGCGTCGCGTACCTCAGTAAACCCGGCTGCCCGCCGCTGCAGATCCACGCCGCGGGTCTCACGGGTGGCAAGATCACGCTCAAGCCGACGCTCAGCTCGCAGTTCATCACCGCCCTGCTGCTGGCCGCGCCGTGCATGGAGCGCGGGCTGACGATCGCGTTCGAGGGGCCGGTGACGTCGCAGCCGTACGTCGAGCTGACGATCGCGATCATGGCCGAGTTCGGCGTCACCGCGGCGCCCACGCACGACGACGCCGGCCGATTGATGGCCGTGTCCGTCGCGCCCGGGCGGTACGCGTCGACGGACTACACCGTCGAGCCGGACGCGGGGTCGGCGTCGTACTTCATGGCGGCCGCGGCGGCGGTGCCCGGCTCGCGGATCGCGATCGACGGGCTCGGCAACGACTCGGTGCAGGGCGAGGCCGCCTTCGCCGACGCCCTCGAGCAGATGGGCGCGATCGTCACCAAGACGGCCGACGCCACCACCGTCGCCGCCCCGCCCGACGGCAAGCTCCGGCCGATCGACCTGGACTGCGACCCCATCACCGACTCGGCGATGACCCTCGCCGCCCTGGCCGCCATCGCCGACGGCGACTCGGCCATCCGCAACGTCGGCAACTGGCGCGTCAAGGAGACCGACCGCCTCAACGCCATGTGCAACGAGCTGAACAAGCTCGGCTGCATCGCCCAGATCCGCGGCGACGACCTGCTCATCACCCCCCCCTTCGACGGCGAGCTCACGCCCAGCCTCGTCAAGACCTACGACGACCACCGCATCGCCATGGCCTTCGGCGTCCTCGGCCTGGCCCGCCCGGGCGTCACCATCGACGACCCCGCCTGCGTCGCCAAGACCTACCCTCAGTTCTTCAACGATCTAGACAAGCTCCGCACCGAGCAGCCCGCTTCCACGTAGTACCCCGCCATGCAACAACGCGCGTTCACCCTCATCGAACTCCTCGTCGTCATCAGCATCATCGCCATCCTCATCGGCATCCTGCTGCCCGCTCTGGGCGCCGCTCGGTCGCGGGCTCGGCTACTCACCTGCGGCGTGAACCAGAAGCAGCTGGGCCTGGCGATCTACGCCTACGCGGTCGATTCGGACAACGTCTTGCCCCACAACCCGAATACCGCCCTGTCCAACCCTGCTCGTGGCTATGACGGCCCGACGCTTGCGACCAATGCGATCGCACTTCAAGCGGCGGGCACGACTGGCTTGCCAGCGGGTGTTACCGAGGACACCGTTGGCATCGGTGTGCTCATCGACTACCAGCTCGACGACGATCGCGCCCCGTTCTGCCCCGACGACGACTCGACCGACCCCGTCGAGGAGCTCGAGAACCTGAGAACCGGCGCGGACTCTGCCTCCTCGTCTTACTACTACCGCCAGCTCGATGCGATCGGCTACGAGGACGACGGGTCGGGTAACTTCGTCCAGCGATCAACCGCCATCAGTCAGCCACCACGACTCGACAACCTTGAGCTCAACCCGGCCGGCCTCGACGCCACGGCTCTGCTCATGGACCGCAACTTCTTCGATACCTTCGGCGGCGCGTTCGGCGGGGATAAGACGAATCACCGCGGCGCCGAGGTCAACATCCTCTACAGCGACGGCCACGTCGAGACTTTCAGGAACGATGCCTCGGCCGACAGCCCCGGCAATGGCGGGCACTTCGCCATCACCGCGCCCGACGCGATCATGCCTGCGCCGCGTTTCGATCAGGTCTTTGTCAACGCGGACTTTGCCGATCAGGGCGATCCGGGGGATGCGCCGGGTCTCTGATCGGCTGCGTGGCGTGTTGGGGGGTTGAGCTGTTGGCGTGGTCGCATGCGACCACGCGAAAAGACGTTCACCGCGAGAAGACACTCATCAGTCCGGCTTCAGGAACGTATCGACCGGCGCGTCCGGGTTGATATCCCGGGCGGCGCGGGCGGCGGCGTCGGCGCCGTGGAGGTCGCCGGTGCGGTGGCGCATCGCGGCGAGGCGGACGTGGTGGATCGCCTGGGTGGGCTCGAGGACGGTGAGGGCCGCGAGGTGACGGAGGGTGTCGTCGACGCGGCCGGCCTGGAGGCTGAGCGTCGCGGCGGTGGTGCGGTACTCGGCGTTGTACGGCTCGCGGTGCAGTGCGCGGTCGGCGTAGTAGGTCGCTGGGGCCAGGTCGCCGCGGTCGCGATGCAGCTCGGCGAGCTGGTGGGCGTAGGCGCCGGTGATGCCCTCGGCGGCGTCGAGCGTCTCGAGCGCGGCCATCGCGGCGGGGACGTTGCCGGCCTCGAGCGCGGCGGGGACGATCGCCCGCAGCCGGGCCGGGTTGCCGGGCGCGAGAGCGGGCTCGCTGCCAGCGTCCAGACCCCAGACGGCGACCTGCTCGTACGCCCAGGCCTTGAAGTCGGACATGAACTCGTCGACGGTGAGCTGCGTGACGGCCTCGAGGGTCTGCGCATCGCCTTCGCCCTCCCGATAGCGAGCGAGCATGTCGAGCACGGCCTCCCAGCCGTAGCGCAGCTCGATGTACTCGAGCATCCAGGCCGACTGGGCGTAGGCGAGCGGCCGGTCGGTCGGCTTCTCGGGGCGGACGAAGGCCCAGTTGATCTCGTCGAGGTCGAAGAGCTCGTCCTGGTCGAGGGCGGCGGCGAGGAGGCGCTGGTTGGCGAACGTTCGACCGGTGAGCTCGTTGGAAACGGCGCAGGCCTCGGTGAACCAGTGGGGGATGCGGTTTTTGGTCTGCGAGAGGTTGACGGTGTGGACGAACTCGTGTCGGAGGACGTTGGCGACGTCGAAGGTGCCGCGCTGGCGCGGGCCGTCGCGGGGCGGGGTCATGGCGATGACCGGGCCGGTGGCGGCGGCGATGGTCCAGATCTCGGGCAGGCCGGCGATGCGCACGCCGAAGTACTGCTCGTCGGGCATGAGGTCGATCTGGGTCTTGGTCTCGGGCTCGTGGGCGAACTGGGCGGTGATGTCGTCGTAGAGCGACTCGAGGATGTCGGGCATGTCGGCGGCGAGGGCGGCGTCGATGCCGTCGCGGTAGCGGATGACGAAGTGGTCCGTCTCGATGGTCTCCCAGCCGAGGAGCTCCTCGACAAGGGCGAGCGAGTTGCCGGCGTAGCGGTTGAAGGGGTCGAGCGAGGCGGCGAGGGCGAGCTCGGCGTGGGCCTGGTCGAGCGTGCCGGCCTGCATGAGCAGCAGGCCGAGCGCGACGCGGGGGTTGGCGTCGTTGGGCTGGCGGCTGATGGCCTGGCGGAGGTGGTGCTCGGCCTGGGGGTACTGGCGGGCGTGGGAATAGGCGAGGCCGACCTCGTGGTGCCCCAGCGGCGTGCCGGGCGAGAGGCGGTCCAGCTCGGCGAGCGCGGCGCTCATGATGTCGTCGTCGTAGGCGATCGCGGCGGCGGCCGCCTTGAGCGCGAGAGCCTCGCGGTGCGTCGGGTAGCGGTCGAGCAGCGCATTGAGTGACGAGTCGGGCTCGAGCAGCGGGCGGGGGTCTTTCTGATGGATGAGCGAGCGGGCCTCGAGGATCGCAGCGAGCGGGTGGTCGGGGGTCATCGCGTTGAGGCGGGCGATGATGCTGGCGGCGCCGTCGAAGTTGAAGGACTCGACGTTGAGCTTGCCCAGCTCGTACCAGGCGTCGGCCTGAGCCGGGTTGAGCGAGAGCACCTCGGCCAGGGCTTCGGCGCCGTCGCCGCGGTTGTCCTTCTCGGCCAGCAGCCGGCCCTCGACCAGGCGGGGGCGCCAGTCGAGCGGGTCGGCCTCGCGGGCGCGGCGGAGCAGGTCGAGCGCGAGCTGATAGTCGTCGCCGGGCCGGCCTTGCAGGCGGGCGAGCGTGAGGATCGCCTCGGCGGCGCGGGTCAGGTCGGCGGCGTCCGTGAGTTGCTCGCGGATGAGCAGGCCGCGGATCGGCTCGAGCGCGGCCACGGCGGCGGGGATGTCATTGAGCTCGTCGTGGGCTCGGGCCAGCAGCAGGCGGGCGTGCAGGTCGTCGCGGGTCGCGGTGTCGAGATCGACCACCGCGTCGGCGAGCCCGGCGAGCGCGGCCTCGGGCCGGCCTTGACGCAGCGCGGCCTCGGCGAGCAGCTCGGCCGGCACGCGGGGGGTGCCGCCGAGCAGCGGGTCGTCGAGACGCCAGGCCGCGAGCGCTGCCTCCGCGGCGAGAGCGGGCTCGGTGTCGGGGTCGAGCGTGCCGTCGATCGCATCGAGCCGGCCGTGGAAGACGCTCAGGCGTTTGAGGTCGTCGGATTCGGTCAGGGGATCGCTGAGGACGCGTTCGACCAGCGGGTTCGGCTCGGGCGGGGGAGCGGGCTCGACGCCGTCCGCCCCCGCGGGGCCGACGGCCAGACAGACAACCCACCCCCACGACGCGACGCGATCTCGGCACTTCATGCCCCAAGTCTAGGATGCCGGGCATGCTGAGCGAAACGCTGCGACGGCGGTACCCGGCGACGGGCGAGCTGGCGTTCCTCAATCACGCGGCGGTGGCGCCGATCTCCGCCGACGCGGCCGACAAGCTGCGGTGGTACGCCGACCAGGCGTCGAGCAAGGCCTACGTCGGGGCGGGGTGGTATCGCGAGATCGAGCGGGTGCGACGCTTGGCGGCCGAGCTGATCGGGGCGGATACGGCGGGCGACGAGATCGCGTTCGTGCCCAACACGTCGACGGGCCTGGCGCTGGTCGCGCAGGGGCTGGCGTGGCGGCCGGGCGACCGAGTGGTCATCACCGACGTCGAGTACCCGGCCAACCGCTACCCGTGGGAGCACCTGAGCCGTACGCATGGCGTCGAGATGGTCGAGGTCGCTCAGCGTGCCGATTGGCGGATCGGCGTCGAGGACGTTCTCGCGGCGATCAACGAGAAGACGCGGGTGGTGTCGCTGTCGAGCGTGCAGTTCGCGAGCGGTCATCGCATCGACTTACGCCTTGTCGCCGATGCGGTGCACGCCGTGGGCGGCTACCTGTGTGTCGACGGGATCCAGTCGGTGGGGGTGCTGCCTGTGGACGTGCGGGCCGAGGGGATCGACTTCCTCGCGGCCGACGGGCACAAGTGGCTGCTGGGGCCAGAGGGGGCGGGGATCTTCTACTGCCGGCGGGGGCTGATCGAGCGGCTGACGCCGGCGGTGGTGGGCTGGCTGAACATGGTCGACGCAGAGAACTACTTGGACTATCGGTACGAGTTCAGGCAAGACGCCAAGCGGTTTGAGCCGGGGACGTGGAACGTGCCGGGGGTGCTGGCGCTGGGCGCGTCGATGCGGCTGCTGCTGGACACGGGGATCGACGCAGTGTGGGACGAGGTGTCGGCGTTGACGACCCGGGCGTGCGATGGCTTGGCGAGCAAGGGGTATAGCGTTGTGACGCCGCGTGACGAGCCGAGCGAACGGAGCGGGATCGTGGTGTTCGAGAAACCCGGCGCAACGGCCGGCGAACACCGGAAGATCGCCAATGACCTGGAGCGGGAAGGCGTGATCGTCGCGCTGCGCGGCGGCCGGTTGCGGGTGAGTCCGCACGCGTACAACACTGCGGAGGATGTTGATCGACTGGTGGCGGGGTTGCCGGGGGTGTGACGCGGATGCACGGGGCCCTTCGGGCCGCCGGCTAAACCGTTGTCGCAGGCTAAACGGCTCAGTGGTTGTCGGGGATGTAGGGCGGGATGCCGCGTTTGGCGTTCTCGATGAACGCGAGGAACTCGTCGACGAGGGGATCTGGCTCGATCTGCTCCCGGCAGCGTTGCACGGCGGCGGCGTTGGCGGCCTTGCTCTCGAAAAACATCTTGAAGGCCTGCTTGAGCGGCTTGATGTGGTCGCGGTAGCCGGCGCGGCGGAGGCCGACGATGTTGAGCGAGCCGACGGAGCGGACGGTGTAGCAGGTGCAGAAGGGGGGGAAGTCGTGGCCGACGCCCGAGAGGCCGGA
>JBCCZA010000038.1:0-21135 GCA_039188455.1 Planctomycetota bacterium
GTCGGTCAGCAGGGCCCGCGTGGCCGCCTCGCGCGTCGCGTAGTCCGGCGCATCCAACGCGTCGAGCACCGCCCGGTCGGGATCGACCGCGACCTCTTCCTCGATCGCCACAACCGGCGTGTCGACCGCCTCGCCGGTATCTGGTGCCTCGTCCTGTGCCATGACCGGCGTCGCCCACGCCACGGCCAACAGCAACGCTGCGCCCATCGTTTGCCATCCGCCCGTCATCCCGCCAGCACCTCCGTCAGCCGCGCCTCGTGCTCCAGCAGCCACCGCACCTTGCGGCCGACCACGTCGAACACCTCCATCCCGCTCATGCTGCCAAACCGACCGGTCTGAGCGATGGGCACGGCCACCTCGGCGATCAACGCCTCGATCATCAGCGGCACCACCACCGCGCATTCCGGCTCGTTCAGCCCGCCATCCGGCACGGACTCGTAGCCGTGGATGAACCGGCGGAAGCGCGTCTCGTCCAGGTACTCGGGCCACTCGGTCGGCTTTCGCCCGCCGAGGATCGAGAACTGCAACGCCCCGTTGGCCACGTCGACCACGCGCGGCAGCCGGCGGGCCGAGTCGAAGTCGATCACCGCCACCACCCGCGACCCGCGGTACAGCAGGTTGCCGGGGTGGAAGTCCGAGTGCACCACCGATGTCGGCCAGGTCGACAGCTCGCGATCCTCAGCTCGCTCGGCCGCCTCCGTGTAGCTCCGCCGCAGGAAGTCGAGGCCCTCGGCTAGTTCTTCGGCCCGGTCCTCGACCGCGTCGCCGTACTCCCGCCGCAGCGCGTGCGGGGCGTGCTCCAACGCCGACTTGACCGACGACGAGTCGTGAAAGGATCCGGCAGACGACTCGAAAGGGCACTCGAAGTCGTCGAGCAGGCGGTGAAAGAGCCCTAGCACCCGGCCGGCGTCGGTCGTGGCCTCGAGCGACTGGTCGTAGCTGTTGCCGCGGATGAACTCGAACAGCTCGTAGACCTGGCCATTGAACCGCAGCATCGAGTTGTTCTCGCGGCGGGTGCCCAACAGGCGGGGCAGCGGGAACTGGCGGTCCATGAGGTGCAGCTGGACCGAGTGGCAGAAGGCGACGCGCTGCGGGTTCTCCTTGCCCTTGGCGCGGCGCTTGAGCAGGAACAGGCCGAACGCTGAGCGGAGCACGGCCTTGGGGGCCTTGCGCGAGCCGCGGGGGAAGGGCTTGATCTTCTCGATCGGGCCGATGTCGTAATGCGAGAGGACGATCGCGAGCTCTTCGGTGCCGAAGCGGGCGTGCTCGAGCCCGCCGTCGGCCATGCTCGACCCGGCGCTGGGCACGGCCGAGAGCGTCTCGGAGACGATCGCCTCGGTGGCCTCGGCGTGGGTGGCGGGCTGGGGCTCGACGTCGGGCATCCAGTTATCCTCCATGCCGGCACCCCACGGCGTCAAACCTTGCGACGACGCCCTCACCGAGACGGAGCAGCGAGATGACACCGCTCTACTGGGCAGCGTTAGAACTCGCCCGCCACTGGCACACGGGCCAGGTCGACAAGGCGGGGCGTCCGTACATCCTGCACCCGATCGCGGTCTCCGCAGACCCGCTCCTGCCCGACGACACCCACCGAGCCGTTGCCCTGCTGCACGATGTCATTGAAGACACCGATTGCACCGGCGACGATCTGAGGGCTGCCGGGATGCCCGATCTCGTGGTGGAGAACGTCAAGCTGCTGACCAAGCCCGCCAACGGGGATTACAACGACTACATCCAAGGCGTCGCTTCTTCACGTGTCGCGACGGCGGTTAAGCGGGCAGACATCCGGCACAACACGCACCCGGATCGCCTGGGCCACCTCGATTCAAGTAACCGCGAGCGCCTCATGCTCAAGTATGCGAAAGCCCGCAAAATCCTTGATTCTTGGGCCGCCTAGTTGAGCCTTCCCGCGACACGGAAGCGTTGCCCATTTGATCAGTGTTGCGGCGACGCCGTTACTCGACGTTCTGCACCTGCTCCTTGAGCCGGTCGATCGCGCTCTTCATGACGACCGCGGCGCGGCTGATCTCGGCGTCGTTGCTCTTGGAGGCGATGGTGTTGGCTTCGCGGAGCAGCTCCTGGCCGATGAAGTCGAGCCGGCGGCCGACCGGGTCGGGCCCGGGGTCGTCGAGCACCTGCTCGAAGTGGTCGAGGTGCGTGCGCGTGCGGGCCAGCTCCTCGCTGATGTCAGCCTTGTCGGCGAACAAGGCGACCTCGCGCGAGAGCTCATCCTGCGAGATCGTCAGCTCGGCCTTGGCGATCAGCTCGCCGACGCGGGCGCGCAGCTTGTCGTGGTACTCGTCGATCACGACCGGGCCGCGCTTCTCGACGACGTCCGCCTGCTCGCGGAGCACGCGGCAGTGGCGGAGCAGGTCGTCGCGCAGGGCGCTGCCCTCGCGCTGCCGCATGCGGTCCATCTTCTCGATGGCCTCGTCGAGCAGGCGGAGCAGGATCGGCCGGGCCCGCTCGGTCAGCGCCGCGTCGTCCTCGGCCGGCTGCAGCACGCCGGGCAGGCTGAGCAGGGCGGTTAGGTCGATGGTGACCGAGTGATCGGCGGTGCGGTGCTTGAGCGTCTCGAGGTGCTGGAGGTACTGAAGCACGGCGGCGTCGTTGACGCGGGAGACCGAAGCGGCCTCGCTCATGCGCAGCTTGACAGCCATCGCGAACGACCCGCGCTGCACGCGCTTGCGCAGGGCGGCCTCCAGCTCGGCCTCGAGCAGGGCGATCTCGTCGGGCACGCGGACGACGGCCTTGAAGTACTTGTTGTTGAGCCCGCGCAGCTCGACGACGAACTCGGTGCCGGCGTCTTCGCCCGATGCGTCGCCGTAACCGGTCATCGATCGGATCATGAGGGCGCGTCGGTCAGGGCGTGGCGGGGGAGCTGGTCGATGCGTCGTCGGTCGCGGCATCGGCCGGCGGGGTCGCGGCATCCGCATCGGGCTCGACGACGTCGATCGGCGCGAACTCGACGTCGAGCGATTCGGGGTCGGGGACGTCCAGCGGGATCGCCGTCGCGGGGTCAAACGTCTCGCCCGTCGCGGCGGGGGTCGCCGGGGCGGCCGTGTTGGACGCGGGGTTCAAGAAGTCCATCATCCCGAAGGGCACGGAGTCGGGGTGGATGACCCACTGCAGGCCGACGGCGACGAGCAGGAAGGCGACGAAGAACGCGACGGTCAGGTAGGTGAGCACGTCGCCGGTCTTGGCGCCGAAGGCGGCGTCGGCGCTGCCGCCGGCCCCGCCGAACGCGCCCGACAGGCCGCCGCCCTTGGGGCGTTGGATCAGGATGATCAGCATCATCAGGGCGCTGATGCCGACGAAGAGCACGGCGAGGATGATCAGCAGGGCGTACTGCATGGGCGGGGGACCGGTGGGATCGGGTTAGGGGCGGGCGGCGTCGATGATGGCGAGGAAGTCGTCGCTCTTGAGCGAGGCCCCGCCGATGAGGCCGCCGTCGATGTCGGGGCGGGCGAAGAGGTCGGCGGCATTGCTCGGCTTGACCGAGCCGCCGTACTGGATACGCGTCGCGTCGGCGATGGCGTCGGTGTAGAGCATCTTGAGGACGTCGCGGATGGCGGCGTGGGCGGCCTGGGCGTCCTCGGGGGTGGCGGTCTTGCCGGTGCCAATGGCCCAGACGGGCTCGTAGGCGACGGTGACGTTGGCCATCTGCGCCTCGGTGACGCCGGCGAGGCCGTAGGCGAGCTGGCCGGCGTTGATGGCGTCGGTCTTGCCGATCTCGCGCTGCTCGAGCTTCTCGCCGATGCAGAGGACGACCTCCATGCCGGCTTCGAGGGCGTGCAGGACCTTCTCGTTGATCAGGGTGTCGCTCTCGCCGATGACGTGGCGGCGCTCGCTGTGCCCGATGAGGACGGTCTTGCAGCCGACGTCGGTGAGCATCGAGCAGGAGACCTCGCCGGTGAAGGCGCCGTTGGCGCTGCAGTAGAAGTCCTGGGCGCCGAGCGTGATGCCCGAGCCGGCGTCGCAGAGGGCGTCGGCGACGGTGGCGAGGTACGGGAAGGCCGGGAAGATCGCCACGTCGACGCCGTCGGTCGAGACGTGATCGGCCAGGGCCTTGGAGAGGTCCAGGGCCTCCTGGCGGTGCAGGTTCATCTTCCAGTTGCCACCGATGGTGGGACGGCGTTGGGGCACGGCGGGCTCCGCGGGAAATTCAGGGCCGAGCAGTATAGGGGTTGCGGCCGCCTCGGATGCCCGGGCGGGACGGGCTCACCGCGAGGCGGGGGAGGCGGCCAGATCGGCGTCGCGGGCGGGGGCTGGCGCGGCCTCGGCCAGCAGCTCGGCGGCACCCTGCAAGCGGGCCTGGTCGATCGCCGCCCGCACGCCGTGACGCAGCCGCTTGCCCGAGCAGCGCTGCTCGACGTCGACCCGTCGCTGCCCGTCGAGCGACAGCGCCCGGACCCGCAGGCAGACCTCGCCGGCCGAGCCGATCTTCTCGCCCTGCACCCAGTCAACGAGCACGCCCAGCGCGCTGTGGCAGGAC
This sequence comes from Planctomycetota bacterium, assembly GCA_039188455.1. Classification (GTDB taxonomy): domain Bacteria; phylum Planctomycetota; class Phycisphaerae; order Phycisphaerales; family Phycisphaeraceae; genus JBCBUE01. The sequence goes on from JBCCZA010000038.1 coordinate 4,496, forward strand.
GCGCCCAGCCCGGCGACGACCTGCCGCTCGGCGTGCACGGCCGCCGACGACGGGGCGTGGTTGATCGGCAGCAGCCGCGTGACCGTCACGTGGTCGTCCGCCCGGCACTGCACGCCCAGCGCCCCCTGGCAGGCGGCCGGCAGCATCGTCTCGATCGGCAGCGTCCCCTGAACGCGGTCGAGCAGGTTCAGCCGACGCAGCCCGGCGGTCGCCAGCAGCGTCGCGTCGATGGCGACGTCGCCGTTGTGCGGCCCGTCGAGCACGCGGGACACGCGCGTCGGCACGTTGCCCCGCAGCAGCTCAAACCGCAGGTCGCCTCGCATCGCCCGCAGCTGCGCCACCCGGCGCGGGCTCGCCGAGCCGACGACCGAGCCCGGCGGCAGCGCCTCGATCGACTCCGCCCCCGACCGGCAGATGAGCGCATCGCGCACGTCTGCCCGCTTGGGCACCGCCGCGATCGTCAGCCCCGGCGTGTCGGTCGCCGGCAGGTCCTTGAGGCTGTGCACGGCGACATCCGCGCGGCCCGCGAGCAGCTCCGCCTCGACCGCCTTGACGAATAGCCCCTTGCCCCCCGCGCTCGACAGCGACCCGCCGACGCGGTCGCCCTCCGATTCGATCCAGCGGAACTCGACCTCCACCCCGGCGTGCAGCCGACCGAGCACCCGCCCCACCATCTCGGCCTGCACCCGCGCGAGATCACTCGAGCGCGACGCGATCACGATGGGTTTTCGGCTTCGGCGCACGCGGCGACTCTCCCTGTGCATCGCACTATACAGACCCGATCGCTCGCCCCGAAGCGTTGCGATGACGCTGCGCGATCGACGCATGGCGACAGCCGGTTTATGCTCACCGGATGAAGCCTTGGCGTTGGCCGTTGCACTTCCAGATCCTGCTCGGCCTCGTCCTGGGCGCGTTGATCGGCTACGCGATGGGGGTGATCGCCGTCGGCTCGATCCCCGAAGGCGTCCCGCAAGCCGACCGGCCCGCCGCCGCGCTCGAGATCCTGCACGACGGCAACCAGTACTGGTTGCCCTGGTTCTTCGACATCGCTCGGCTGCTGGGCGACCTGTTCCTCAACGGCCTCAAACTCATCATCGTCCCGCTGGTCACCAGCTCGATCATCCTCGCCATCGCCCACCTCGGGCACTCCGACGCGTTCGGCCGCCTGGGCATCAAGACCCTCATCTACTACGGCGCCACCTCGCTCATCGCGGTGCTCATCGGCCTCGTGCTCATCAACACGTTCGCGCCCGGGTTCAACGCAGCCGGGCAGGGCATCTTGGAAGGACAGGACCTCACCGCGTTTGCGGACGCCCAGCAAGACGTCGCCGACAAGACGCAAGGCCGATCGGCTCAGGACTTCCTCGATGTCTTCCGAGCGATGGTCCCGCCCAACGTCTTCGCCGCGGCGGCCGACAATGGCCAGCTGCTGGGCTTGATCATCGTCGCGCTGCTCATCGGCTTCTACCTGTCGCGCTACGATAAAGCCGAGCACAAGGGCACCCTGATGCGCTTCGTCGAGGGCGTCTACGACATCACCATCAAGGTCACCGACCTCGTCTTGCTGCTGGCTCCGATCGGCGTGATCGGTCTGCTGGCGGCGACGGTCGGCGAGCAGTACGCCAAGCTGCGGCCCGAGGCGCGGTTCAGCGAGTTCGCCGTGGGCATCGGCGAGTTCGCCCTCGTGGCGCTTGCGGCGTTGCTCGTGCACTTCCTGGTCACGATGCCGCTCATCCTCGCCTTCGTCGCCCGCGTCAATCCGCTCAAGCACTACAAGGCCATGGCCCCGGCTCTGGTCACCGCCTTCTCCACCTCGTCGTCCTCGTCGACCCTGCCGGTGACCATGGAGTGCGTCGAGGAGCGCGCCGGCGTCTCCCGCGATACGGCGTCCTTCACCCTCCCGCTCGGCGCGACGGTCAACATGGACGGTACCGCGCTGTACGAGTGCGTCGCCGCGATCTTTATCTGCCAGTGCTTCGGCCTGGAGCTGAGCTTCGGGCAGCAGTTCATGGTCGTGGTCGTGGCGCTGCTGACGTCGATCGGCGTCGCGGGCATCCCGTCGGCGTCGCTGGTCGCGATCGTCGTCATCCTCAACGGCGTGCAGGCGGGCCTGCCCGAGGGATCGCTGCCCGAAGGCGTGTTGCTGGTGTCGGCGATGGGCCTGCTGCTGGTCTTCGACCGCCCGCTGGACATGTGCCGCACCGCCGTCAACGTCTTCTCCGACTCGGTCGCGGCGGCGACCATCGCCCGCAGCGAGGGCGAAGAGACCCTGCTGGTGACCCCCAAGCCGGCCGCGACGCCCCCCGCCGGCGAGGCCTAGGCCCAGCTGTTTGCCCAATCGCTACGACTCGCCTCAACCGACCCGCGGTCTGTGCCGATGAGTGCAACCGGGTAAGGCAGGTCACGCGCCGGTCGCGGCGACCCGATAACCCCGGTCAGCGATCGGAGCCCATCGCCCATGACCCCCGCCGCCATCGAGTACGACCAGGCCGGCTGCACCGTGGTGTGCACGCTGTCTGACCCTCAGATCAGCCACCTGGAGATGCAGGAGGCGGTCGAGGAGTGCCTGAACCTCATGCGCAACAACGGCGCCCGCAACGTCGTCCTCGATCTCAGCGGCGTCGAGTTCCTCGCGTCCGCCTGCATCGGCGTGCTCGTCGAGTTCCTCCAGGAGCTCGAGCACATCCGCGGCAAGCTCGCCCTCGCCGGCTGCCAGGACCCCGTGCGCTTCCTCTTCCAGGTCACCCGGCTCGATCAGGTCTTCCTGCTGTACGACGACGCGGACGAGGCGCTGACGGCGCTGGGGTGAATCATTTTGCGATTTGGCGATCGATTGCGACAGCAGATACGCCTCCGCGACGATCGCCCAATCGCGACATCGCCAAATCACCAAATAGTCAACGCCCCTCGATCAGCCGCTGACCGAGGAAGTCGTTCAGCTCGTTGATGGCGGCGACTTTGGCGACCACGGCGTCGATGTCGTAATCCAGTCGGACGAACTCGACCCGGTCGTCGTGCACGACGGCGTAGGACGCCCGCGGGTCGCGGTCGCGGGGCTGGCCGACCGACCCGGGGTTCACAATGCACTTCTCGTCGTCGACGAAGCGGTACGACCCGCCGAGGTCGGCCGGGGGGTAGAAGTCCGGCTCGTCAGTGAACACCCCCGCGACGTGCGTGTGCCCGCAGAAGCACCGCGCGTCCAGCCGCTCGAACACCTGGTGCATCTTCGCCGGCGCCGTGACCACGTCGTCGGGGAACAGGTACTCGTTGATCGGCCGGCGGGGCGAGGCGTGCACCCACATCGTCGGCCCCTCGACCCGCCGCACCTGCAGCCGGCCCAGGTACTGCAGCCGCGCCCGCCGCAGCTCGGCGTCGGGCTCGTTCTCGAACCGCGACCGCGTCCAGTAGCACGCCGACTCGGCCGACTGGTTGAAGCTCGTCGGCTCGTAGAGCACGGCGAAGTCGTGGTTGCCCATCATGCACCACGCGCACTTCTCGCGCACCAGGTCGATGCACTCCAGCGGGTTGGGCCCGTAGCCCACGACGTCGCCCAGGCAGACGATCCGCTCGCACCCGCGCGCGGCGATGTCGGCCAGCACCACCTCGAGGGCGTCGAGGTTGCCGTGGATGTCGGAGATGACGGCGGTGGGCATGGGCGGCGAGTGTAGCCCGTCACCCCCTGTTTAGCCGGCGACGCGCAGCGTCCCGGTGGCACGCCGCCCGGGCCTCACCGCCAACGCCGATCCCCGTATCCTCCACGCCGTGGCCGACGCCATCGACTCGCCTCAACGCATCCTGCTGGTCCGTCCCTCGGCCCTGGGCGACATCGCCCGCACCGTGCCCGTCCTCGCCAGCCTCCGCCGCGCCTATCCCGCCGCCCAGATCGACTGGCTGGTGCAGGACGGGTTCGTCGATGCCGTGGCCCATCACCCCGCGCTGAGCTCGGCCGTGCCGTTCCCGCGCGACGGCCTGCGGTTCGCCGGCGTCCGGCCACGCGCCACCGCCTCGCTCGCTCGGCTGCGACGCACGCTGCGTCGCCAGCGCTACGACCTCGCGCTCGACGCCCAGGGCCTGCTCCGCTCGGCCGCGCTCGCCTGGCTGTCCGGAGCCAAGCGCCGCGTCGGGTTCGCCGACGCCCGCGAGGGCGCCTGGCTGCTCTACACCGAGCGCCACCGCATCGACCCCGCCCTCCAACACGCCGCCCTGCGCATGCTCGCCCTCACGCGCCAGGCCGGCGCCGACCCCGTCCCCGACGCCCGCCTGTACGTCGGCCAAGAAGACGCCGCCTGGGCCGACCGCTGGCTGGCCGAGCGTGGCGTCACGCGGCGTGGCTTCATCGCCATCGCCCCGACCACCCGCTGGCTGAGCAAGGACTGGCCGGCCGCCAGCTACGCCGCCCTCGCCAGCCGGCTGCTCCGCGACGGGGTCACGCCGTTCCTGCTGTTCCTCGCGACCCCCGCCGAGTGGGCCCGCGTCGCCCCCGAGTTCGACCGCCTGCCCCCCACGCGCTTCGCCGCCCCGCCGCTCACCGTCGGCCGGCTCATGGCCCTGCTCCAACGCGCCCGGCTGCTCGTCTGCAACGACTCCGCCGCCTTGCACCTCGCCGTCGGCCTAGCCACGCCGTCGGTCTCCCTCTTCGGCCCGACCGACCCCGCCCTCGTCGGCCCACTCGGCACCTCCTCCACCGTCCTCCGCCCCGCCAACGCCCCCCCCGGCAACACCCACCGCCATCGCCCCGACGACCAGACGCTGATCGCGCGGATTACGCTGGATGAGGTCGTTGACGTGGTTCAGCAACGACTCGCGGCAAGCTCGGATCAGCGATAATGCTGCTGTGAAGCCGGGCGATGAATACAACCCAGACCTGTGTTTAGCCTACAAGGTGCTAGACGAGCCGGATGCTTATCTAGGTGTTCCATCAACCGCATATCTGCGGTCGTATCTATCGGGCGCTGAGATGCGACGTTTGATTGTCGATCCTGAGTTTTGCTACGCGAGGATTGTCGGCGTATTGGGCGATCCCAACTTCTCGCAGCAATTCGTCGACGCAACGAATCACCCGAAGCTGACGATCGCCTATGCCTCAGCGCTTCAGTTCACGGACTTTTCATTGGCAGATGGCTTCGCCAAGCTGAGGCAAGCAGCGATCGGTTGGCATCGGCGCTATGGCTGGGCGAATGTCGAGAACGAGCCCGCCCAGCGTGATGATCGATTGCTTGAGGAATTCTGGGAGAATCTCGTCAAGCGAACGGCGATGTACACCGGCGGTGCAGACGGCTGGAGCCTCTTCTGCTTCCTCAACGGCATGACGCAAGGTGGAGACTGGCTAGGGCTTGATGAAGTCCCAGGGCTGTCGGATGCGTTCGACAAGATCCAGGGTCGATCTCGTAAGCACTACGGCACCGGCTTCGCGGCATTTCGATTCTGCAGTACGGGCGAGTTGCTTGGTTGGGCCGGGCTTCCCGGCATCGATTGACGAGTTGGCACTCCGCTCGGCATGACCGATGATCGCTGGAATGCCTTACGTCTACGCGGGCATCGACGAAGCTGGCTTCGGCCCACTGCTCGGGCCGTTGACCGTCGCGTGCGCCTGCTTCGCGCTCGACACGCCGCCGGCCGACGGGCAAGCGCCCGACCTCTGGCACGACCTGCGCGATGCCGTCAGCAAGACGCACGACCGCAAGCACCACCGCATCGCCGTCAACGACTCGAAGAAACTGCACTCGCCCTCGGCCGGACCCAAGCGGCTCGAGCGCGGCGTCCTCGCGTTCCTGCACACCCAAGCCACGCCGCCGAGACTCCACCACCTCGGCGAGTTTCTTGACGCCACACAACCTCTCTCGTCCCTCCCCTCTCCGCCTTCCCCCCTCGACGGCCTTCCCTGGTACGCCCCAACCGACGCCCACCCCTGGCAACCGCTCCCCGCGCACCACCACGCCGACGCCTTGCGGCTCGACGTCGCCCAGCTCACCCGCGTCGCCGCCGCCGCGGGCGTTCGGCTCAATCACTTGCACGTCGACGTCCTCACCGAGGCCCGATACAACCGCGAGGTCGCCGCGACGCGGAACAAGTCGGCCGTCGCCTTCGCCGCCGTCGCTCGCCACCTCGATCACGTCTGGCAATCCCACGGCCACGACCACCCGCACGTCGCCGTCGACCGCCAGGGCGGCCGCACCTCGTACCGCCAGGCCCTGGCCGAGAACTTCCCCGACGCCACGATCACCGTCGTCGTCGAGTCGCCCGAGCGTTCCGCTTATCGCCTCGACGACGACGCCGGCCGCGCGATGTCGATCACGTTCATGAAGGCCGCCGAGAACGACCACCTGCCGGTCGCGCTCGCGTCGATGGCGGCGAAGTACACCCGCGAGATGCTGATGGCCCGGCTGAACCGCTTCGTCGCCGACCGCCTGGCCACGCTCGACCCGCCGGTGACGATCAAGTCCACCGCGGGCTACACCACCGACGGCCGACGGTTCCTCGACGACCTGCGGCCGCACCTGCACCACTTCACCGACCCGCCCATCCGCGAGGTCGATCTGCGGCGGATTTCATGACCGTCACCAGCCCGGCCCTGTTGGGCCTCGGGCTAAACGACGCGCCGCGGTGCGTCTTCCGTCGGGCGTCCCGAATCGCTACACTGCTCGGCTCGACGCGGCGAACCGCCGACCGTCGGCCTGCCACGCCCCGTTCGTCTAGTGGCCTAGGACGCCGCCCTCTCACGGCGGTAACAGGGGTTCAAATCCCCTACGGGGTACTCTCACCCGCCATCGGCGGGTTTTTTATGCGCCGCCTCCTCGCCTCCCTGCCGTTGTGACTACTTACCTCGACCCCGATCAAGCCCGCCACACCCTCTGCGACATCGGCCGACGCATGTGGCAGCGCGGCTTCTGCGCCGGCAACGAGGGCAACCTCTCGGTCCGCCTCGGCCCCGACCGCCTGCTCTGCACCCCGTCGCTGATGTCCAAAGGCTTTCTCGAGCCCGACGACCTGTGCGTCATCGATATGCACGGCGACCTCGTCGAGCCGCACCCCCGCGGCCGCAAGCGCACCAGCGAGATCCGCCTGCACCTCGCCGCCTACGCCAAACGCGACGACGTCGCGGCCGTCATCCACGCCCACCCGCCGCACGCCACCGCCTTTGCCCTCCTCGGCATCCCGCTGCCGCAGGGCGTCTACCCCGAGGCCGAGCTCTTCCTCGGCCGCGTCCCCGTCGCCCCCTACGCGACCCCCGGCACGCCCGACCTCGCCGTCGCCGTCGCCTCGGCCGTCGCCCCCGACACCCAGGCCCTGCTGATGGCGTCCCACGGCGTCATGTGCCTCGGCCGCGATCCCGGCGACGCCTACGACAAGCTCGAGATCCTCGACGCCACCTGCCGCATCCTCACCCTCGCCCAGCAGCTCGGCCGACCCCACGTCCTCGACGCCCAGCAGATGAACGCCCTGCTCGCCGCCAAGCGTGCCTTCGGCCAGACCGACGCCCGCCCCGACTTCCCGCCCGACGCCGACATCCCCGCCCTCAGCCGCGACTACTTCGATCGCTGCCCGCCCACCCCGTGACCACCCGCCGTCCCCGTAAACTCCCCCGGATCATGTCTGACGCGCCCGCCTCGACCGACAAGCCGAACTACAAGAAGACCATCCTGCGGCCGCAGACGCCGTTCTCGATGAAGGCCAACCTCGTGCAGAACGAGCCGGCGTCGATCAAGCGGTGGGACAAGCTCGGCGTCTACGGCAAGCTGCGCGACAAGCGGGCCGGGGCCGAGCCGTTCGTCTTCCACGACGGCCCGCCCTATGCCAACGGCAACATCCACCTCGGCCACCTCCTCAACAAGGTCCTCAAGGACCTCGTCGTCCGCTCGCAGTCGATGCTCGGCAAGGACTGCCCGTACACGCCGGGCTGGGACTGCCACGGCCTGCCGATCGAGCACAAGGTCATGCAGACGCTCATCGAGGAGATGGGCGACGCGGCCAAGGACATGGAGCCGATCAAGGTCCGCCGCAAGTGCAAGACGTACGCCGAGAAGTTCGTCAAGACGCAGAAGGGCCAGATGCAGCGGCTGCTGACGATGGCCGACTACGACGACCCGTACCTGACCATGCTGCCCAAGTACGAGGCCGGCGTGCTCGAGGTGTTCGCCGGGATGGTCGAGGCCGGGCTGGTCTATCGCCAGCTCAAGCCGGTGCACTGGTCGGTCGAGAACCGCACGGCCCTGGCCGACGCCGAGCTCGAGTACGAGGACCGCGAGGACACGTCGGTGTACGTGCTGCTCGAGGTGCACGGCGGGCAGCCGGGCGAGCATCTGATGGTGTGGACGACCACGCCGTGGACGCTGCCGGCAAACCTGGCGGTGGCGGTGTCGCCGCGGGCCGAGTACGGGCAGTACGACCTCGGCGACGGCAAGTCGGCGTGGGTGGCGTGCGACCTGGCGGAGAAGGTGCTCGGGCTTGGCGGCGTCGAAGTCGGCAAGCCAAGCCGCGTCGTCCGCGGTGACGAACTCGTCGGCAAGCGTTATGAGCACCCGTTCGTCGCGGCCGCGCCGGCGGTGGCCAACGACCCGTATCGCGTCGTGACCGCCGAGTACGTCACCCTCGAAGACGGCACGGGCATGGTGCACACCGCGCCGGGCCACGGCGTCGAGGACTGGCAGACGGGCATCCGCGAACACCTCGGCGTGTACTGCCCGGTGCTGCCGGACGGCACGTTCGACGACACCGCGCCGGACTGGCTGGTCGGCCAATCGATCTGGGACGGCAACGAGAAGGTCGTCGAGTGGCTGCGCGAGAGCGGGCACCTCTTCCACGGCCACAAGTTCGAGCACAGCTACCCGCACGACTGGCGGGGCAAGACGCCGGTGATCTTCCGCGCCACCGAGCAGTGGTTCGTCGGCGTCGACACGCCGCTGGGCGCTTCAGACGCCGCGAAGGCCAAAGCCGCGCAGGACGAAGCCAACGATCCTTTCGCTCAGAGCCTGGCCAAGCTGCTGGGTGAGAAATCACAGCCGGCCACGGAACCGGACGCGATCCCCGGCCCCGATGGCCCGCTGCACACGCTGCGCGAGAAGGCGTTGCACGAGACAGCCGAGGACGTCGATTTCCTCCCGGCCTGGGGGCGCAACCGCATGCGCGGCATGCTCGAGGGCCGGCCGGACTGGTGTGTCTCGCGCCAGCGTTCGTGGGGCCTGCCGATCCCCGCGTTCTTCAAGGACGGCGACCCCAACGCCGAGCCTCTGCTGACGCCCGCCTCGATCCACGCCGTCGCCCAGCTCATCCGCGAGAAGGGCAGCGACGCCTGGTACACGATGCCCGCCGACGAGCTGCTGCTGTACTACGACCCGGTCGTCGACGACCACGCCCCGGCCTGGTGCCAGACCGCGATCGACCTCATGAGCCTCACCAAGGGCGGCGACACGTTCGACGTCTGGCTCGAGTCCGGGTCGTCGTGGCACGCCTGTATCCGCACCGGCTGGCAGGACAAGCAGGCCGGCAGGGCCGTCGCCGACGGCGAGCTCATCCCGACGGACCTCTACCTCGAGGGTTCCGACCAGCACCGCGGCTGGTTCCAGCACTCGCTGCTGCCGGCCCTGGCGGTGACCGGTAAGCCCCCCTTCAAGCGCGTCCTCACGCACGGGTTCATGGTGACCAAGGACGGGCAGAAGATGTCCAAGTCGCTGGGCAATGCCGTCGAGGTCGAAGACCTGATGACCAAGTTCGGCGCCGACGTCGCGCGGTGGTGGGTCTGCTCGCTAAACACGGACAACGACATCAAGGTCGACTGGTCGTATTTCGAGCACGCCGGCGAGGAGTACCGCAAGGTGCGCAACACGCTGCGGTTCCTGCTGGGCAACCTCAGCGACTTCGATCCCGCCGAGCACACCCACGCGTTCACGGACGCCGACGCGGCGAGCCTCGATGCGTGGGCGCTGGCCGAGTTCGACACACTCCTGGAGACCTGCCGTGGTCACTACAAGGGGTTCGCGTACCGCGCGATCAGCAGGGCGTTGTTCAACTTCTGCAACGACACGATGTCGGCGGTGTATCTCGCGGCGACCAAGGATCGGCTGTACTGCGACGCGATCGACTCGCCCCGCCGGCGTCGGACGCAGACGGCGATGCACGCCATCGCGTCGGGCCTGATCCGCCTGCTCGCACCCATCTGCCCGCACACGGCCGACGAGGCGTGGCTCGCGCTGCACGGCGAGAACGCCAAGGACAGCGAGCGCTGCGTGCACCTCGAGGCGTTCCCCGACTCCATCGGCGTGACGGCGTCGCCGGCGATGGCGGCGTTCGTGCACGAGACCCGCCCCGCGCTGCTCGCCAAGCTCGAATCCGAGCGCCAAGACAAGGGCATCGACAACCCGATGGACCTCGGCGTGCGCGTGGCGTTCGACGATGCGCTCGACGCGCTCGATCTGGCCGACGCGCTGGGTGTCAGCCGTGTTGTCGCAACAGACGGCAACGACGCGGTGATCGACGACCTCCGCGACGAGCCGCGCTGCGAGCGCTCCTGGAAGCGCGACGGCACGGTGCGGGAACGCAGCGACGGCGGGATGCTCAGCGATCGCGACGCCGCGGTGCTGGGCGTGAACTGATCGGTTCGGCGGCGGCGTGGCGTTATCGGGCGCAGGCGTTTGCCCTGATCGATAAAGGCGGAAGCGCTGTTGTGGGGATTACCCCCGCTCGCCTCGCGTGCTAGCGATCACGAGTCGATGCGCTACTCGATGGCCGAGTTCATCGACATCCGAGAACTGCGGCGCCACGAGGTGGCGGACGCCATGGCCTTCGGTCAGCCCCTCGGTGTTGATGTCGAGGCCGACGCCGTGCGCTGGCTGAGCAGCCTCTCGGCCAAGCGGGACGGCGAATGGGTCGGCGTGGCGCTGTACACGGCCGATCCGGCGGGTACGCCGCGTGTGTGGATCGCCGTCGATCCGCAGGCCGCCGATCGCGACGCGTTGATCGATCGCCTGATCGACAAAGCCATGTTCAAGCTCGCGTCGAGCGCGGCCGGGGCATGCGCCGTGGTCGTCTGCGGCGACGAGGCCGACGCCGTCGCCGCCCGCGCCTTCACTCACGACGCATCGGCACCCGAGCCCACCGCCGAAGCCGCCGAGGTCCGCCCGCTGGACGAGGTGCTCCGCGACCCGCCTTCCATGACGTCAGACGGCCGCGAATCGCCCCGGGGCCCTGCCCAGGCTGCGTAACCGGCAGAGTCACTGACGATGTTGCGTGCACGCGACGTTTCGTGAGCGCAGCCCCACGCCCAGCCGATAAATGTGTGGCATGGCCGCCTCACCGCCCGACCCCCGACGCGACGCCCCGGCCGCCGGCCACGCCCCCGGCAACCCCTCTGCGTCCGACGACGCCTCCCGCGCTGTCGCCCACGAGCTGGCCAACCTCGTCGACGGCTCGATGCGCAGCCTCGGTCTAGGCCTGCGCAAGCTCGACGAGCAGGACGCCGAGGCCCACTCCGCCGAAGCCCTGCACCAACTCCGCACTGCCGACGGGGCGCTGCGCCGCATGGCGACGCTGCTGCATCAGTGGATGGGCCGCTCGGCCGGCGTCGGCGGACTGCTCGCCACGCTCGAACGCGGCACCCTCGCCGAGGCCGTCGACCACGCCATCGACATGACCCGCGCCTCGGCCGAGCCGCGCTACATCGCCCTTCGCCGCGACGTCGCTCCCGACGCCGGCGACCTGCCCGCCGGCCCGCTCTACGGCCTGCTGCTCAACGCGCTCCGCAACGCCGTCGAGTCCATCGACGCCGCAGACCAGACCGATCTCGACAGTCCAGCCGCTCACGCCGGCGGCCGCTTCGATCACCACGAGATCGTCGTTCGCGCCTGGCTCGACGACGCCGACGTCCGCCTTACCGTCACCGACACCGGCGCCGGCATCGCCCCCGAGCTCGTCACGCCCGACGGCGAGTTCCGCTACGGCCGATCGACCAAGCCCGGCGGCCAGGGCATCGGCCTGTCCGTCGCACGCGAGGTCGTCCAGTCCCTCGGCGGCCAGCTCCGCCTCCGCGATCGCGACGACGACACACCCGGCGCCGTCCTCTCCGTCCGCTATCCCCGCGCCGCCGTCGATCAGACCGTCGCCGCCGATCCCTCGACCGACTCCCCCACCCGATCCAGGCATGCCGACTAAGCCCCAAGCCCACGTGCTGATCGTCGACGACGACCCCATCGTCGCCGAGTCCCTCGCCGCTTTGCTCGGCGACGCGGGCTATCGCACGGCCACCGCCGGCAACGCGACCGAAGCGATCGACCTGCTGGACGCCGCCAAGGCCAAGGCCGAGGGCTTCGGCATCGTCGTCACCGACGTGCACATGCCCCGCGGCGGCGGGTTCGACCTGCTGCGTTCGCTCCGCGAGCACCACCCCGACGCCGTGCCCATCGTCGTCACGGGCTTCGGCAAGATCGAGGACGCCGTCGAGGCCGTGAAGCTCGGCGCCGCCGACTACCTCACCAAGCCCGTCATCGACGACGAGCTGCGCCTGGCCGTCAGCAAGGCCGAGCACCAGCACGCGCTGCTCGCCGAGAACCAGACCCTCAAGAAAGAGCTGACCGACCGCTACGGCATGGGCTCGCTCGTCGGGGCGGACTACCGCATGCAGCGCGTGTACGACCTCATCGAAGCCGTCGCCGAGTCGCCGACGACCGTGCTCATCACCGGCGAGTCCGGCACGGGCAAGTCGATGGTCGCCCGCGCGATCCACACCGCCAGCGACCGCCAGGCCGAGCCGTTCATCACCTTCGCCTGCGGCTCGATCCCCGAGACGCTGCTCGAGTCCGAGCTCTTCGGCCACGTCAAGGGCGCGTTCACCGGCGCCGACCACGACAAGCCCGGCAAGCTCCTCGCCGCCAACGGCGGGACGCTCTTCATCGACGAGATCAACTCGGCTACCCCGGCGCTCCAGCTCAAGCTGCTGCGCGTCCTGCAGGAAAAGGCGTTCGAGCCGGTCGGGGCGACGGCCACGACGCGCGTCGACGTGCGGTTCGTGCTCGCGACCAACCAGGCGCTCGAGCCGATGGTCGAGGAAGGCACGTTCCGCGAGGACCTGTACTACCGCATCAACGTCGTGAACATCCAGCTGCCGTCGCTGGCGGATCGGCCGGGCGACGTCGCGCTGTTGGCCGAGCACTTCCTCGCCAAGTACGCCGCCGAGCTGCGCCGCGATCGCACGCTGGGCGACGCCGCGATGGACGCGCTGCGGGCGCACGACTGGCCGGGCAACGTGCGTGAATTAGAGAACGCGATCCAGCGCGGCGTGCTGCTGAGCAAGTCCAACACGATCGAGCCCGGCGACCTGCCCGAGGCCATCGCCGCCGGCGGGTCGGGCACGGGCGGCGTCTCCCCGCTCGGCCGGGTCAAGGGCGGCGCGATCGTCGTCCCCGCCCTCGCCGACGGCTGGACCCCCACGCCGCTGGCCGAAGCCATGCAGGAACCCGAGCGTCAGATCCTCCTGGCCGCCCTGCGGGCCAACGACTGGAACCGCAACCGCACCGCCGACCAGCTCAATATCAACCGCACCACGCTCTACAAGAAGATCAAGCAGTACCACCTCGACGAACTCGACGCGGCGTGATGCGGGGCGATCCTCTCTTTGCTCGGTGCGTCACGCGATCTATCTTGCGGCGATGAGCATCGCTAGGAGCAGCACGATGAGTCGCCTATCGACTTTTGCCGGCCTGTTGCTCGGCCTGACCCTGTTCGCCGGTTGCAGTACGACGCCGACCGTCAAGCAGGAGTTCATGTTCCAGGTCGTGGATCTCCAGACGCCGCGTCAGTACGGCCAGACGATGGACCTCTACATCAAGTATCGCTACCGCGATGGCCTGCCTTCGTCGGAATACCCCGACTACCGCAAGCTGCGCACGGCGGCGTTGGACTTCATGGAGATCCGCCCCGCCGAGCCGGCGAACGAGTACTGGGAGATCCTCAACGGTCACCTGGTCGAGCATCTCTACGCGTCGTTTCCTCTGAGCGGCGTGTCGAGCCAGATGCTCGTGCACCCGCACAATGACGAGCACATCGACGAGCCGGGCTATCACTCTTCGATCGCGACGATCGGCGACATCGCGCCGTTGGACTACCGTGGCCCGTCGTCGGTGACGACGTCCACGCCGTAAGCGATTCGTCATCAAGCCGACGCGCGACGCACGCCGAGCTCGTGCTCGATCTGCTCGAGGCTTCGGCCCTTGGTCTCGGGGACCATCTTCTTCACCCAGACCAGCTGCAGCACCATCATGAAGCAGAAGAAGGCGAACACGGTGCCGGGCGCGAAGAAGGTGACCATCGTCGGGAAGAACATGGTGAGCAGAGCGGCGAAGACCCAGTGGGCGAAGCTGCCGAGCGATTGTCCCTGTGCTCGATGATGGTTGGGGAAGATCTCGGCGAGGAAGACCCAGATCACGGCGCCCTGACCGATCGCGTGGGCGGCGATGAACGCGAAGACGCAGGCCGGGACGATCGCGTAGTTCTCGGTGTAGAAGGCAAAAGAGCAGAGCCCCAGCGACGCGATGTAGCCGAACGACCCGATGTAGAGCAGCGAGCGTCGGCCGAGCCTGTCGATCAGCCAGAGCCCGAGGAAGGTGAAGATGAGGTTGGTGACGCCGATGCCGATGGACTGCAGCAGGGCGGCGGACTTCTCGAGGCCGGTGAGGGCGAAGATGCGTGGGGCGAAGTAGAGGATCGCGTTGATGCCCGACAGCTGATTGAAGAAGACCAGCATCAACGCGAGGAAGATCTGCGGGCGGAGCCTCGCGGTCCAGAACCGACCGGCGCTGGCGGGCTCGTGGGAGACGGCGGCGATCTCGTCGGCCATCGCCTCGACTTCTTCGTCGGTGGCGTCGGGGTTGATCCGGTGCAGGACGGCCATGCCGGCGGCGCGGTCTTCGCGAGCACCGATGAGCCAGCGCGGGCTTTCGGGCAGCGTGAAGCACATCAGGCTGTAGAGCAGCGCCGGGAACGCCTCGACGCCGAGCATCCAACGCCAGTCGTTCTCGCCGACGTTGGCCAGCGCCGAGTTGGAGGCGAAGGCGACGAGGATGCCGAAGACGATGTTGAACTGGAACATCCCGGCGAGTCGGCCGCGCATCTTGGCCGGGGCGATCTCGGCGATGAACAGCGGGGCGGCGACGGTCGAGACGCCCACGCCGACGCCGCCGATGAACCGGGCGATCATGAACGAGTACACGTCGGTCGCGAGCGCCGACCAGACGGCCGAGACGAAGTACAGCACGCCGATGCACAGCAGCGTGCGCTTGCGGCCGAAGCGGTCCGTTGGCCATGAGCCGATGAGCGCGCCGGCGACGGTGCCCCACAGCGCCATGCTCATCGCCAAGCCGTGCATCCCGGCGCTGAGCTGCCAGAGTTCTTGGATGTCCTGCTCCGCCCCGGAGATGACGACCGTGTCGAACCCGAAGAGGAACCCGGCGAGCGCGGCGGTGATGGACCAGAAGAAGAGCCTGGGATTCGCGTGACCCATCGTGCAACTTTACCGTTAAAGCGGCGGATCACCGCGCGGCGATCGGCTGTGCGGGGATGGTGCGTGTGCGCGGGCGCTGGAGGCCGCGACTAGCCGATCATCTGCCACGCGGCGGCGCCGAGCAGCGCCGCGACGGGCAGGGTGATGACCCACGCCATGAGGATCGTGCCGATCATCTTCCAGCGGCCCTGGCGGTTGACCGCGCCGATGCCGATGAGGCTGCCGCAGCTGACGTGGGTGGTGCTGACGGGCACGCCCCACTTGCTCGCGACGATCACGAGGAAGGCGGTGCACAGGTTGGCGGTGAAGGCCTGGCCGTCGTTCATGCCGGTGATGTGGTAGCTCATGGTCTTGGCGACGCGGCGGACGGCGAGCAGCCCGCCGACGGCCATGGCGACGCCGACGATCACGACCGCCGACGCGTCGGTCACCAGCGTGAGCCCGATCATCAGCGCGGCGATCTTGGGCGTGTCGTTGAGCCCGCGCGCAAAGCTCACGGCCCCGGCGGTCAGCAGGTGCGACTTGTCCAGCAGCGACTGCGCGTCGATCCCCAGGAACCGGCCGCGGTACCGCTCGACGCACTCTTCGCGCTGCGCGGCGGTGAGCGTGATGTCGGTGCTGGCCATCGCCATGACGCCGTCCTGGCCGATCGAGACGGGCACGACTTCCTGGCCGACGCAGAGGCAGGTCTCGCGTTGGATGCGGGCCAGGCGGCGCAGGCCGGAGAAGATCAGGTACACCAGGCCGGCGAGGACGACGGCGATGAGCGGCGCGGCGAGCAGGGGGTAGAAGAAGCTCTTCCAGACGGCGTGCCACTGCAGCCCGCCGCCGCTGACGCCGATGCCGATGATCGAGCCGACCATGGCGTGGGTCGTGGAGATCGGCATGGACAGGCGGGTGGCCAGCAGGACGGTGATGCCCGCGGCGAGCCCGACGCAGGCGGGGAACTCGGCCGACTGCCAGATCGCGTCGCCGACGATGCCCTTGCCCTTGAACTTGGCGGCCAGCTCGGCGCCGATCCAGATCGCCGCCAGCGAGCCCAGCGCGGTGGTCACGGCGGCGTAGATGATGGCCGGCTTGAGCTTGACCAGCCCGCTGCCGATGAGCGTCGCCACGCCCTTGGAGTTGTCGTTGGCCCCGTTGGCGAAGGCCA
>JBCCZA010000039.1:0-20916 GCA_039188455.1 Planctomycetota bacterium
ACGCATCGCCGGCCACCGCCTCACGATCGAGCCGGTCGCCCCCGCCGACGCCGCCTTCCGCCTCGCCCGCCACGCCTTCAACCGCCACAAGCACCCCGACGGCGCGATGCCCCTGCTGCTCGATCTCTGCAACGCCACCCCGTGCCTCAGCCTGACCTACGGCGAGGCGACCGAGGCAGTGTTACATCTCGCCCGCTTCGCTGAACACGCCCGCCGGCCCGCAGCCGCGTAAGCCACGCCGAGTTTTGGGACGGCTCATCTTGCGCTGGTGGCTGGCTCGCCATCGATCCTGAACGCGGCGAACGCAGCCCGATCGTTGAACGTGCCGATGCCCACACGCCCGCCCGGCAGGTCGGCATCCGTGGCCGTCATCAGCGGGGTGTCGAAGTCGTCCATGTACACCTCGATCTCGCCCGCCTCGTTGAACGTGACCCGCACACGCTGCCAGCCGTCACGCAGCCGCGGCTCGGGGCGTGGGGGCGACTGAATCATGCGTCGCGTGTCGCCGTCGACCTTCATGATGACGTTGTGCACGCGCCCGTCGGCATCGTTGCTGACGTGCACGTAGGTGTAGTGCGTGTCGTCCTCGTAGCCCAGCAGCACGCACACATCGCGTCCGACACGCGAACTTGGCTCAAGTGACTTCACGTCGACATCGATCGTTGCTGTCGACCAGCGCTGGCCCTCGTACACGGCCGTCGTGAACGGCCGACGCACCGGCTCAAGCTTGGCGGGGCCGACCTCGTGCAGCGTTAGCACAGTGGCCCCGTCGCCCGGGCGTTGATCCCACCGCCAGGACGACTCGGGAACGAGCCACCAGGCTTCCGGGTCGGCGAACAGGTCGGCCGGCTCCGCCCACGCTGCCGACGACGCCATTGCCGTGAGCAGCATCGCGACCATCGCGTGCGTCGGCCGACGTGTCGACGAACGGCGCACCGATCAGGCCTCGGCCACGCCATCGATGTAGCCCGGCCGCTCCCACGGCGCGGGGTGGCCGGCCAGGGCGGTCTGCACCTGTCGCGACATGGTGGCCCGGGCCGAGGCGTCCATCGGCACGAAACCCGACGCCATCTCGGCGTTCTCGCGCAGGTGGCCGATGGTGTCGAGCCCGACGATCACCGAGTGCACGCCGTCGAGGCTGATCGCGTAACGCACGAGCTCGCTGCCGGCCAGGTCCGAGTCCCGCGCGTGGCGGACGGACTTCATGCCGATCACCGCCATGCCGCGCTCGCGGGCCATCGGCAGCAGCTCGTCCTCGTAGCGGCCGTCGTCGGGGCGCGTCGCGGGGAAGATCGTGAGCAGAGCGTCCGGCTCCCACAGGTCGATGCCACGCATCAGGATGTCGGCCCCGCTGTGCCCGGTGATGCCGAACGCGCCGATCAGTCCCTCTTCTTTGGCCTGTCGTGCGGCCTTGACGGCCCCACGCTCGATGGCGGCGAGGTCGCGGTCGCGATCGGGCTTGAAGTTGTGCAGGTGGTACAGGTCGATGCGGTCGGTCTGCAGGTTGTTGAGCGATTGCTCGAGATGGCGGCGGAATCCGTCTTCGCTGCGCTGACCGGACTTGCTGACGAGGAAGATCTCATCGCGGTGCTGTTTGACGAACGGGCCGATGAGCGCTTCGCTCTCGCCGTAGCCGCGCGCGGTGTCGAAGAGGTTCACGCCCGAGTCGAGCGCCGCGCCGAGCGTCGCGGCGGCCTGATCGGGGGTCTTGTGAGATCGGGTAAAGGCCGAGCCCAGGCCCGCGCCCAAGACGCCGACCTCGGCCCCCAGCCCGCCGAGCTGGCGTTTGGTCATCGCGTCGCCCGAGGGCCGAACCGACGGTGACGCCAACGCCTTGCCGGCCGACAAGGCTCCGGCCCCGAGCGCTCCCGCGGCAACGGCGGCGGTTTTCAGGAAGTCGCGACGATTCGTCTCGGCCATGCTCGAACTCCAGCGAAAGAGGCGTGTCGGGTGCGGTGTGCGATCTGCACAGCCTACGCCAACGAGCCGCCGATCCAAGCCTCGTTCCGACGGCTCGCGTCAGCCCGTCGCCGGCCCGAGGACCATCTCGTCGACCGACTTGCCGGCTGGCACCATCGGGTAGACGTGCTCGTGCTTCTCGACCAGGGCTTCGAGAACGGCCGGGCCGTCGTGGGCCAGGAACTCGGCCATCACCTTCGGCAGGTCGGCGAGCTTGGTCACGCGGAAGCCCTTGCAGTTCAGGGCGTCGGTGAGCTTGACGAAGTCGGGGTTGTGCATCTCGGTGTGGCTGTAGCGCTCCTCGTAGAAGAGGTCCTGCCACTGCTTGACCATGCCCTGGAAGTCGTTGTTCAGGACGATGTGCTTGGCCTTGATGTTGTACTGGGCGGAGGTGGCCAGCTCCATGGCGGTCATGCAGAACGAGCCGTCGCCGTCGATGTTGACCACGGTGCGGGGTTCGCGGCCTTCCTGCTTGGCGAGGATGTCCTCGCCGGCCTGGGCGCCGATGCACGACGGCACGCCGAAGCCCATCGTCCCGAGCCCGCCGGAGGTCAGCCACTGGCGGGGCGTGCGGTAGCGGTAGAACTGGGCGGCCCACATCTGGTGCTGGCCGACGCCGGTGGTGACGATGCAGTGGCCGTCGGTCTGCTTGTCGAGCTCTTCGATCACGGCCTGGGGCTTGAGGTGGAACTCGCGGTCGTCGTGGGCGTAGGCAAACGGGTGATCCTCGCGCCACTGGCGGCACTGATCGACCCAGGCGTCGCGCTTCTTCTCTTCGAGCAGCGGCAGCAGCAGTTCGAGGTTCTTGCGGGCGTCGCCCTCGACGCCGATGGTCACGGGCACGGCCTTGTTGATGTTTTCGGGGGCGATGTCGAAGTGGATGATCCCGCCGCGGCCGGCGCGCTCGGCGGCGCGAGCGCCGGGGGCGAACTTGGCCACGTTGCCGGTCACGCGGTCGTCGAAGCGGGCGCCGACGGAGATCACGCAGTCGGCGTCGCGCATCGCCCAGTTGGCGTAGGCGGCGCCGTGCATGCCGAGCATGTGCATCGACAGGTCGTCGTGCTCGTCGAAGGCGCCGAGGCCCTGCAGCGTGGTGGTCACGGGGATGTTGGCCTTGTGGGCGCACTCGGTGAGGACCTTCGCGGCGCCGGACAGCACGGCGCCCTGGCCGACGTAGAGCAGCGGCTTCTCGGCCCGGTTGATCATCTCGGCCGCGCGGGCGATCTCGCTGGACGTGCCGGCCTCGCGGATGTGGTAGCCGGGCAGGTGCGGCTGGGCGTAGACGGGCTTGTTGCAGACGGCGGCGGTCACGTCCTTGGGCAGGTCGACGAACACGGGGCCCGGCCGGCCGGTGGTGGCGACGAGGAAGGCGGTGTTGATCGCGCGGGGGATGTCTTCGGTCCGCTTGACCAGGACGTTCCACTTGGTGCACGGCCGGGTGATGCCGGTCATGTCGGCTTCCTGAAACGCGTCGGTGCCGATCGCGGCGGTAGCGACCTGGCCGGCGAAGACGATCATCGGCACGCCGTCCATGAGGGCGTCCTGCATGGGCGTGACGGTGTTGGTCGCGCCCGGGCCGGAGGTCACGAGCACGATGCCGGGCTTACCGGTGACGCGGGCGTAGCCCTCTGCCATGTGGCCGGCGCCCTGCTCGTGGCGGGTGAGGTGGAAGTTGAAGTGCGGCGACTCGTGGATGGCGTCGAAGACGGGCAGGATGGCCCCGCCGGGGTAGCCGAACATGGTGTCGACGCCGTGCTCCTGCATGAGGGCGTGGAACATCTCGGCGCCGGTCATGCCGGCGTACTTGTCGGTGGGCTCGCCGTGGCGATCGATGAGGTCGCGGGCGGAGAGGATCGTGCTGGGGGTCGGGGGTGTGGAGGGCGCGGTGGTCATGTCAGGGCCTGGGTCGGGAGTGCGATGGGTGGCGAGATCGACCGCCTCGATGGTATCGGGCGAAGGGGCGTGGCAGAAAGAGGTTTGGGGTCCGACAGCGGGGCGGCACGGGGACGGCCGCCGAGGCGGAGGGGTGCGGGTCGACCGCTCAGATAACGACGACGATCGCGACGGGCAGGCGGAACGAGCTGCGGGCGGCGGAGGTCATGTAGGGACGTTATCGGCCAGCCGGCGGCGGGTCAATAGTTGACGGCGACCGCTCCGTGCTCGCCCACCCGAGAGACGCTGTCGGGATCGAGGATCGCGGGGACGGCAGACACGGCGTCGTAATCGTCTCCCACGACGTAATAGTCCAGCTTGCCGTCGGTCCACATGACCATTGGGTGGGGGTGCTTGTTGTCGATGACCTCGTAGAGCTTGCCGAGCTTGAGGGCCCGCTCGGGGTCGTGGCCGATGACCCAGACGCTCACCGAGTCGCTGCGGTCGTTGGAGTCGGCCACGAAGACCGTGTGGACGGCGCCGACGCCGGGTACGTAGCAGATCCCGGTATCGCCGATCCGGTAGCCGAGCGAAGAGAGGTCCATTGACTCGGGGCTCGAGCCGAACCGCGCCGCCAGATCGGCCTTCAGCAAGTCGCTGTCTTCGGGGACGGCCTCGGGCTTCATCAGGTCGATGACGCCGGTCGCGCAGAGCACGTGACGCTTGGCAAAATCCATCGGCAGGCCCGCTGGCAGCACGGCGGCGTCCGGCCCGGGCAGGAAACGATCGGCACCCACGCCCCGGCTGTTCATGACAACCGCAACCAGCACCGCGGCGGCGATAAACATCGCGGCGAAAGCCAGCGCCGATCGGCCCCAACCGCCGCCGCCGACCTGACCGATCACGGCGGGCGACGTCTGCTCGTTACCCGCCTCATCGGTGGTGGGCATCGGGGTGTCGTCGGCGCTCTCGTCGCAGATCTCGGCCAGGCGGGCCTTGAGCGCATCCGGGCAGCGCATCGTGATCTGGCAGTCCATGCAGCCCGCGAGCGTGTGACGCAGCTTGCGCTCGGTCTGCACCAGCTCGGCCACGGCCGGGTCGGACATCAGCGCGTCCAGCACGGCTTCGTGCTCCTCGCGTGGCAGCTCGCCATCGACAAAGCCACGCACCATCTCGCGCGTGATCGTCGGGCGGTCGGGCTCGGGGGTCGGGGGGGTCATGCCTACGGAGTCAACCATCGGTTCTGGGTTCGTATTCCTCGCACACGCCGGCGTTTTCGGGCGTCAGGCGTCCTGGGATCGGGGGGTGACGGTCATGCCGTGCTCGCGGGCCAGGTCGGCGAGTTTCTCGGTGAGGATGGCCCGTGCCCGGTAAAGCCGGCTCATGACGGTGCCCAACGCCACGCCTAGCACGTCGGCGATCTCTCGGTATTTCAGGCCCTCCACGGCCCAGAGCAGCAGCACCTCGCGGTAGTGGTCGGGCAGGTCGTTCACGGCCGCCTTGAGCCGGTCGTCGACCTGCTCCCAGTCCAGCGACTGTAGGTCCCACGCCGGCTCGCCCTCGGTCACCTTCCCATCCACCTCGACCTCGGGCAGGTCGTCGCCGAGCGTCGGCTGACGCTTGCGCTTCTCGATCCGCGAGTAGAAGTTGTTGTGCAGGATGCGGAAGAGGTACGGCCGCACACCCATCTCGCGCAGCTCGAACCGGCCCTCGGCCTTCATGGCCTTGAGATAGGTCTCCTGGACGAGGTCGGACGCCTCGTCGGGGTGCTTGGCCAGGTGCATGGCCATGCGGTAGACCGAGTCCATCTCGGCCAGGGCAAGTTCTCGAAACGCCGCCGATTCCATAAGGGGGCAAGTCTAGCCGGCCGGGCCGGAGCCGATCAGCCCGCCGGGTCGTCAACGCCCGTGGCGGGCGCGAGCTGGACGTTCGGCAGCAGGGCGGCGAGCGTGGCAGCGACGCCGTCCGCCTCGGCGCGGTATGTCGCGGCGATCGCGTCGCTGGCCGAGCGGACGGCCGAGGCGTCCAGCGTGTCGAGTCGGCCCAGCCCGGCGGCCACGCGATCGGCCACGCGCGTGAGACCGGTCAATTCCTCGAGGTGCACGGCGGCGACGCCCTCGCCGGACGCGGTGTTGGCCAGTCCAATCGGCGACGGCGGGGCCGGCGGATCGGGCGACACCACCAACCGCTCTTGCGTTCCGGGCGTGTTCCCGCTGTCGGGGCCCAGGAAGGCGTAGTAGGTCAGCAGTGAGACGGCCAACGCCAGCAGCGCCGCGATCGCGATCGGCTGACGCCGCAACCCGAGCCGACCGATGACCGCGTCCTGCTCGACGGGTGGCTCCACCAGGGCAAGCTCCTCGCCATCACGCATCGCCGCGCCGGCGGCTCGCAGTTGTCGGTCTGCGTCAAGCAGGGCGTCAGCCCGGCGACGCGCATCGGGTCGGGCGTTGAGCCAGCGATCGAGCCGAGGCCCGGGCTGTTGGCCGCGGTCGAGTCGCGATTGGACGAGGTGCAGGAGGAGTCGGCGAATCATGGCTGGGCTCTCGGCGACGGCATGGCGGGCTCGGATGTTTTGTGAGCAAGGGCGTCGGCCAGACGGGCTCGCGCCCGGTGGAGGGCGACGCGGACGGTGCCGGATCGGCGGCCGGTTGTGCGGGCGATCTCGCGGGGCGTGAGCTGCTCGACGTACGCCAGCCAGACGATCGTGTACTGGTGATCCGAGAGCACGGCCTCAGCGGTCCGCCATAGCTGCTGGGCCTGCTCGTCGGCGACGGCGAGGGCAACGGGTCCGGGGGCCGGGTCGGCCGGCCCGGTCGGCGCGGGCTCGAGGACGACGCCACGCCGTCGACGGTGGTCCGCCTCGGCGTTGAGCGCGATGCGGTACACCCAGGCCGCCAGCGGACGCCGCGCGTCGTAGCGGTCGCGGAACCGCCACGCCCGCAGCATGGCGTCCTGCACGACATCATCGGCATCCGCTTGGCTGCGCAGGCGAGCGGCGAGCAGACGGATCAGCCGCGGTCGCAAGCCGGCCAGCGCATCGGCGAACGCATCGACTCCCTCGCGGTCGCCTGTGGCCTGGGTCGTTGTCGGCCCATCGGCGCGCGACGCCGCCGACGACATCGAGGCGTCGTCGGCGGTCAATCGCGGGCTCATCGGCGCGGGCATCACGGTCATGCGATGGCTCAGTTGTCCAGGTCGAGTTGCCCCGCCGGGGGGCGGGATCGTTGGGCGGGCCCGTGGTCGTGGGCGTTCATCATGGCGATGAGCTGCTCGGGCGTCGCGGTGAGCTCGGCGGTGACGCGGCGACCGTCGGTGTCGACCACGCGGAGCGAGGCGAGCATGTCGGCGAGGGGAACGACGTTGGGGTCTTCCATCGCGGCGAGCTGGACCATCGCGGCCGCGCCTTGCATGAGCTGGCCGATCTGCCGGGCCCGCACGGGCGAGTCGGCGTCGAGCTGGACGGTGGTGCGCATCGTCTCGTCGGCCGTGATCGTCGCGGCACCGCCGGTGATCGCCCGCATCATCGCCGACGCGGGGGCGTCCGGCGGGGCGTCGAGCAGCGGGCGCGGCAGCCGGGCCATGTCGGCCGCCGCGACCGCGCCCTCAGGCAGGGCGGCCCCGAGCGCCGCGTCGCCCGTTGCCAGGGACGCCGCGAGCTCACGCGTCTCGCCGGCGTCGAAGGCGGCGGCGACGCGGTAGTTGCCGTCCGGGCCCATCGGCAGCGCGACCCACACGCGCCGCATCGGCGGTCGACTCTTGTAAGCCTCGTCCCCGAACGATCCTCCCATTGCGTCGCGTGGCGTGTGATGCGGCCCGCCTTGCTTGTCCTCGACCAGGAACGAGTGCAGCAGTGTCTGGTCGTTCAGCTCTTCCGACTCGTACCCGGGCATCGCGAGCATCCAGCCCTCGAGGTTGCCGACCGACTGGTGCAGCAGGGCGGTGAGGGCGACGTCGTTGGGGTTGCCGGTGTCGGACCACAGGGTGAGGCGCTGGATGTCCTCGATCGGGTCGAGGCCGATCATCTGAGTGAGCTTGCCGCGGGCGTCGGCGAGCTGCGGGTGGCGGACCGAGAGGTGCTCGATCAGCGTCTGGCCGACCGGTGTCTGGGCGGCCTCGGCCACCTCGATGGTCATCGACCACGCCGGCTCTGGCGAGGCCGGGTCGGCGTTGGCCGCGGCGAGCGTCACGCCCAGGCCGAGCGTCAGGCAGGCGGCGGCGACGGCGGTCTTGAGTCGTCTCTTGGTCGTGGGCATCGTCGAGTTCCTGTGGCGGTGGGCGGACGCGTCCGTGCGGTCACGGCGACTACACCCACTACCCGTCGCTGCCGCGGGGCGTTACAGGCCCGCCGCTATATTCCGCCGATGAGCGAACAACCCATCAAGCTGGGCATTATCGGGGGAACGGGCCTGGGCGAGAAGCTCGGGCTGGAGACGGGCGAGTCGATCGCGGTCGACACCCCCTTCGGGCCACCCGCCTCGGAGCTGACGCGGGCGTCCTGGGACGGCGTCGAGGTGATCCTGCTGCAGCGCCACGGGCCCGGCCACGTGTTCAACCCCTCGGCCGTGCCGTACCGGGCCAACATCTTCGCCATGAAGGCCATGGGCGTCACGCACCTGCTCGCCTCCGGGGCGACCGGGTCGCTGCGCGAGGAGGTCCAGCCCGGAGACCTGGTCCTGGTCGATCAGGTCATCGACAAGACCACCAAGCGGCCGAACACCTTTTACGAGCACGCGGCGGTGCACGTCGAGTTCGCCGAGCCCTGCTGCCCGGTCATGCGGGACTGGCTGCTCAACGCCGCCAAGCAGCTGCCCGACACCACGGTGCACCCCACGGGCACCTATGTCGCGATGGAGGGCCCGGCGTTCAGCACCCGCGCCGAGTCCCTGATGCACCGCGGCTGGGGCGGCGACCTGATCGGCATGACGATGATGCCCGAGGCCAGGCTGGCGCGCGAGGCAGAAATCGCCTACGCCACGATCGCCATGCCCACCGACTACGACTGCTGGAAGGAGCACACGCCCGGCCAGAGCAAGCAGGCGCTGCTGCAAGAGATCATCGGCAACCTGCAGCGGGCGACCGACGCCAACATCGCGCTGATGAAGGCCGCGATCCGCGACACGTCGCTGCTGCGTCGCGAGCCCTCGCCCGCTCACACGGCGCTGGACCTAGGCCTGTGGTCGGACAAGTCGGCGCTCGATCCCGCGGAGATTGAGCGGCTCCGCCCGCTGTGGGGCAGGCAGTTCGAGGCGGCGTCGTGATCGATGCTGGGTCGTACGGCGACTGCGAGAGCTAGTCGGCGAGCACCCACTGAGCTTGGTGACCGCTGGCGTCGCCCGTCCAGGTGAGGTTACCGGTCGCGCCGCTGCCGTCGTCCACGATCTCTTCGAGCTCGGCGAGCACTTCGCGGAAGTCACTCGACGCGTCGACCGTGAAGGTCAGCGTGTTGCCCGTGCCCCAGAGCACGATCTCCGCGTCGCTGCCCCAGGCCCCAATCACGTCGGCCCACCCCTCCGCGCTCATGCGGCCCGATAGCGCCGCCGGCATGGTGGTCCCGTGGTCTTCTGTGCTGAAGGCAGGCCAAGCGCCGGTCTGCTCGTACGTGACGCGGCAGGCGTCCGCGAGCGATCGCATGTTCGAGGCGATGGTGGCTGCGCTCGCCTTGCTCGACGCGTTCGTCAGTGACGGCAGCACGATCGCCGCGAGGATGGCGAGGACGCCGATGATGATCATCAGCTCCACCAGCGTGAACGCCCGACGTTGGCTGCCTCGACTCACGTGATTCGTCCGATGCGCGGACATGCGCCGCGGGGTGACAGTGGCTCGCCGTGTGCATCGACCGAAACCCCAGCCCGGTTGTCTGCGGGGTGTCGCCGTGGGAATTGGGGCTGTCCTCGGGGCCGCTTGCGACGGTCGTAGCACCTGGGATGCCGGCGGGCGGAGCCGGCGATCGATCAGCCGTCTTTATCGGTCTTGACGGCATCGGCCTCGATCGCGGCGGTGTGCTCGTCGTACGCCGACCGTTGCTCTAGAGGCCGGCCGTAGTCCGCCACGACAAGTCCGCATCGCCGACACCGATACGCCACCAGGTGATTCGGGCGAGCGACCGAGTGCGTGTTGGGCAGGTGCTCGGCCATGTCCGCCATGGCCATCCCCTTCATCCGCCTCCATCGCAAGCCCTGGCTCACCGCCAAGGCGCCCTCTTCCATGTAGCCGTGGCACTTCGGGCACTTCAGGCTTTCGTGAATCGACTCGGCCAAGACAAGACTCCCGCGGCTCGGGAACGACGCGATCGGCGGGCAAACGCCGCCGGCTTAACGAGCGTACTCGACGGTCCGCATCTCGCGCAACACCGTGACCTTGATCTCGCCCGGGAAGGTCATCTCGTCGGAGACCCGCTTGGCGATCTCGCGCGCGACGTAGGCGCAGTGGGCGTCGTCCACGCCATCGGGGTCGACGATGACCCGCACCTCGCGGCCGGCCTGAATCGCGTACGCCTCCTTGACGCCGCGCTGCTCGGTGGCGATCCCCTCGAGCTGCTCCAGCCGCTTGACATACTTCTCCAGGGTCTCGCGCCGAGCGCCGGGTCGAGCGCCGGAGATCGCGTCGGCGGCCATCACAATCGGGGTGTACGGGCTGGTCGAGGGGATGTCGTTGTGGTGCCCGCCGATGGCGTTGAGCACTTCCTCGCGCTCGCCGTGCTTGCGGGCGAACTCCATGCCGATCGCGGGGTGCCCGCCCTCGGTGTCGTGGTCCATGGCCTTGCCGATGTCGTGCAGGAAGCCGCAGCGACGCGCGAGGTCGCCGTCGAGGCCGAGCTCATTGGCGATGGTCTGGCAGAGAAAAGCCACCTCGATCGAGTGGCGGAGGATGTTCTGCCCATAGGACGTGCGGTAGTGCAGCCTGCCCATCATCTCCGAGAGCCGGCCGTGCAGGCCCTGGATGTGGGTCTCGATGCAGGCGTCTTTGCCGAACTTGACGACGCGCTCGTTCATGTCTCGGGTGACCTGCTCGACGAGCTCCTCGATGCGCGTGGGGTGGATGCGGCCGTCTTCGAGCAGCTTCTGCAGGGCCTCGGTCGCGGTCGCGCGACGGATGGGGTCGAAGCACGAGACCACGACGACGCCCGGCGTGTCGTCGACGATGATGTCGACGCCGGTCGCCTTCTCGAAAGCGCGGATGTTGCGGCCCTCGCGGCCGATGATCCGACCCTTCATGTCGTCCGACGGGATCTGTACGGCGTTGGTCGTCGACTCGGCGGTGTGCTCCGAGGCGTACTTCTGGATCGCCATCAGCGTGATCCGCTGGGCGTTCTCGCGAGCTTCCTCCTCGGCCCGCTCGGTCGAGCGTTGGATGATCTCGGAGGCCTCGAGCTGCGTCTCGGCCTCGAGCGCCTTGAGGGCTTGCTTGCGGGCTTCTTCCTCGTTGAGCCCGCTGATCTGCAGCAGCCGCTGCTTCTGCTCGGCGTGGTACCGGTCCATCGCCTCGCGGCGCTCCTTGACCAGTGCGTCCAGCTCGGCTTGCTTGCCCTCGATCGCCTCTTCCCGCTGCTTGACCTTCTCTTCCTGGGCGTCGATGTATTTCTCTTTCGTCCCGAGCATGTCGAGCTTGCGGTCCAGGTTGTCCTCGCGCTTCGTCAGACGGCGCTCGGCGTCCTTGAGCTGGGTCCGCTCGGTCTCGAGTTCGCGATCTGCGGACTCCTTCGCCGCCGCGACCTGGTTGCGGGCGTCCAACTCGGCCTGCTTGCCGACCGTCGCGGCGTCGGCGTTGGCGTTGTCGAGCAGCCGCTGGGCCTCGGTCCTGGCCTGCCCGATCGTTCGGGAGCCCAGCAGTCGCGCAGCGACGATCGCGACTCCGCCGCCCAGCGCCATGCCCACCAGCCCGACCAGGAACATCCACACGAAGCGGCCGTCACTGCCCCCGGCGGCTTGAGCAAGCAAGATGGAGTCGATCGCCATGCGCACGGACTGCCTCGCGACACGCCTCGGCAACGCCGAGACAACGCCCACGCACGTCGCGGTTGCGGACGACCCCGTCAACCAAGATCGGCCCGATCGTCGCGGCGGGTCCGCGATCACCGCGATCGAGGCTGGGTCACGCGGGCGATCCAGGCATCGCGGCGACGAGCCCGTGGGTCCAAGACGGCGGGCTCAGAGGTGCGACCTGATGATTGAAGCGGTCGCCGGTCGGGGAACTCGGTTGATCTATCCCGGAGGCCTTTCGCCAGGCGTTCCGGATCGGCGGTAAGTCGCGAGGCGACGCCGCCGCGGGATCGACCGCATCGACCGAACGGCCGCGGGCCGAGTGAAAACGGGATCGAGCCAACAAGGCGATCCCAGAACGACCGCAACCTAACCCTTGGCCGACAAACGGTCAAAGGCAGGGCTCGGGCCGTCGTTGGCGTATCGGCATCGCCGCCCCCCGATGTAGGCCAGCACCTCGAACGGCAGCGCGATCAGGGCGAACGACAACGCGCCGGCCGCCAGCCAGAAACCCGGCGGCGCCGCGACCCCGCCAAAGCCCGGCAGGTCCAGCAACAGCCCGCCTCCGCTGCGCGTGGTCATGAGCACGAACAGGCCCGCGAGACCCCACGCCACAGGCACCCCGATCAGCCAGCCGGTCGCGGCATAAGCGACCACACGCTCGGCGTGCGCAAACGGCAGCCGCCATCCCCGCTGCCGCCCGATCACCACCAGCCCCAACGCCTCCAGGTACGTCAGCACCACGACCAGCTTGACCGTCAGCAGCCCCGCCGCCACCCAGCGCGGGTCGCCGGCGAGCATCCCCAAGACCGTGGCCGGGTTGAGGAAGCACGCCACGGCGACCGAAAGCACGTACAACCGAGCCCGCAACGCCGACCCGCCCACCCGCAGTTCGCGGAACGACTGGCCGGGCCGTCGCAGCATCGCCGCCACCGTGAAACACCACCCCAGCACCGAGGGGTCGCGTTCCCACGCCGGGCCGCCGCGACGCGCCGGGTTGGACTCGGCCACCGGATCGCCGCATTCGGGGCACATCGACGCGTCGGCCAGTCCGCCCAGCGGGTAGCCGCACGACTCGCAGAGAAGCCCCTCGGGGGTCGCGTTTCCGGGTTGTGAGCTCACGGCTGCCACGCTCAATCATTATCCTCGTCGCACGCGGTCGCCAAGGCCGCTTCGAGGGCGGTGATCTCCGACTGCGTCCTCGTCGTCCGCCGGACCCCCGCATGCTGCGATTCCAGACTTTCCACGAAGACGCCGACGAGTGGATCAATCCGCTCCGCAATGCGTATCTCATCGGCAACGACGGCCACCCGATGCGGGGCGAGATCAGCGTTGAAGACGGCACGATCGTCTGCGACAAACGCGAGCAGGGCCCGGCGGCGCTGAACATCCTCTACCCCGCCGGAGCGCTGGGCGAACTGTCCATGCAGACGACCCTGCTGCCCGAGCGAGACAGGCCGTATGTGCTGGAGGTCGAGCTGGCCCGCCACCGGCTCATGACGGTCTACCTCAAGCGCGAGGACTGGGGCATGCTCGACCTGGCCGACGACCATCCGGTGCCGACGCAGACCGCCCGGGCGCTCGAGGCCTTCCTCGAGGCCGTCGCCGACGAGCGTGATGCGCCCGAGTCGGCCGCGGAGCACGCGCTGGTCGCGCTCGAGGCCGCGATCGACGCCTCCGAGGAGTTGGCGCTCGCTCACGCCGATCGCCTGCTCGGCCGACGGATGCAGACACGCTCGCTGCCCACCGCCGCGATCGGCTGCACCGTGCACCCCACGCATACCGACCCGCGGCTGCGGCCGCTGATCGCCGAGCACTTCGAGTACATCCAGCTGCCCATCCCCTGGAAGCTCCTCAGCCCCGAGGAGGGCGCCTATCGCTGGGACGCCATCGACAGCTGGGTCGAGTGGGCGACCGAGCAGAAGATGCCGATCGTCGCTGGCCCGCTCATCAGCTTCGACCCCGACGAGCTGCCCGACTGGCTGTACATCTGGGAGCACGACTACGACACGCTCCGCGATCTGGCCTACGAGCACATCGAGGAGGTCGTCGGGCGATACGTGCGGTCGGTCGGCGCATGGAACGTCGTCAGCGGCCTGCACATCAACACGCACTTCTCGTTCAACTTCGAGCAGCTGATGGACCTGACGCGGATGTCGCTGATGCTCGCCGGCAAGATGGTGTCGGGTGCACGGCTGTACGTCGAGCTGCGTCAGCCGTTCGGCGAGTACTACGCGCAGAACCCGCGGTCGATCCCGCCGACGATGTTCGCCGACCTGGTGACGCAGTCGGGCGTGGCGTTCGACGGGTTCAGCCTGCGGATGCCGATGGGGCGGGCGGCCGAGGGCGAGTTCACGCGCGACCTGCTGCAGGTCAGCAGCCTGCTCGATCGGATGCAGCCGTTCGGCAAGCCGGTGCTGCTGACGACGGGCGTGCCGAGCGAGCCGGTGACGTCGTGGATGCTCGACGCCGCGGTCGGGGGCGAGCCGGCGGACGACCGGTCCGGCTCGTGGCGCAAGCCGTGGGGCCCGGACGTGCAGAGCCTGTGGCTGCAGGCGGTGTACCAGATCGCGCTGAGCAAGCCGTTCGTCGACGCCGTCGCGTGGATGGAGCTCACCGATCACGAGCAGTCGAGCCTGCCGATGTCGGGGCTGATCTCCGACGAGATGCGGCCGAAGTCCTCGGTCAAGCGGTTGATCGGGCTGCGCAAGGCGATCCGCTCGCCGCGGCCGACGCGGGTCGCGACCGAGCTGAGCGACATCGCCGACGCGGGCGACCCAGCCGACGGTGTCGCCGCGTTCGCCGACGATGACGACGGGCCGACGCCGTCGTGGCGCGACGACGAGGACTCGGCGTGACCGCCCCGAGGGGTGGTGGCGATCGGGCCGATGATGTCGAGCGGGTGAGTGGCGCAGACCGGTGGGCCGTGGTGCTCGTCGTGGGCTTGCTCGCCGTGGCGGGCGTGACGCGGTTGGCCCGACCGGTGGACCGCGAGACGCTCGTGCCGGAGCCGACGGGCTATCGGCTACCCATCAACGACGCCCCGGCCGGAGAGCTCGAGGTTTTGCCCGGCGTGGGGCCGGCGTTGGCGTCTGCGATCGTCGCCCACCGCGACGTCGATGGCTCGTTTGCCGACCCCGTCGCGCTGCAGGCGGTGAGCGGGATCGGGCCCAAGACGGCGGCACGCGTCGAGCCGTGGGTCGCGTTCGACACGAAAGCCAATCGCTAAAGCGTCTTGCCTCATGGCGCTTCCCCAGCGTCATCTCGCAGACTCAGCATCCCATGCCTAGCACTAATAGGCATAGGCGGCATGCCATGAATGTGGCATGGGGGCACGGCGGTGCCGACGCTTATGAAGCGATCGAAACGACGGAGAAATCACTACGCAAAATGCTGTTGACCATCTTGCATCTCTTGCGGCCGGGGTCGGGCACCACACCTCGTGCAAAGCACGATGTGTGCCCTTGATCGCCCATGCCCCAACGGCACACATCGCCTCGCGGCGAGGTGTGGCACCCGCTAGAGACAAACCGAATCTGCTCTAGCCAGAGCTAACGGGCGGCCCACACCCACCACGCGGTCCCGGCGATCAGCATCGCGAGCGAAGCCAGCCAGATGCCGCGCACCGTGCGATCGATCGGCAGCCGGTCGAGCGCCACGCCGTGCAATCGGTCGAGCGCGTCGCGCCGCTGTTCGATCGACCCGTGCCGCCACGTCCACCGCCGCGCCGAGACGCCGTTCAGCTCCGCCACGCGCAGCAACGCCGATCGCACGGCATCGATCGACGCGTCTGCCCCCTCGCCTTCGCGATGCAGCACCCGCGCCGCATCGGCATCCGCCTGTCGCTCGATCCGGCGCGACACCCAGCCGAACCCGACGACCCATGCCGCCAACGCCATCCCCGCGGCCCACCAGCCCGCCCGCGTCGCGCTGCCCGCCTCCACCGACGTCCCCAACATCTCGCCCGCCGCGTATCCGCACAGCAGCAGCCCGATCGACGCCACGCCCAGCAGCGCCATGTGCCCGTGCCGGACGTGCCCCGCCTCGTGCGCCACCACCGCCCGCCGCTCCGCCGAGTTCATCCCCTCGACCAGCGCCTCGCTGACCAGCACGTACCGCAGCCCTCGCACGAGCCCCACGACCGCCGCGTTCGCCGCCCGTCCCGGTGCCCGCCATAGCAGCAGCGTCGGCGCCCTCACCCCGGCCGCCCGCAACGTCCCCGCCAGCTCGTCGTGCAACGCGCCCGCACGCAACACCCGCACCCGCCACGTCCACCGCACCAACAGCGGCAACGCCATCGCCAACCCCGCCGCCCCCGCCATCACCGCGGCCTCCCGCGCCCAACCGCCAAGCCAGCCTGCCGGCGGCCAGCCGACGCGATCCACCGTCTCCGCCCAGCCCACGTTTGCCAGCACGCCCACCAGCACCGCCGCCAGCTCGTGCCGCGCCCGCTCCGCCGCCCACACCCACGCGCCGCCCGACCCACTCGTCTCGATCAGCGAGGGCGAAAGCCCGGCGTCCAACTCCCGCATCAGCCGCGCCACCCGCACCCGTTGCTCGATCGGCCACCCCGCCATCGCCACCACCCACCAGCCCGCCAGCGTCGGCAGCACCGCCAACCCCTCGCTCACCAGCACCGCATCCCCCGTCGTTGCCCGCACCCACACCAGCCAACCGAGCGACAGATCGACCCCAAGGCTCGCGAGCAGTAACCCCTGCAGCCGATGCAGCCGCCACTTTCCTCGTGCGATTGCATCAGGTGTCGTGGCTCGCCCGGTCCGCCATCCAATCCAGCCCGCGGCGATCGCGATCGCCAACTTGCTTGTTACCACCACCAGCAGCAAGCCCGAGCCCGGGAGCCTCACGGCCGCCGCACCCGACTGACCGCCCGCCACGCCGGCGACCAGCACTATGCCAATCAACATCAGCGGCCAGATCGACACGC
Source organism: Planctomycetota bacterium (assembly GCA_039188455.1). Classification (GTDB taxonomy): domain Bacteria; phylum Planctomycetota; class Phycisphaerae; order Phycisphaerales; family Phycisphaeraceae; genus JBCBUE01. The sequence continues at coordinate 16,756 of JBCCZA010000039.1, forward strand.
TATCCCTCGTGTTCGTGCGTCGGCTGCTTGTGCTTGAACGCGCGCCGCGACCACCTCACGCCCAGTTGCCACCCCGCCGCGCAGCCCAGGAAAGGCAGGCCAAGACCGACGAGATAGAGCGACAGCAGCGGCGGAAACCAGAAGAACGTCGCGAGGCTCCCCGCGATGTATCCGAAGGCTCCGGCATAGGCCATACGCACGGCAAGGTCTGCGAAAGGCAGAGGGTTCCTTAAATCGAGCAGGTTCGACCGCGGCGTCGGTGGCCACCATGTCCGGCCGCTGAACGGGCTCGCGGCTTGGATCCCGAGCACCAAGAGCCACTGCAGCGGCGAGATCAATGCACAGCAGGTGAAGGCAATCGGTGCCGCGATCATCAACAACCGTAGTTCGTCCTCGCTGATCGGCATGCTGCGGATCTGAAGAACTTGAAGCGTCGGCGAAATCGTGCCTGCGACGGCGGCAATCACCAATACAACACGCCGAAAGGGCGGCCAAAAGTCGGATTCGTGACGAGCGTTGTCGCTGAAGTCGGCCGTGGTCGCGTATCGCCAAGCGCCGACAAGCCAACCACGCGTAGCTTCATCGTGAGCGCCGGCCGTCACGACCGCCCCACGCCGTCAGTCGCCGCCTCCCCCATCACCAGCCGCAGCGCATTCGGCCGGCCCGGCACGTCCTTGTCACCGAGCCCGTACCCCACCTTCTCCACCGTCATCGCCGGCATCGCCCCCCACCGCTCGACCGTCGCCGCCAGCCACGCTGCGCCCGTCGGCGTCACCATCTCCATCGTCTCGTCCACCCCCACCGTCGGCATGCCCTCCATCAGGTACGCCGTCGCCGGCGCCGGCACCGGCATCCGCCCGTGAGCGCACCGCACCCAGCCGCGCGGCCACGGCACCGGCCCGCAGCTCACCGACCCGATATCGAGCTGCTCCATCGCCAGCGCCCCGCCCAACATGTCAACAATCGAGTCGACTGCGCCCACCTCGTGGAAGTGCACCGCCTCCATCGTCGTCCCGTGCACCCGCGCCTCGGCCCGCGCCACCCGCTCGGTCACCGCCCCGGCCCGCTGCTTGGCCCGCGGCGGGGCGTCCAGCGCCTCGATCATCGCCATGATCTCGCGGTAACCGGTATGCGTGTGATGGGCGTGCTCGCCGCCGTGGTCGTGGGTGTGGCCGTGGTTTGGCTCGTCCCACGCGACGCGGAAATCGATGCCCTCGACCGACCCGCGCAGCCCGCGATCGGCCGTCAGCCGGGCCACCGTCCCCGCCGGCAGCACCGATCGCAGCGCCGCCTCGATCGGCGATAACTCGGCCCCGAGGTCCAGCAACGCCCCCAACCACATATCCCCGGCCACGCCGGCGAAACAATCAACGTGCAAATGACGACTCATCCGATCATGCTAACCGGCTCGATCGTGCACCCGGTCGGGCTCGACCGCCCGCTTACGGGCCTTGCCACCGCTATATTGCAGCAAAGGAATCCGCCTGCATGTCTAACTCGCCCGACGCTTCACCGCCACCGCCGATCGATCCGACCGGCGTCGCCACGCCGCCCCCACCGCCGCCGGGTTACTACCCGCCGCCGCCCGCGCCGGAGCGCAAGGGCTTGGGCGCGGTTGTGCTTCGCGTTGGCTTGTCGGTGGTCGTCTCGCTGTTCCTGCTGTCGATCATCGCCAACGTCTATCAAGCCGTGCTGATCGCCGGGCTCACGACCGGGCTGCAGGAAGACACGTTCATCGAGGGCAGCGCCGAAGACGGCCGGGTCGTCATCCTGCCGGTCGAGGGCGCGATCGACGACACGATGGCCCGCTACGTGCGCGAGGCGGTCGATCATCTGGTTGCCGATCCGCCCGCCGCGGTCGTCCTGCGCGTCGTTTCGGGCGGCGGCGGGGTCACCGCGTCCGACGAGATCTGGCACCAGCTCGGCCGGCTGGCCTCTGAGCCCGAACAACCGGTCCCGGTGATCGCGAGCTTCGGCTCGGTCGCCGCGTCGGGCGGCTACTACATCGCCGCCGACGCCGACCAGATCGTCTGCGAGCGCACCGGCATCACCGGCTCGATCGGCGTCATCGCCCAAGTGCCCAACGTCGCCGGGTTGTTCGACAAGGTCGGCGTCGAGATGCACACGGTCACCGCGGCCGGCTCGGACGAGAAGGACCTCGCCAACAACCCGTTCCGCACCTGGACGCCCGCCGACGAGTCGGTCGTGCAGGGGCTGGTTGACACCATGTACGAGCAGTTTGTCGAGGTCGTCGCGCAGGGACGATCCTTCACCGACGAGCAGGCCCGCGAGGTCGCCACCGGCGCGATCTACACCGCCGACGAGGCGCTGTCCGCCGGCCTGGTCGATTCGATCGGGTACCTCGACGACGCTATCGCGCTAGCTCGCACGCAGGCCAACCTGCCCAGCGACACGCGCGTGACCCGGGTGCGCAAGCCCGGTGCCGGCCTGCTGGGGTTGCTCGGTGCCACGGCGTCTTCGACATCGACGTTCCAGTGGTCGCCGGACACCGCCCGCCGCTGGCTCGACGATTTCGGCCAGGTCCGTCTCGCTTATCTCACGCAGTGGGTCGATCGACCCTGACAGCTCGCCGCGACGTCGAACGATCCCTCATCGATTCCGATCCATATCTTTTGCACGTACGAAAGGTCAAGCATGAGTGTCCGCTCATTTCTGAATAACAACCCCGCGGTCATGACGATCGCGGCGATCGTGCTGTTGCTGATCTGTCTTGCGGTCATCTACAGCAGCCTTACCAGCGGCGCCGGCTCCCCACGCTTCGTCGAAATCTATTTCTACGATGAGGCCACAGGCGAGCTCTTCACCGCGCCGGGCACCAGTATCCCCCCGATCGACGCGCCCTCCGGCCTGGGAACCGCTGTCCGTGCCCACCTCTTCTCCTGCGGCGAATGCAACAGCAGCGAGTGGACGATCGCCTATCTCGAGAAGTTTGATGAAGCGACTCGCGATGCATTGATCAATCGGCCGGATAGCGCCGAAGCCATGAACGCCCACGAAACCGGGGTTCTGATCCGTGAGATCGATGCCGACACCTGGCATCCGCTGTACTCCGAGGCCGGCATGCGCATCACCGATGCTATCGGCACGCTCTGCCCGAGCGGCGAGCTCAAGCCCTGTCGGCCGTGACGCCGCCTTCGGGTTGCAGCCGGATGCTCTTCCTCGCCTGGGGAGCGGGGGCTGCCTGGCTTCTTGCTTTGATGATCACGATCGGATGTTCAGCCACGCCGGATGCGACGAGTGTTGTTGCGGCCGACAGGTCTCGATCGGTTGATGCTCGGAGGCGGGCTTTGGCCGCGCTCGCCGATCCGCAAGAGCCCGCGCCGGCCGAGCTGCTCGAGACACTGGCCTGGTCGCCGGGCACCCCCGTTCCGGTGAGCGTCGCGGCCATTGAGTCGCTGGCCCAACGCGATGCCGACAAACTGCTCGATGGCGTTGCCGCCTTGCTCGATCAGATCGATCGCTGGTCGGTGATCGAGGCCAGCGTCGACTCAGCAACGCGGGCGCTTGATGAAACCAATCCGCCCCGCGAGAGGCGGGTCAGGCTGGCCGCGGCTTCCGCGCGCAGCCTCGCCCGGCCGTCGACGCGGTACGCCGACGTCGATCGCCCCGAGTATCGCCTGCTCCTCGCCGCGACCGACGCGCAGATACCGGCGCAGGCATTGCTGCAATTGGTGGACGCCGATGCGCGGGTCGTACCGCACACGACGCTGTCGGACCGAACCGCCGCTTGGTCGGCTTACCACCGGCTCGTGGGCGCTGAGCGGGCAAACAACGTGGCCGCGGGGCTCACGAGCGAGACGCTGCCCGCCGCGACGCTCCGCCGACTCGCCCCGCATCTCGATCAGCTCCCGCACAACACCATCACCCTCGCCTGGGCGCTGGACGTCGATCTACCCGCGAGTACCGGCGACGTGTCGGGCATCGCCCTGCGCCACCTGCCCATCTTGCGCCACGGCACCGAGCTCCGCCAAGCCCTCAACAGCACAGATCCAGCACCCGCGCCGCCCACCGCGGCCGCCCCGCGTCGTATCGCCGGGGCAGCGCTGGCTGAACTGCCCGGCGAAGACTATCGCGACGCCGCACCGCGTCTCTCCGCCGCCGACCGGCTTCACCTCGCGGTCATCGCGGCCGCGCTGCGCC
>JBCCZA010000040.1:0-20258 GCA_039188455.1 Planctomycetota bacterium
CTCTACTCGGCGATGGAGGACTTCAAGATCGACGTGCCGATCGACACCGGCATGCACGCCAAGACGATCACGCTGCCGCTGCCGCCGTTCACCCTGATCGGCGCGACCACGCGGGCCGGGCTGGTCGGTGGGCCGATGCGCAGCCGGTTCGGCATCACGCACAACCTCGAGTTCTACGGCCACGCCGAGCTGCTGAAGATCCTCACACGCTCGGCGGGCTTGATCGGGCTCGGCGAGGGCGACGTCGAGGACGCGCTGAGCGTCGTCGCCGAGCGCTGCCGCGGCACGCCCCGCATCGCCAACCGCCTGCTGCGGCGTGTCCGGGATTACGCGCAGGTCAAGGGCGGCGGGACGCTGACCGTGGCGATGGTCGACGAGGCGCTGCGGCTCGAAGGCGTCGACGCGCAAGGGCTCGACGAGCTGGATCGGCGGTACCTGCGGGCGATCGGCGAGGTGTACGAGGGAGGGCCGGTCGGGCTCGAGGCCGTGGCGGCGACGCTGGGCGAGGACGCGGGGACGCTCGAGGAGATGGCCGAGCCGTACCTGCTGCAGCTCGGGCTGGTCGCGCGGACGCGCCAGGGCCGGCGGCTGACCGCGGCCGGGGCCGAGGTCGCGGGCGTGACGCTGGCCGCGCCGGCGGACGCGTCTGCCGAGCTGTTCGACGGTGAGTGACTTGTTCGTCTGCTTAGCTGTGACGCTACGCGTCGCTGAAGAAATAACGGGTGTCTCTGGTATGTCTTTCAGCGACGCGTAGCGTCGCAGCTAAGAGGTACTCGCTTGTGCCGGGATCAGAAAAGTAGACTGCCGACGTGCTCGATCTGAAAGACAAACCCACGCGCCCGCTCGTCGCCCCATCGGTGTTGGCGAGCGACTTTGCGCGCATGGGCGACGACGCGCACGACGTCATTCTCGCCGGCGCCGACCTGCTGCACATCGACATCATGGACGGCCACTTCGTCGGCAACCTGTCGATGGGCCCCGACTCGTGCAAAGGCCTGCGTCGCGAACTACCCGACACGTTCCTCGACGTGCACCTGATGGTCGATCGGCCGGACATGTACCTCGAGCCGTTCGCCGAGGCGGGGGCGAATCACATCACGTTCCACCTCGAGGTCTGCAACCCCGTGCGGTCGCGGCACCAGGACGCCGACGCCCTGCTCGACCGGATCGAGGCGTTGGGGATGTCGGCGGGGATGGTGATCAACCCGCTGACGATGGCCGAGGGGCTGGAGCCGTGGCTGGAGCGTCTGCGGATGGTGTTGGTGATGTCGGTGCATCCGGGCGCCGGGGGGCAGGCGTTCATGCCCGAGGTGCTGCCGAAGGTGGCGTGGCTGAGCGAGCGGCTGCGGGACGACCAGCGGCTGGAGATGGACGGCGGGGTCGGGCCGGCGACGGCGGCGGCGTGCGCCGAGGCGGGGTGCGACGTGATGGTGAGCGGGTCGGCGGTGTTCGGGGCGCCCGATCGGGCGGCGGCGATCGCCGCGATGCACGCCGCGTCGGCGTGATTGTGCGCGCCAGGGATGCCGTTGGGCCGTCTGTGCCCGGGCGTTCCGGGCGACGGCCAAACAGGCCCACAGGGATTCGAACCCCGACTAACTGGACCAGAACCAGTCGTGCTACCGTTACACCATGGGCCTAGTGCGACGTGCCATCGTATCGACTGGCGACGGCTCGGCCGCGTCAGAAACCCCGCCGGCGGGCTTCCGCGGCGTTTGGGTCGATTTATCGGACGATCTGGCGCCCCCCTCGGGCGTCCACGCCGGCCGCTTGAGTCGGCCAGCCCATCACTGAGCGAGGTTTTCGCCGGCGTGATGGGTGGCAGCGCGTGGCGCGGGTGTGATCGCTGCGGCGGCGAGCGAAGCGCGGCAAGACGGTTGACCGTTGGACGCGGGCCCGGTGGGATGGTTCTGTTCGGCCGGTGCACCGAACTCTCCGATCCAAGAGCCACGCCATGATCCGAGCCCAGCGTCCGTCCTCGACTGACACGCGCCCCGCGCCCGACACCCCGAGCGCCAAGTGGGTGCTCTTCGCCGCCATCCTCGGCGTGCTGCTGGGGGCGCTGGCCCGACCGGTCTTCGGCGGAGACCTCAAGCCCGGCGCCGGATTCACCACCCCCGTGCCGACCTTCGCCGCGATCGGCGAGGGCGAACACGCCAATGCCCCGACGTCGGTGCGATGGGTCGAGTCGGCCTACATCGATCAGGACGGCCGAGTGACGCTGGGCGTCCTGGCCGATCATCCCGCGGGCGTCAAGGCCATCGCGGTCTCGCTCAACGGCGGCCCGTGGTCGGTGCAGACGCCGCGGCCGTTCCAAGACGCGGGCCAGCTCGTCGGCGTGCGATTCGAGCCCGGGGCGTTGGGCGTGATGCCCGCGATGCTCCGCGCCGTGGCCGTGCCCCACGCGGGTGTGCCCGCCACGGCCGAGCTGGCGCTGCCCGTTGACCCGCAGCCTCGCGCGATCGAACCCGGCAATGTCGCGCTCACCCAGCTCCGCAGCGCCGGCCTGCCCATCCCGGCGGCGGCGGCGATCGAAAACGTGCCCACGCCCGAGGCCGACGACGCCTGGGCGACCTCGCCGTTCAACGGTGAGGCGTCCGATGCGTCCACCGGCGGTCGCGGCGGGGGTCAGGTGACCGCTGCCAGTGGTGGCGGTGGCGGCGGCGGGGGTGGCGGTGGGGCCGCGTCGTTTGGTGGTGGTTCCGGTGGCGGTGGTGGCGGCGGCGGTGGTGGCGGAGCCGCCGATGCGCCGCAAGCGCCCGCCGAAGCGAGCGACACCTTGGCCGATGCCTCGCCGCCCAGCCGGTTCGGTGGTGGCGGGATTGGCGGCGGTGGCACGCCCGACGTGGATGCCACCCCAGACACCCCGGTCATCCCGGACACCCCGGGCATCGACTCGGCACCCGATCTTCCCGCTGAGCCGGACGGCGCTCCCGGCACGGTTCCGGGCACGACCCCGGGGACCACTCCCGGTATCGCGTCACCCGAGCCCGACGCAAGCGAGGCTCCCGACCTCGGCAACGTCGAACCCCAACCCGAACCCGAGCCTGCGCCCGATCCCCAGACTCCGCCCAGCAACGTCGCCGTGCCCCCCCCGGCGCCCCCGTCGCCGCCGGCCCTCCCGGCGTTGCCCAGCGAGCCGGCCCCGCCGACGCCGGCCCCGATTGACGCCCCCACGCCGCCGACCGCCGACCCCGCGCCGACCGAGCCCATTGCTCCCCAGCAGCCCCCGGCCGACGAGCCCGAGACGGAGACGGCCGAAAACCCACCCGCGATCGATGACCTGCCTGAGCCCGGCGGCGTGATCGACGGCGGCGGCGGTGGGCCCGATGACGCCCCCAAGCTCAAGCCCGGCAACGGCTTCCCGAACCAGACACCGGAGCTGGCGGCGGTCGGTGATCCGTTGCATGCCGCGTACGACACCACCGCGATCGCCCTGTGGGATGTCGTGCCGATGCAGGAAGTCACCGAGCCGTTCGAGGTCGGCGTCGTCGCCGCCCACATTCACGGCATCGATCGAGTCGAGCTGATCCTCGACGGTGGCTCGCCGATCGTTCTGCGAGATGAGAGCAAGAACCCTCGCACCGGCGAGAAAGAGTACTGGGCCGTGTTCGATCCCAGCAAGGTCTCCGACGGCATCGTCACGCTGCGTGCGATCGCCTATCCAAACGTGGGTTCTCCCCGCGCGGTCGACCTGCGGCTGATCGCCAACAGCAACGACTCGCTGTTTACCGGAGAAGTCACCGTCGGCGACGGCGGCGCGTTCCCGACGCTCCTGGAGGCTGTCGAGGCCGTCAAGGAAGAGATCGGCTCTGCCGAGGGCGTGACCTTCCGGCTGATGCCGGGCCGGCACGACAACGCCGGCATCTGGGCGCTGCCCGATGCCGGTGCCGACCGTCGCTGGGTCACGATCACGGGCCCCGAACCGGGCAACGGGACGGCCACGATCGAGGTCCGCGACGGCTACGGCCTGGCCGGCCACCTGCGGTTCCGCCACGTCACGCTCGACCTGATCGACGGCGCCGATCTCGACACCGCGGGCAAGTTTCGGGCGAACCCCTGGCGGATCTGGTTCGACGAGGGCTCGTTCGTCTACGGCGACCCCGACCGCCCGTTCCAGGGCTATCTGGCTCGCGGCGACTTCTCCGGCGGTCAGTGGTTCACCGGCGCCCGTGTCCAGGGAGTCCACAAGGGCTTCACCGCCAACATCGTCCGCGATAGCGTCGGCCAGGACATCGCCGAGGACGCCTTCCACAACCCGGTGCTCGTGCTCTCCACCAAGATCGAGCGCGTCGATCGCAAGGGCACCAACATGCACCCCGACGTCTTCTATTGGAACAACCGGCCGACCGACAACGTCTTTATCCGCGATGTCGACGTCACCGAGGCCGATTCGCAGGGCCTGATGCTCACCGGCACGATGCGCAACATCGCCATCCACAACGTCGACATCACCGAGCACACCGGCGGCGGCGCCCGCGTCTTCCGGGCGTACGGCAAGCTGAGCCACGTCTACATCAAGAACGGGCGGTACGACGGCCCCAGCGAGTTCCGCGAGCCCGACGTGTCGAACTTCGTGATCCAGGGCGCGGTCTTCGGCAGCAACGCGCCGTTCCTGCCCAAGGGGATGCCGAGCGAGGGGGTCATCCTCCGCGGGTACCCTTTCGGCGACTGAGTCGGCCGTGACCGCGCCGCACCGCGATGGGCCGTCGGGGCGTCCGGCATGGCGTGGCAAGAAGACTGGGTTGGGGTACGCCTCTGGCCGATGATGCCTGGGTGTCCCGTCTCGAACGTCGAGGGCCGGGCTCGACCGCGTTGAAGGAGCCCTGTGCGACATGCTGGGACGGAGGCGACTCGATCGCGAGGCCATGCACCAGACGTGGTTCGGGGAGCGTGATGGCGCGAACCTGAAGCATCAGATGGTTCAGGGCAGCGCATCCAACGCAGTCACTCAGGTGCTGCGTTTCGTCTTGCAGATGGGGTCGGTGGCCATCCTGGCGCGGCTGCTCACCCCCGACGCCTACGGCGTGTTTGCCCTCTCCGATAAAGCGGTGTCGTTCCTCATCCCCTTGGCGGGCCTGGGCCTGGGGGTCGCGACGGTTCAAGAGAAGCGGATCACCCACGAGCAGACCAGCACGCTGTTCTGGATGAACTTGAGCGTGCTCGGGCTGATCAGTTTGACCATCGTGGCGATCGCGCCGCTCGCGGCGATGCTCTACGGCGAGCCGCGCGTGATGCCGCTCATCGCCGCGATGGGCGCCGCGAATTTTCTCAACGGGCTGGGCCAGCAACACCGCGCGCTGCTGATGCGCACCATGCGTTTGTCGCTGCTGGCGTACCTCGGCTTCGCCGGTTTCATCTTTTCCCAGATCGTGACCATCGCGGCCGCGCTCATGGGGCTGGGGTACTGGGCGCTGTTTCTGGGGATGGTGGCCAACGGCGTGCTGACCGTGAGCGGGCTGTTTTTGCTGTGCCCCTGGGTGCCAAGCCTGCCGCGTCGCGGCACGGGCGCCAAGAGGCAGATGTTCTTCGGGGCCAATATCACCGCCGCCGACCAGGCCAACCGGCTCAGCCGAGGGCTCGACCAGGTGCTGGTTGGCGTGTTCACCAACTCGGCGACGGTTGGCCTGTACGACCGGGCGACGACGCTGCTGCGGATGCCGATGCGGCGCATGATGGGGCCGATCACCTCGGTCGCCGTGCCGGGCCTCTCGGCGGCCAAGAGCGACGACGAGAAGTACCGACGGGTGTTCTTCGGGCTGTGGTCGTCGCTGCTGCTGGCGGCGTCGCCGGTCATCGTCGGGCTGGTCCTCGCGGCTCACTCGATCGTGCTGATCATCCTGGGCGAGCAGTGGTTGGGCGCGGGGGACATCTTCCTGGCGATGATGCCGGCGGTCGTGGTGCCGGTGATCGCGGCGGGGGCGCAATGGCTGATGGTGAGCCAGGGCCGCGGCGCCGACCGCCGCAACACCACGCTCTTCACCTCGGCCGTGTCGATCGCCTCGTTCTTCATCGGGATCCAGTTCGGCGTGATCGCGATGGCCTGGTGCTTCTCGCTGGCGTCGCTGCTGATTGGCCTGCCCGTCGAGCTCTGGGTGGGCGGGCGCAAGGGCCCGGTGACGCGGTCGATGATCGCGAGCTTCATCTGGCGATATGCGCTGCTCTACGGCGTCGCGATCGGCGGCGGGTTGGCGGTCATGTCGCAGTGGCGTCCGGCGTCGCCGTGGCTGGACGTCCTGTACGCCGGCGCCGTCACCGCCTTGCTGCTGGGCGGGATGGTCCTCGCCGTTTCCCCGCTCCGCAAAGACGCCCTGAAAGCCGTGCAAACCTTCGGCTCGGCCCTTCCCGGGCGTAAGGACCGGGGTCGTGGTGACTTGGCCTCGACTTGATCCGGCCGGCTCCGCCTCACCGCTTGACTCGCTCGCTCCGATGACACTCGATCCCGAATCAACCTCGACCCTTCCCCCGGTCGGCGACGCGCCGAAGTCGTCGGACCGACCGACGGCCTGGTTCTTGTCGCGGTCCATGGGTCGGCCGAGCGAGGTCTGGCTCGGCCGACAGATCCGCGCCATGGCCCGGTTTGATCCTGTCTGGGTTCACTGGGAGTGCGTCGACGCCGGCGTCGTGGGCCAGGCGGTGCGTCGGCGGACCTTGCCGTGGGTGCCCGATCCGCAAGACGGCCCAGGCCGGTGGTCGCTCCGCGCCCGCAACGCGCTGTCGCGCAACTGGTACGGGACGGCGGGCGGCGAGCGCGCCGCGCTGACCGCCGCCATGAGAGAGGATCGACCCGCCGTCGTGTTGGCGCATTTCGGGCACTGGGCGCTGCGGCTGCTGCCGGTCTGCAACGCGTTGGGCGTGCCGCTGGTCTGCCATTTCCACGGCATGGATCTGTCCTCGATGCTTCGCAACAAGTGGTACGACGCATCGATCCGCCGCGGGCTCCGGTCGTTTGCCGCGTCGATCGTGGTCGGCCGTCGGCAGGCCTCGATTCTTGAGGGCCTGGGAGCGCCGGCCGATCGCCTCCACTGGATTCCGTGCGGCGTGCCGGTGGCGGACTTCGAGCTGGGCGCCGGCAGCGAGCCGGGGATCACTCGATTTGTGGCCGTCAGCCGGCTGGTCGCGTGGAAGGGCCCGGACGTCACGCTGCGTGCCTTTGCCGAGGTCGCGGCGGCCGAGCCGGCCGTGGAGCTGGTGATGATCGGTGACGGCGAGGAGGCAGGCCGCCTCAAGGCGTTGGCCGTCTCACTGGGCGTGGCCGACAAGGTGAAGTGGCAGGGCGCGATCGGGTCGGCCGAGGTGTCGGCGTGGATGCGTCGCAGTGACGTGTTCCTGCAGTCCTCGCTGGATCACGCATCGGGCTGGTTCGAGGGGTTTGGCGTGTCGGTCGCCGAGGCATCGTCAACGGGCTTGGCGGTGGTCGTGTCGCGGTGCGGGGGGCACGTCGACCAGGTCGTCGACGGGCAGACGGGCTACCTGACCGAGCAGGGCGACTCGGCGGCGATGGCCGATCGCATGCTCGCCCTGGTCCGCGACACGTCGCTGCGTCGTCGTCTGGGTGCCGCGGGTCGGGCGCGGATGGCGTCGGAGTTTGACGTACCCGCCCAGGTGGCCAAGCTTGAGAACGTGCTCGCCGAGGCGGCCGAGGGGGTTGCGTGAACAAATTGACCTCGATCCGGCTTCGGACTCGAATAAAATCGAGCAACGTCGGACGCATTTGCCACCGGTGGCCTCGTGCCTTCATTCGGCTCTTCGAGCCACGCCTGCTCGTTCCCCGGGAGTGGAACAGCCCGCCCGATGGGTCGATAAGACACGCGGTGCACCCCATTTCTGCGACCGCGACGTCGCTCGCTCAGCAGACTGACTCTTGACGGTTCCCGCATGAACCCCACTGCTTGCCATTCACCCCGTGTCTCCGTGGTCATCCCCGTCCGCAACGACCCGGTGCGGCTTCGGCGATGTCTCCAAGCGCTCGAGGACCAGACCGTCGCCCCCGATTCGTTCGACGTCTGGGTCGTCGATGACCGTTCCGACGAGCCGATCGATGGCTTGATCGCGGAGTTCCCGCACGCCCGGCTGATCCGTCTGGAGACCGACATCGGCGGCGCGTTCGCCGCCCGCAATCGAGCCAACGCCTCGACCGCCGCGCCCGTTATCGCCTGCACCGATGCCGATTGCGTGCCCGATGCGCACTGGCTCGAGCGTGGCCTGGCCGCGCTGGACCGCCTCGACGGGCCCGGCATGGTCACCGGCGACGTGCAGAGCTTCTACCCCGACCCCGATCACCCCAACGGCGCGGCCGTGTTCGACGCCGTACTCGCGTTCCCGCAGGAGTCGTACGTCAAGCGTGATGGCTTCGGGGTCACGGCCAACCTGTTTGTCCCCCGCGCCGTGCTCGAGGCCGTTGGCCCATTCAACGAACTCGCGATGGATGGCGGCGACATGGACTTCGGCCGCCGGGCCACCGCGATGGGCATCCCCACCTTCTACGCCCCCGAGGTGATCGTCGGCCACCCGACCCGCCGCGACGCCCGGGCGATCCGCTACAAGTGGGACCGCTCGGCCAAGAGCCTGGAGTGGTTCCGTCGCAAGGCCGAACCCACCGACGCCCCGGCGCCCGGCCGCGGGCTGGCCTATTACTGCAAGCCCCGGCTGGGCTTGATGATGCGGGTGCTGCGCGATCGCGGCCTCGGCCCACTGCGCGCCCGGCTCTCGGCCTGCGGCTTGATCCTGCAGCAACGCCCCCTGACCCTCTACTACGCCTGGCGGGCACGATGGCTCAGCGACCGACACCTTGTTGGGCGATACGACACGATCAATTAACTTGGCCCGGGGGCGTGGCTAAATCATCCGTTCGCCCAAAGACCGCGCCGCGCCCGGACCGATGAACAGCACGGAAGCACCGTGCGACCCCACCGTTCCCAACCGGTCAGCAACCCTTGGCGTTACCGGACTTCCTGATTATCGGCGAACAGAAGTGTGGCTCGACCACCCTGTGGGCGATGCTGCGCGAGCACCCCGGCGTGTTTTTCCCGGACGAGAAAGAGCTGCATTACTGGGCGAGCTATCCCCAGTGGAGCCCGATCGGGCGGTTCGGCTCGACCTCGCTGGACGCCTACGCCGAACAGTTCGCCCCCGCCGGCGACCGACTGGCCGGCGAGGCGACACCGAACTACCTCTTCGACCCCGGCGCCTGCGAGCGGATCGCCGAGCATCTGCCCGGGGTCCGGGCAATCGCGATACTCCGCGACCCCGTGGAGCGGGCGTGGTCGCACTACTGGCACCAGGTCCGTCGGGACGAGGAACGGCTGAGCTTCGAGGCGGCGATCGACGCCGAGGCTGCCCGCCTGGCCGAGGGCGGGCCCGAGGCGATGGAGTCGATGTCCTACACGACCCGCGGTCACTACGTCCGCAGCCTCGAGCGGTGGTGGGGCGCCCTGGGTCGCGACCGGGTGCTTGTGACCTGCCTCGACGACCTCAAGGCCGACCCCGATGGCGTCATCAACCGGGTCACCGAATTCCTTGGCCTGCCGCCCATGGCCGGCGGCGCGCGTCGCGGCGCCCCGCAGCGCAACCGAGCGAGCTACCCGAAATACCCCCGCCTGAATCGGCTGGCCCGGTCGGCGCGACGCTCGGTCGAGTCCCTCGGCGGCCCGTGGGCTCGCGCCGCCGCCCAGTTGGCCAAGCGCACGCAGCAGTGGCGCGTCTACTCGGGACAGCCGCGCATGAACGCCGCCGTCCGCCATCGGCTCGACTCGCTCTACGAGCCCTCTGACCGACAGCTCGCTGACGAACTTCAACGCCCCCTGCCCTGGCGTGATCCGCATCACCTTCAAGCCCAAGGAGGCGCCGCGTGATTAGCGTTGTTTGCGTCACCTGCAACCGCATCCACCTGTTCCGCGACACCATCGAGAAGGTGATCGCGAACGCCTCGGACGACGTCAAGGAAATCGTCCTGTGGAACAACGCGTCGACCGACGAGACGCCGGCCTATCTCGACCAGATCGACGACCCCCGCGTCCGCGTCGTGCACCACCCCGAGAACATCGGCACCAACGCCTACGCCCAGGCCTTCGAGCTCACCAGCCAGCCCTACCTCATCGAGCTCGACGACGACATCATCGACGCCCCCGAGGGCTGGGACCGAATGCTCCTCGATGCGTACCGACAGGTCGGCGATCTCGGGTTCCTCGCCTCCAACATCATCAACGACGGCAAGAGCGTCGCCTCCAAGGTGTTCTACGAGCGGGACGCCCACCTGTTTGAGCCCTACGAGCACAACGGCGTGCGACTGCTCAAGGGCCCGGTCGGCGGGTACTGCACGATGACCGACCGCGAGACGATGCAGGCCGTCGGCGGCTTCCCGCAGCACCCCGACCAGGTCTTCTTCCACGAAGACGCCCAGTACGCCGGCCGCGTTCAGCGCGCCGGCAAGCGCATCGCCCTGCTCGCCGATCTCAAGGTGTTTCACGCCTCGGGCCCGGCGTATTCGTCGAGCGAAACCGTCGACGCGGCCAAGGCCAAGTACTACGCGGCGCGCGACGCCAAGCGGCAACGCAAGCGGCGGATCAAGCGGCTGGTGCACGCGTTGCCGCTGATGCCCGCGATCAACCGTCGGTACAAGCTCTACGCAGTGGATTTCCTGGATGATTGAGGCGTTGGACATGCCGACGCCCACGAGCCAGACGCATGCCGAGCCGACGCGGCGGGTGCTGATGGTCGCGTTCTACTTCCCGCCGGACGGCGGAGGCGGCACGCAGCGGACGCTCAAGTTCTGCCGCTACCTGCCGTCGTTCGGCTGGTCGCCGGTTGTGCTGGCGCCGCCGCCGCGCGACGCGACGAGCCAGTGGACGCCGCGAGACGACTCGCTGCTGGCCGAGGTCGGTCCCGACCTGCGCGTCGAGCGTGTGCCGATCGGCGGGGCGCCCACGGGATGGGCGGCGGGTCTGGCGCGGATCGACGAGGCGCACGATTGGCTGGAGCCCGCGGCCGACGCGGCCGAGGAGCTGGTGGATCGGCTGGGCTGCGAGGCGGTGGTGGTCTCGCTGGGCCCGTTCGACCTGGGCTATCTCGGGCGTCGGCTGGCCGAACGGCTCGACGTGCCGGTCGTGCTGGACCTGCGCGATCCCTGGGCGCTGGACGGCGCAAGGGTTCACTCGAGCAAGCGCGTCTGGCAAGCCCACCGCGACGCGATGGCAGCCACCTGCCGGGCGGTCGACGCGGTGATCGCCAACACGCCCGGCGCCCGGGCCGCCATCGAGTCAGCGTTTCCCGGCTTGTCCGTGGCGACCCGCCTCGACACGATCACCAACGGCTTCGACTCGGCCGACTTCCCCGATCGGCAACCTGTCGAACCGCCCTCGCCCGCCGAGGACGCGCCGATGACCCTCGTGCACGCGGGCACCTTCCACGCCCGACAGGGCGCCGGGCAGCGCGGCCTCAAGGGCCTGCTCCGCTCGTTCGTGCGCTACCAGCCCGAGCCCGCCGACCTGTCCGGCCGAACGCCGCTCCACCTGCTCGACGCGATCGAGCGCCTCCGCGAGCAGGGCCACCCACTCGGCCGACGCGTCCGACTCGTGCAGCTGGGCGTTGTCGATGACGCGCTCCGCCGGTTGGTCGAGGGCCATCCCGCCGGCGACGCGGTCGACCTCGTCGGCTACGTCGACCACGCCGAGGCCACCCGCCGCGTCAGCGCCGCCGATGCGCTGTTCCTGCCGCTGCACGGCCTGCCGCCCGGTCACCGCAGCCGCATCGTCCCCGGCAAGCTGTATGAGTACCTCGCCGCGGGCCGGCCGATCCTCGGCGCTCTGCCCGAGGGGGACGCCAGGGACTGGCTCATCGATAGCGGCATGGGCGAGGCGGCCCCGCCGACCGACCCCGCCGCCATCGCCGACGCGTTGATCCGCCTGGACGAGGGACGACGCGCCGGCCGCTACGCCGACGGGCCCGACCCGGCCTGGCTCGACCGGTTCGATCGGCGCCGACTCACCGGCGCCCTGGCCGCGTTGTTGAACACCCTGGCCGCCGGCTCATCGGCCACGCCACGCGCCGCGTCGAGGGGAGGTCGCTCATGAGCACGGCTGTCCTGACCGCCGCCCGCAGCGCCCCCGCCGCCCAGCCCGCGCGTCCAGCCCTGGCCAAGAGCGGCGAGATCTCGATCCCCTTCTGGCTGATCGCGCTGCTTATCCTCACCATCTTCCTCCCCCGCGGCGTCGACCTGCGCATCGGCACGGCCGAGGTCAGCCCCCAGCGGCTTGTCTCCATGGTGCTGCTGCCGTGGATGCTCATCGCGACCCGCGCCAAGCTGAATTGGATCGATCTGATCGTACCCCTCGGGCTGACGTCATCGATTGTCTCCATGCAGCAATCCGGCACGCCCACCGTCCAGATCATCGAGACCTCGGGGCGCACGGTCTTAGATAGCTGGACGCTCTACGTCCTCGGCCGCACGTTGCCGATGTTCCCCGAGACGCTCCGCAAGGCCATGACGTGGCTGGTGTGGGTGATGATCGTGCTGCTGCCGACCGTCATTCTCGAGGGCCTGACCGGCTTCAACCCGCACGTCGCACTTTGGAAGTCCATCTTCCCTGCGGTGTCGGCCCCGGCGAAGACCGAGGTGCGCTACGGCGTGATCCGCGCGTTCGCCTGGAGCGGCCACCCGATCATGGTCGGCTTTACTTACCTGGCCGTGCTGTCGGTCGCGCTGCACGCCGCGTTCGAGCGGAACCGGCTGGTCGGCGCGTTCCCATGGGTCAAGGCAGCGCTGCTGATGGTGGGGTCGGTCTTCAGCATGTCCTCGGGCGCGATCGTCACGGTCGCGCTGCTCCTGGCGTTCTACGTGTACGACTACGGGCTGATGATGCTGCGCGTGCCGGCTATGACGCGATGGCTGGCGGTGTGGGTCGGGGGGCCGACGCTGTGGATCATCGCCGACATGGCGTCGGGGCGTCCGCTGCTGCGGATCCTGATGATGAACCTGCACATGTCCAGCAGCCTGGCGTGGCACTACCGCTGGAAGCTGCTCGAGCGCGTGTGGAACGCGATGCCGGGCTATTGGTGGTTCGGGCACGGCACGGCGACGCCGCCGTCGTTCAGCGGCTACGCGCGGTCGGTCGACAACCAGTACATGGCGGTGCTGCTGACCGGCGGCATGGTGGCGATGGTGATCTTTATCGCTCGGATGGTGCTGCCCTTGTTCTTCGGCGGGCGGGCCGTCTGGCTGGGCAAGGACAGCGCCGAGGCCAAGCTCGGTCGGGCGTTCGGGCTGGTCGTGCTGGCCTATGCCTTGGGCGCGATCTCGGTCGCAATCTTCTCGACGGCCGGGTCGATGCTGGGGTTCTTTGTGGGGCTGACCATCGGCCAGGCGCAGGCGATCCGGCTCGGCTTTGCCGGCGGCCAAGCGACCGACGACGCCGTCGAGCCCGCGCCCGAGTCGCCCGAGATCGGCCGTCGGCCGCGCGGCACGTTCATCGGCCGCCGAGCCCTCGCCGACGCGGGCCGGGGAGGTGGTCCGTGACCGATCGGCCGCTCGATCCGGCGCTTTGGCATCCCGCGCTGATCGACGCGCAGCGGGCGGGCCGTTGCGCGCCGAGCGAGCCGAGGCCGGGCGAGCTGATCCGCTCCGGCCGGGCGCGGTGGGCCGAGCGCGGGTACGACCTGCTGGGCGGGCGGCGGCGGCGGCGGGTGGCCGGTCAGTTCTTCAGCGTCGTCGAGCGGTGGGAAGGCGGGCAGATGCGCACCGACACGCTGCGTCGTTGGATGCGGCGGGACTACGCCGTGGACATCGGGCCCTACAGCTACGGCTCGTGCTTCGAGCTGGGCGCCTTCCCGCCGAGCGTGACGATCGGCCGGTACACGTCGATCGGCCCGGCGGTGCGCGTGTTCACCCAGAACCACCCGTTGGACCAGCCCTCCACGCACCCTTACTTCTACGAGGCCGGGCTGGGTTTCGTGGACGAGGACCGGCTCGAGCCGGGGCACCTGGACATCGGGCACGACGTGTGGATGGGTCAGTCGTCGATCGTGCTGCCCGGCTGCCGGCGGATCGGCAACGGCGCGGTGATCGGCGCCAACGCCGTGGTCACGCGTGACGTGCCGGATTTCGCGATCGTCGCGGGCATCCCCGCCAAGGTGATCCGACATCGCTTCGACGACGCGGCCCAGCGCGAGGTTATCGAGAGCGAGTGGTGGACCAAGTCGCTGGACGAGCTCCGCGACCAACGCGACTGGCTGACCTCGGTGGTCCGCGCTCGGCAGGACCTGGGCCTGACGCGGGAGGCCTCGTGAAGACCGCGCTGATCACCTGCTCGTACGCGCCGGACGCCGAGCGCTGCCGCGTGCTGTGCCGGACCGTGGCCGATCACGTCGACGCGTCGATCGAGCACCTGCTGCTGGTGCCCCGGTCGGACGCCGCGTTGTTCCGTGAGGTCGGCGGGGAGCGCAGCCGGGTGGTGTGCGTCGAGGACCTGCTGCCGGCGTGGCTGCACCGCGTGCCGGGATCGAAGAAGTGGTGGTGGTCGTTGAAGACGTGGCCGATCCGCGGGTGGATCGTGCAGCAGCTGGTCAAGCTCTCGGCCTGCGACGCGACGGACGCCGAGGTCTTGGCGTTTGCCGATTCCGACGTGGTGTTCGTGCGGCCGGTGCGGCCCGAGCACTTGCTCGTCGGCGACCGCGTCCGGCTGTACGCCAACCCGGACCGCGGCCAGGGCGGGCGGCACGCGAACTGGAACCGCGTGGCCGGCCGGCTGATGGGGATCGAGCCCCGGGATTTCTACGCCGGCGACTACATCTCCCAGCTGGTGACCTGGCGGCGGGACGTGCTGCTGAAGCTGCGCGGGCGACTGAGCGAGCGAGGCGGTCGGCCGTGGCAGGTCGTGCTGGGCCGTGAGCTGGACTTCTCGGAGTACGTGCTCTACGGCGTGTTCGCGACCGACGTGATGGGCGCCGAGGCCGCCGGTCACGCGCCCGTCGCGGACGAGCTTTGCCATTGCTCGTGGCACTATCACAGCTACGGCGACGAAGGCGAGATGGACGTGCCCGCGTTCCTCAAGCGGTTCGAGCCGCAGCACCGGGCGGTGCTCATCCAATCCAACCTGGGGGTCGACGAGTCGTGGTATCGCCGGCTGGCGTCGGGGGAGCTTGCGTTGGGCGCCGAGCCGGCGCGTCTGATGCTGGGTCGGGAGGCCGGGTGATGGTCCACGCGACGACTCGAGCGCCGTGTCGGCTGGGCTATCTGGTGCCGGAGTTCCCGGGGCAGACGCACGTGTTTTTTTTCCGCGAGCTGCGGGCGCTCGAGCGGATCGGCGTGGGGGTTGAGCTGATGAGCACGCGGCCGCCGGATCGGTCGATCGCGGTGCACACGCAGGGCCTGGCGTGGGCCGATCGCACGACGTACCTCGCATCGATCGGCGCGGCCCGGGCTGCGGGGCTGGGTGCGAGGCTGCTTGGGAAGGGCCCGGCGCTGGCTCGCTGGGTCCGCGACTGCCGGGCGGCGGGCGCCGAGGGTGGCGCGAAGGGCGCGCTGGCGACGGCGATCGGCGCGGCGAGGCTGGCGGCCCTGTGCAAGCAGCGCGGCGTGGGCCACGTGCACGTGCACTCCTGCGGTCGCTCGGCCTTGATCGCCGCGGCGGCGCACCGCCTGTTCGGCGTCGGCTACAGCGTCACGCTGCACGGCCCGCTCTTCGACTACGGCCCGGCGCAGCCGCTAAAGTGGCGCGACGCTCGCTTCGGGCTGATTATCACCCGCCGACTGATCGAGGCCGCGCGAGCCGAGCTCAACGGCTCGCTGCCCGCCGATGTGGCGCTCGCCCCGATGGGCGTCGAGACCGACGCGTGGCAACGGGACTCGCCGTATCAACCGTGGCGCGGCGACGGACCGCTGCGGTTGGTGAGCTGCGGTCGGCTGCACGAAGCCAAGGGGCACCACGTCTCGATCGAGGCGGTCCGCCGGTTGCGGGTCGGAGGTCTGAGGGTCGAGCTCGACGTGCTCGGTGAGGACAACACGCGTTGCGGCTATCGGCAGCGGCTCGAGGCCCAGATCGCCGACGCGGGGCTGGGCGACGCGGTCCGGCTGCGCGGCGCGGTCGACGAGGCGGGCGTGCGCGAGCTGGAGGGCGCGGCCCACGCGTTCGTGCTCGCCAGCCAGGCCGAGCCGCTGGGCGTCGCGATCATGGAGGCGATGGCGATGAGCCTGCCCGTCGTGGTGACGTCGGCCGGCGGCGTGCCCGAGCTGGTGGACGACGGGGCACCGGGCTGATGGTCGAGCCCGAAGACCCCGAGGCGACCGCCCAGGCGATCCGCCGGGTCGCCGAGTCGGCCGAGCTGGCGGCGTCGCTCAGCGCGGCAGCGCGGGCGTCGGTCGAGTCGCGGTTTTCCAGCGACCGCAGCGCGACCGAGCTGGTCGCGGCGTGCCGCCGACAGGGGATCGTTCTGACCGAGAGCTCCAACGGCGAGGGGCCGCATGGCTGAGCTGTCCAAGGCGACGCTCCTCGACGCCCAGCGCCCGATCACGCCCGACGTCAGCGTATTGATCGTCGGCTACAACTGCCGCGACCTGCTGATCGACTGCCTCGAGCACCTGCTCGCCTCGATCGGCGAGCTGACCTACGAGGTCGTCTTCATCGAGAACGGCCATTGCGACGACAGCGTGGCCGTGGTGCAAGAGCGATACCCCGGGGTGCGCATTGTCGACAACGACGCCAACCACGGCTTCGGGGGTGGCAACAACCGCGCGGCGGCGGCGGCTCGCGGCAAGTACGTGCTGCTGCTCAACCCCGACACACGCATCGAGCCCGACGCGCTGGCCGAGCTTTGGCACGCGGCGGAGGCGCGGCCTGGCGTCGGCGGGGTGGGCGGGATCACGCTGCACGAGGACGGGTCGATCGAGGCGAGCTGCGCCCAACCCGGGCCGACCTATCGCGTGGCGCTGCTGAACGCGATCGGGTTGGGGCGGTACTGCCGAAGCGTGATCGAGATCCCCGATGCGCCGGTGCGGGCGCGGGTATTGTCCGGGGCGTTCATGATGCTGCCGCGCGAGCTGTGGAACGAGCTGGGCGGGTTCGACGAGAGCTACTTTCTCTACAACGAAGAGACCGACCTGTGCCTGCGGGTCGCCGAGCACGGGCGCGAGCTGTGGCTGATCCCGTCGGCCCGGTTGGTGCACCTGGTGGGCAGCGGGGACTCGCTTCGGCCGGATCGGTTGATGGCGATGACGCGCAGCGGGATGCACCTGACGCGGCGACGGATGGCGCGGTGGCGGTGGCCGATCTCGGCGGGGGTGATCTTCCTGCACTCGGGGACGCGGTGGTTCGGGTCGTGGCTGGCGTGGCCGGTCGTGGGCGTGGACCGGGCGCGTCGGCTGCGCGCGGCGTTCGGGCCGGTGCTGTTCGGCCCGCAGCGGTGGTGGCGTGGCTGGGAGGGCGGGCCATGAGCGGTGAGGCGGTCAAGAATGGTCGATTGACGTGGTCCCTCACGCTGGTCACGCGGAACCGCACGGACATGCTCCCGCAGACGGTGCACTGGGCGCTGCGCCAGACACGCCCGCCGATCGAGGTCGTCGTTGTCGACTCGAGCGACGAGGCACGCTATGCGGCCGGGGCGGCGGCGGTGCGTCGGGAGATCGAGGCGTCGGGCATGGCGATCGACTATGTCCACGAGCCGGCCGAGCCCTCGCTGACGCGTCAGCGCAATCGGGCGATCGAGCTAGCCAAAGGTGACATCGTGTTCCTGATCGACGACGACGCGTTGATGCACGAGGACTGCGCCGAGAAGATCATGGCGGTCTACGAACGGGACATCGACGAAGAGGTTGCCGGCGTGCAGGGCACCCTGACCGGCCCGCCGGGGCAGCCGGTCCGCCGGGCCAAGGCGAGCGACTGGAAGTTCTGGCTGAAGCTTTGGCTCATCGATGTCTTCCTGTACCAGGACAGCGAGCTGGTGTTCGTGCCGTACGACGGCGGTTACCGCCGGGGCCCGGCGCCCGATTGGTTGGCCGAGCACGAGGCGATCATCAAGGGGGTGATGCACGGCTGCAGGATGACTTACCGCCGACACGTAATCGCCGACAGCCGCTTCGAGCCCATCTTCTACGGCAACGCGCCGTGCGAAGACCAGGACGCCTCGTACCGCGCCAGCCGGCGCGGCCTGCTGGTTCAGCTCCCGACGGCCTATCTCCATCACGTCTTTGCGCCGCGAGTCGGGCAGAAGCGATGGTCGAGCCGAGGGTTGAGCCAGCTCGACATGTACTACCTCGCCCGCAAGCACTCGAACAATCTGAGGCGGGACCGCGTGCGGCTCAACTGGCGGCTGGCGCGCTACTTGGTTGCCGACTCGATCCGCGACCTGGGCAAGAAGCGTTGGGCTCTGCCGCGGCCGCGGGCGCAGTTCCGGGCATGGCGTGACGGCCGTCGGCTGCTGCGGCTGAGCGAAGACCGCGTGGACTCCGAGTTCCTCGCCATGCGCGCCCGGTATCTGGCTCCCCTGACGAACAGGAAGCCGGCATGATCAGCGTCGTCATCCCCGCATACAACGAGGGGGCGGTCATCCAGCGCTGCCTCGATCGGCTGCTCGACGCCGAGGTGGGTGAACCGATGCAGGTCGTCGTGGCGTGCAACGGCTGCACCGACGACACGGTTGAGCGTGCACGGGGCGTGGCGGCTGGGGCGACCGGGCCGACGCGGATCGAGGTCGTCGAGACCGAGGTGGGGTCGAAGGTCGAGGGGCTGAACCTGGGCGACGAGGCGGCCGAGGGGTTCCCTCGCCTGTACATCGACGCGGATATCGCGATCGACGGGCCCGCGATCCGGGCGACGGCTGCGGCGTTGCGAGAGCCGGGGGTGTTGGCGGCGGCGCCGAAGATGGCGGTCGACACGTCGGCGTCGAGCTGGCCGGTGCGGGCGTGGTACGGGGTGTGGCGGCAGAGCCCCTACCACCGCACGGCGATGCTGGGCGCGGGGGTGTACGCCGTGAGCGAGGCCGGGCGGGCGCGGTGGGGCCGATTCCCGGCGATCATCGCGGACGACGAATTTGTGCGGGCTCACTTCGCCGAGGGCGAGCGGGTGAACCCGCCGGGCACGACGTTCACCCTCACCGCGCCGCGGACGCTGTGGGCATTGATCAAGGTCAAGTCGCGGAGCCGGCTCGGGCTGTACGAGCTCCGCCGGCGGTTCCCGGAGCTGGCCTCGACCAGCCGAGAGAAGACCGGCTCGCTGTGGCGGTCGATGATTGGCAGGCCCCCGATGTGGCCCGCCGCGGTTGTGTATGCGATGGTTGGCTTGGCGGTGCGTTACCGGGCGGCAAAGCAGCTGCGTCGGATAGCCGATTATGCTTGGGAGCGTGACGAGACCTCACGGGCGGCCGTGGCGCGATAGCGGTCCCTGAACGGAAGGAAGACCTGTGCGGGTATCGGTTTTCGGACTTGGGTATGTGGGGGCCGTGTCGGCGGCGTGCTTTGCCAAGCGCGGGCACGAGGTGGTGGGCGTTGACCCGGATGAGCGCAAGCTCGAGCTGATGCGGGCCGGCAAGGCGCCGGTCGTCGAGGAAGGGGTCGACGAGCTGATCGGCGAGGTGATCGCCGACGGCTCGCTGCGTGTCACGAGCGACGCGGCCGAGGCCGTGGCGGCGACGGACGTGTCGCTGGTGTGCGTCGGCACGCCGTCGGCGCCGGACGGCTCGCTGGGCGTGCAGTACGTCGAGCGGGTGACCGAGGAGATCGGCGCGGCGATCGCGGCCAAGGACGGCCGGCATACGTTCGTGCTCCGCTCGACCGTCGTGCCTGGGACGACGCTGGGCGTGGTCAAGCCGATCCTCGAGCGTATCGTGGGGCCGGTGGGCGAGAAGTACGGCCTGGCGTACAACCCCGAGTTCCTGCGCGAGGGCACGAGCATCAAGGACTTCGACGCCCCGCCCTTCACGATCGTCGGCGCGTCGGACGAGCGCGACGCCCAGGCCGTCGAGGGCATCTATGCCGGCGTCGAGGCGCCGGTGCACCGCTGCGACATCTCCACCGCCGAGGCGATCAAATACGCCTGCAACCTCTTCCACGCCACCAAGATCACCTTCGCCAACGAGATCGGCATGGCCTGCCAGACGGTCGGTGTCGACTCGCGCAAGGTCATGGAGATCGTCTGCGCCGACACCAAGCTCAACGTCTCCGCCAAGTACATGCGGCCGGGCTTCGCGTTCGGCGGGTCGTGCCTGCCCAAGGACCTGCGGGCGTTTACGCACATGAGCCGCGTCCGCAACGCCCCGCTCTCCATGTTCGAGGC
>JBCCZA010000041.1:0-20113 GCA_039188455.1 Planctomycetota bacterium
GACGCCGGGATGCGATCGGCCTGGGCGGCGGTGCGTCGCGGGTACGCGCAGGGCAACGGCGCTTCGGCCGCGACGGCCGTTCGGATCAATGCGCTGATCTGCGCGGCGCTCGCGGCGTGGATCGACACGCTCGACGACGACGCGGCATTGGGCATCGCGGCGGGGCGGGGCGAGGTCGAGCCGGCGCTGGTGTACATCGAGAACCACCTGCACGAACCGTTGAGCAACGCGATGCTCGCCGAGCTGTGCCACTACAGCACGGACCACTTCGCCAAGGTGTTCCGCGGCGTGGTCGGCCAGACGCCGGCGCGCTACGTGGTCGAGCGGCGCGTCGCGCAGGCGGCGCAGGCGCTGGCGTTCTCGGATCGCTCGATCGACGCGATCGCCGAGTCGCTGGGGTTCGGGAACAGGTTTTACTTCTCCCGGCAGTTCAAGCGACACCTCGGCACGCCGCCGGCCGCGTATCGGGCGAGCGTACGGTTCAACTGATGCTCGACGTCGATGGGCCATTCGGCGGAACGAGGAACGCCGTATAACGACCGCCGATGCGGCGGGTTTGTTACACGCTGGCGATCGGGGTGCTCATGTGGGCGGGGTGCGCGGGGCCAACTGAGCGCGAGGGGCCATCGATCGAGCTGTTGAGAGCTCGCAAGCCGTCGGCGATACACGAGATCGAGGTGATCATGACGGCGCTAACCGACCCGGCGGTCCATGGGCGACCGGCGGCGGACATGCCGGGGTCGGTCGCCGCTTGGCTGACGACGCGGTTGCGCGACGCTGAGCTCACCGGGGCGTTCCGCGACGGCGGGTCGGTTGGTTGCGTGCAGCGGGTGGCGATCCCTATGGCGAACGGCGAGGTTGTCGAGGGCGAGAATCTCGCCGGCGTGTTGCTGGGCCACGGCGAGCTGGCACACGAGGCGGTCGTGGTGGTCGCGCACTACGACGGGCAGGGCATCGAGCCGGCGACCGGCGCGGTCCGGCCCGGGGCCGACGACAACGCCTCGGGCGTCGCCGCGGCGTTGGCGATGGCGCGGCTGCTGGCCGACCCGGTCGACGGGGCAATCGACAGCGACCTCGACTCACAGTCGCGGCGGTCGGTGGTGGTCCTGCTCACGACGGGCGAGGAGGTCGGGCTGCTCGGGGCGGCGGCGTTCGTGGAGGGCGTCGACGCGCTGGCGGCCCGGACGCCGGACGGGGCGGTGATCGGGCTGGCGCCGGTGGCGGTGGTCAGCCTCGATATGGTGGGGCGGCTGGGCGACGGGCCGCTGGGCGTCTACGGCACGGCGACGCGTCGCGGCTGGTGGGGCTGGGCGGGCGAGGCGTCGAGGCGGTCGGGCGTGCGGGTGGCGCGGCACGAGGGGTTCCCGGGCTCGGGGGACCACGCCGTGTTTGTCGGGGCGGGCTGGCCGACGGTGCTGCTGCACACGGGGAATCACGCCGACCGGCACACCCCGCGGGACACGCCCGAGCGGGTGGATCCGGCGGGAATCGCGAAAATCGCTGGCTTCGCGGCCGGTTTGGTGCGACAGTTGGTCGTGTCGGCCGATCTGACGGCCCCGCCGGCACCGGTGCCCCTAGGCATAGAGTGATCTCATGAGCCACGACGACGACCTGCACCACGGTCATGGCCACGACCACGGCCATCACCATCACCACCACGACGAGCCGTTCCACGACGACTCGCCGGCCGAGGTCCCCGACCACACCCCCCTGGCCGACCTGCCGACCGAGGAGGTCGACCTGGACAGCACCGGCATGGTCATCGTCGACCACGGCTCGCGCCGCCAGGCCAGCAACGCCATGCTTGAGCGGTTCGTCGAGCAGCTTGAGGGGACGGGGCGGTATCCGATCGTCGAGGCCGCCCACATGGAGTTGGCCGAGCCGAGCATCGCGACCGCCTTCGACCGCTGCGTGCAGCGCGGGGCCAACAAGGTGCTCATCTGTCCGTACTTCCTGCTGCCGGGCAAGCACTGGAACCAGGACATCCCGGCCCTCGCGGCCGAGGCGGCCGGCCGACACCCCGGTGTGTCGTTTGTCGTCACTGCGCCGATCGGCCTGCACCCGATGATGCAGCAGGTGATCGCCAGCCGGATCGACCACTGCCTTGCTCATATCGCCGGCCAGGCCGACGAGTGCGAGAGCTGCGCGGGGACGGGGCGTTGCTCGCTGAACGCGGCAGGCGTCCCGGCCGAGGCGGGCGCTCAGGCGGCGTCGGGCTGACCCAGCGCAGACGGGGCCGACAGCACCTTAGATTGCCGGCATGACCGAGCGGGCGGATGTGTTGATCGTCGGGGCCGGCGCGGCCGGGCTGATGACGGCGATCGCGCTGGGGCGTGGGCTCGAGGCGAGCGGCGAGCGGCGGCGCGTCGTCTTGGTCGACGGGGCGAAGAGGGTGGGCACGAAGGTCCTCGTCGCCGGTGGCGGGCGTTGCAACGTCACGCATCACGCGGTCGATCACCGGGCTTACGCCGGGTCATCGCCGGGGGCGGTGAAGTCGGTGCTGAAACGGTGGTCGGTGGCCGACACGGTGGCGTTCTTCGCGGGGCTGGGCGTCGAACTCAAGCGTGAGCCGACGGGCAAGCTCTTCCCCGTGACGGACAAGGCCCAGACGGTTCTATCGGCGCTAATGGGCGAGGTCGATCGGCTGCGAGAGGTAGGCGTCGAGCTGTGCCATCCGTGGCGGGCGACGGGGATCGGGCGGCAGAGTGAGACGATCGTCGTGCGCGGTGAGGCGGGATCGATCGCGGCCGACCGCGTGGTGCTGGCGACGGGCGGCAGGGCGTTGCCGCGGAGCGGGTCCGACGGCGCGGGTTACGCCTTTGCCGAGGCGCTCGGCCACACGATCACGCCGGGCGTGCGTCCGTCGCTGGTGCCGATCAAGACCGGCGAGCGCTCGGCGTGGCTGACCGAGCTCAGCGGCGTGAGCTGCCGGGCCGGCGTCGAGGTCTGCGAGCGCTCGCCGACCGGCCAGCCGGGCAAGCGCGTCGCCCGCTTCGACAACGACCTGTTGTGCACGCACTTCGGCCTCAGCGGCCCGGCCGTGATGGACGCCAGCCGGTATCTCGACATCGCCGGCGACACCGCCGCGCGCGTGCTCGTCGTCAACTGGCTGCGCGATAAATCGTTCGACGCCGCCGACGCCGCCTTGCGTGACCTCGGCAAGCGTCCCGCCGTCGCCTTGCTCCGCGACCACCTCCTGCCCGACCGCCTCGCCCAGGCCCTCTGTCGATCGGCCGACGTCGACCCCGCCACACCCGGCACATCCCTCGCCAAAGACGCTCGCCGCCGCCTGGCTCACGCGCTGACCGCGACCGTCGTCGACGTGATCGGCGACCGCGGCTGGCACCACGCCGAGACCACCGCCGGCGGCGTCCCCATGAGCGAGGTCGACCCCAAGACCATGCAGTCCCGCGCGACCCCCGGCGTGCACCTCGTCGGCGAGATCCTCGACGTCGACGGCCGCATCGGCGGCTTCAACTTCCAGTGGGCCTGGGCGACCGGCTCGATCTGCGGCGCATCGCTGGCCGGCACGCTCGACGCCGAGCCGCTCAATCCTTCACGTGCCACGTGACGCGGCAGACGTCGCCGACGTAGTGAACGCGGATGTTGTTGGTGACGCCCGGGGTGCCGAGGGGGTCGCCCTGGCAGAAGACGATCGCGTCGCCGGCGTCGGCGAGGTGGCCGGCCTGGAGGAAGCGGTCGATCGTCTCGATGAACGTGATCGCGTCGGGCGGGCGGTCCATGTGGATCGGCGTGACGCCGAAGTTCAGGTTCATCTGCCGCAACGCCTTCTCGTTGGACGAGACGGCGATGATCGGCGTGAGCCCGCGCATCTGCGAGAGGTGGCGGGCGGTGCCGCCCATCTCGGACCACATGACGACGTAGCGAGCGTGCAGGTCGTAGGCGACGATCGACACGCCGTGGGCGACGGCGGCGGTGCGGTAACGCGACTCGCGGGCGAGCTTGGGCGGTCGGGGCGGGCGGTCGGCCCGGGTCTGGCGCAGGTGTTTTTCGGTCTGCTCGGCCGTGCGAGCCAGGATGTTGACCGCCTCGAACGGGAACTGCCCGACGGCGGTCTCGCCCGAGAGCATCAGCGCGTCGGCCCCGTCGAGCACGGCGTTGGCCGCGTCGCTCACCTCGGCGCGGGTCGGCGAGGCGTTGGTGATCATCGACTCGAGCATCTGCGTCGCGACGATGACGGGCTTGCCGTGGTCGTGGGCGCAGTTGATGATCCGCTTCTGGATCACGGGCACCTCGGCCAGGTCCATCTCGACGCCGAGGTCGCCGCGAGCCACCATGATCGCGTCGCTGACCTGGCAGATGTTCTCGAGGTCCTCGATGGCCTGGGGCATCTCGATCTTGGCGATGATCGGCACGCGGGCGTTGGCCCGAAGCTCCGGCCGGCGCTTGACGATGTCTTGCAGGAGCGTGCGGAGCTGGCGGACGTCGTCGGCGCGGCGGACGAAGGACAGGGCGAGGAAGTCGACGCCGTGCTCGACGGCCCACTCGGCGCAGGCCTCGTCCCACTCGGTAAGGGACGGGGTGGAGAGGTCGGAGTCGGGCAGGTTGATGCCCTTCTTGTTGGAGACGGGGCTGGCGACGACGACGTTGCAGATGAGCCGGTCGCCGAGCCCGAGGCCGTCGCTGTTGTCGAGGACGCGATCGGTGCAGAGCATGCGGATGGCGCCGTCGTTGATCAGGACGCGGTGGCCGGGCTCGACCTCGCGGGCGATGGGTTCGTAGGTGCAGGGCAGGGTGACGACGCCCGAGGCGTCGCGGGAGCCGACGAGGTCGGGGGCGTGCTTGATCTCGACGTGGTCGCCGACCTTGAGGTCGATGCGGTTGTTCTCGACCTGGGTGACGCGGATCTTGGGGCCGGAGAGATCGCCGAAGACGCCCAGCGGGGTGCCGGCGAGGCGACCGCCCTCGCGAGCGGCGTCGAGGGTGGCCTTGAAGTCGTCGTGCGTGCCGTGCGAGAAGTTCACCCGGGCGATGCGCATGCCCTCGCCGATGAGGGTCGCGATGAGCTGCGGGTCGCGACTGGCGGGACCGAGGGTGCAGACGATCTTGGTCAGGATCGATCGGTTGCCGAACGCCACGCGGCAGAGTGTAGGGATCGCCGCGGCGGGTGCATCGACGGCAACGCTCCGCTTGCGGATTGCTGACGAACGATCGGGCGGCTCAGCCCAGCATCGGCGTTGCCGATCCGTGAGCGTGGAGGTGGCATTACACTCGGCCGGATGGCGTGGCTCTGGGCGGTCGTTGGGTTGCTCGGCGGATTGGCGCTGGTCGGCGTGGTGTGGTCGTGGCGCGGCCGACGGGTGGGCCGGGCGCTTCACTGCCGGTGGTGCGGGTTCGATCTGACGGGCACGGCCGGGGCGGGGGAACCCGGGGAAGCAGAATGCCCGGAGTGCGGGCGCGGGGTGGCGCGGGCGTCCGCGGTGCGACGCGGGGTGCGGAAGCGACGGCCGGTGATCGGGGCGTTCTCGGCGACGGTTTTTTTGCTCGTTGTGGGCGTGGTGGGGTTGCGCATCGCGGCTTCGACGAGCTATGCCGCGATGGTGGGATTAACGCCGACGCCGATGCTGATGTGGGTGTACCGGAGCGACGATGTCGCGCGGGACGAGCTGATCGCTCGGCTGGCGGCGGGCGGGCTGAGTCAGGCAACGGTCGACGCGATCGTGGCGCACGGTTTGTTGATGCAGACCAATCAGGCGGTGCCGTGGGACCCCGTGTGGGGCGAGGCGATCGAGAAGGCGTGGGACGCGGGGCAGCTGAGCCAGGCCGACATGGAGGCGTACCTGCTGGGTGGCGTCTCGCTGGAGGTCCGAGTCCGACCTAGGGTGCAGGAGGGGCGGGAGCCGGATGTCGAAGGATGGGGGTCCGACGCGAGATACGGATCGATGCAGGCCGAAGTGTCGTGGGTGTGGCAGGCGATGACGATCGACGGCGAGCCGATCGACGCCGCGTTGCCGCGATCGGTATCGTCCCGCGGCGGTCAGCCGGACGGGCGGTTCGAGTTGGCCGCAGGGCAACATCACAGCGGCTCGTCGTCGCACATCGATCCATCGCCGCTTGGCGAGACACTGGGCACCTTCGTGGTCGAAGGCGAAGCGATCGTGACCGTGACGCAGACGGGCCCGATCCCGCCCGCGAACCCGGCTTCCCCCTGGCGGCCGATGGCGGCGACGGGGCCGGTGACAGCTAAATCGGCGACCGTGGACGTGGTCGCCGAGAGCACGGGGAACTACGGCTACGCTGAAGTGCTGACGCCGTTGATCGCTAATAGCGCCGGAGTTTGGCTGACCTATAACGTTAATGCCGCCGGCAATCACGAGAAGATGCTCACGCTGGGCCTGGCCTACCCACATCTGGTGCAGGATTTTGAGCTCTGGGTACGGACGGGCGATCAATGGGTGGACATTACAGACTCGGCCTCTTGGGGCAATTTGGATTTTGGCCCATACCCATACATCGCGTCGTGGTCGCTGGCGAGATTGCAGCGACGACTTGGCCGGCCTGCGACGATGACGATGGTCTGGCGGGTGAATATCGACCGCGCGGAGACCACCGCCGAGATGGATATGCCCTGGTGGCCGGGCGAGTTGTGGTTCGAGGACGTGAGGCTGGACGCGCAAGCGATCAATCTGGACAAAGTGTTACGGCCGCTGCGGTCGGCGTCGTGGGACCCGGGGTTGCTTCACAAACAGTCGCCGAGCCTGGTCGAGCCGGTGGCTCGGGTGATGACGGTCGAGGAGGCTGAGGCGGAGCCGGTCTGGCCGCCGCCGAAGCCGGGGGTGATCGACGAGATCGATGACGGACGCGAAGCCGGCGCGTCGGAGGAGGGTGACGACGAACGAGACTGAGCCGCGTACGCGTTGACGGAGAGACGAATCGCCCGCGGAACATTGAGGCCTTGAAACGAGCGATCAAGCCGCGAGGCGTAGCGCCGGGGCGGGCGACGCGGCTGGGTCAACGGCGGCGTCGAGCAGCGGGCGCAGGGTGGTGTCCCAGCGGTGGCGGTCTTCGACGCGCTGGCGGGCGGCGTGGGCGATCTGGCGGGCCTGGCGCGGGCGGTGGATCAGGTGGCCGCAGAGGATGGCGAAGCGCATCGGGTGGTCGGCGACGAGCAGGTGCCGGCCGGGCTCGGCGTCGATGCCGGACGCGGCCTGGGGCGACGCGACGACCGGGCGGCCGGCGGCCATGGCCTCGAGCACCTTGTTCTGCACGCCGGGCGCGACCCGCAGCGGCGCCACGACGACCGACGCCTCGTGCAGGTGCGGGCGGGTGTCGGGCACCTCGCCGACGATCTCGACGCCGGGCAGCTTGCTCAGCCGGCGCACGGCCCGGCTCGGCCGCTTGCCGACGACGCGGAACGTCGCGCCCGGCACGTCCTTGCGCAGCAGCGGCATGCACAGGCGGGCGAACCAGTCGACGGCCTCGATGTTCGGGGTGTAGTCGAGCACGCCGGTGAAGAGGAACACGTTGCGCTCCCGCGGCGGGGGCGTGACGCGGAAGCGGTCGAGGTCGACGCCGTTGGTCGCGTGGATGACCTCGGCGAACTTGCGGCCGATGCGGTAGCGCGACTCGGCGGGGACGGCCTCGCGGCGGAAGGCGTCAGCCTCGGCTGCGTTGACCAGGGCGATCGTGTCGTAGATGCGGGCGGCCTCGTGCTCGAGCTCGCCAAGCCGCTCGGCCTCGTAGGCGTGCAGACGACGGCGGGCGGCGCTCAGCGGCGATCGCCGGCCGGGCGCGTCGGCCAGCCGGGCCCACTTGCCCGAGTCCACGTCGACCATGTCCAGCACCAGCCGCGGCCGCGGGGCGTCGACCTGCAGCAGCCGCTCGACGTAGCCGTGCATGCCGGTGCAGAAGCAGACGACCGTGTCGAACGGGTCCGCGCGGTGCAGCTCGGCGATGCGGCCGGCCAGGCGGGGGAGGGTGAAGTTCGCGGGGGTCAGCGGTCGGCCGCGCAGGCGAGCGGCGGCGAGCCGGGTGAGCCGGCGGACGGGGTCGTCGTGCTCGATGAGCGCGTCCGTCGCTAGGGCGTGCAAGGCCTGCCGCTGCGCATCGGTCACCCGCTCGTGCGTCGGGCAGGCGACCGTGACGTCGGCCCGCTCGGCGAGGGAGGCCAGCAGGCGGTGGCTGCGGATGCGGTCGCCGCGGTCGGGCGGGCAGGGCACACGCTGAGTCAGCAGCAGCACGCGGGGGCGGTGAGGCATGCGGCTGCTATCGGCGCGGGTGCCGACGCCGTCGCCGGTGTCGCGGGCTCAACGAGGTTATCGGCGGCGGCGGGCGATGAGCAGCCCCGCCGGAACCAGCAGGGCCACGACGCCCGGCTCGGGCACGAGCGTCACCAAGCCCACCCAGTCGCTGGTGTTCTGGAAGCCGTCCGGCGTGTACCCAATCGACACCCAGCCGCCTCCGGTCAGGTCGATGGCGTCTCCCTCGAACAGCCCGGTGCGCGGATTGAACCAGCGGAGGAGGAAGGGCAGGTCGCCAAAGCCAGAGAGATTGAGCTCTGGCGGGATACCCCCGATGCCGTCGTCGTTGGACCCGTCGGGGAGGTAGAACGCGTAGACCTCGCCGAGCTTGGCGAAGACCTCGCCGCCGCCGAAGTCCGTGTCCTCGCCGCGCAGCAGCTCGTCGTCCGGCGACATCTCCCAGAACGGCAGGTGGTCTTCGAAAAACCGCCGGGCGATGGCCGTCTGCTGCCAGACTTCCTCGAACTGCGTGAAGTCCTCGAGCGACTGATCCTGCTGCCTGACAAACCACTCGATCCCGGCGCCCTTGGAGAGGAAGTGGTCCCACGTCATCGACTTGCGGACGTTGTCGGCCGACAGGCTGTCGAGTGATTCCGGTTCGTCGTGCATGAAGGGGACCGGCTTACCCAACGCGGCCGAGCGGTTCGCGAAGTACTCGGCGTCGTCGCCGGCGCGGCCTTCGTTGTAGCTCTGGAAGCTGATCAGATCGTGGAAGTCATTGCTATAGACGGTCGTGCCGTCGACCGTGTCGGTGAAGTCGGGCCCGAGGAAAGGCTCCTGCTCGTTGCGCTGGCCGATCGACGAGACGTCGTCGTGCTGCCCGGGGAAGGCGGTCCCGTCGGGCCAATTGCCGAAGTTGCCGTTGTGGACGGTGACGGGGATGTCGTAGGGGTCGACCTCGGCGATGTACTCGGCCCACTCGCGGACGTCCTCGGGCGAGAGTTCCAGGCCGCGGTTGTACTCCTCCGACATGTTCAGATAGATCCCGTTGTGGTGGCCGAACCGGGCGATCATCTCGCGATAGAACAGCTTGCGTTCGTTCCCCAACGTGGCGTTGTCGAGGGTGTTTTTGTTGGCGGCCTCGGCCTCGTTCAGCACCATGTGCAGGTTGATCCCCTTCTCCTGCATGTGCGTAAAGACTTGCTCCCACTGATTGAGCTTGCTGGTGTCGAATCGCGTCTGATCGCCGGGGTTGACGTAGGGCCAGGAGTCCTGTCCGTCGCCGCCGATGTTCATGGGCAGGAAGTAGACGCTGTTGACGCCCTGGTCGGCGAGGTAGTTGACGGCGCCGATGATGTTGCGGCCGTCCTCGACGCCGGCGTTTGGTCCGTCGCTGCGGGTCCAGTCGGGGTCGCCGGGGTTCCAGTGGGCGCGGTGGACGGGGTACTGGTGGAGCCGGCCGTAGGTGTTGCCGCCGAGCCCGGGGGTGCCGGTGTAGTCGGGTCCACGCCCGTTCAGGGATTGCGTGTTGTCGAAGCCGAGATAACCCAGGAAGTTCTCGGGGCTGTCGGCGCCGGTCTTGAGCCAGTGCTTGTTGTCGCCGCGGGTCTTGAGGTAGTGATCACCGGTGTAGGCGAGGCGGCCCTTGCTGAGAAAGCCCGGGGCGTTGGGGTCGCGGGGGGCGACGGTGAACGCGTCGGACGCGCCGTCGAATCCGGTGGCCGAGCCTGCGTTGGGGTTGAGATCGACGGCGACGTTGCTGTCTGTCCGGAAGGATGCGGTGTACGACCATTCGCCGGCCTTGTCGGGCGTAAAGCGGACTTTCCAGATGCTGTTGCCGCCGGTGTCGACGCCATCGAAGAAGCCCGGCACCACGACGTCTTCACCGTTGTGCGTGAAGGTCACGTTGAGCCGGTAATCGAGGAAAGGATTGGTTGCCGAGGATTCGCTCAGGCCGCCGGGGCCGGTGAACGTCCGCTCGACGGTCTGCCACTGCGTCTGGCCCAGCGCGGTTGTAACCGCGAGAGCCGAAATCAACGCAACGATCGCTGGGGCAAGCCCCTCGAGGCGCTTCCGCGTCATCTTCGCCGACCTCCTGTCACCCGATGTAAGACGCCGGCATGAAGCCTGAATCCCTCGCCGGCGTCCCGATGCTAACGACAGGCCCGCGTGCTCACAAGACTTGATTGGCGGTGATTAAGTACTTTATTGGGCGGGCGTGATGTACAGCTTGCTGATGACCGTGTTGTCGGTCTTGTAGACCAGCGCCGCGGCCCACGGGTGGGTCACGACCTGAGCGATCACGTCGCCGGGGCGGGGGCTGAACTCGGTGACGTACACCTCCAGGCCCCAGTCGGTGGCGACGATGCGATCGATGCGGACCTCGTAGCCGCTGGTCGGCTTGCGGCCGAGCGAGACGGTGACGACGTCGCGGCGGCGCCAGTCGACGCGGGAGAAGTCGACGGCGTCGGCCGAGAGCAGCCACTGGCCGGCGTTGGCGGGCACCTGGTCGGGCGACTTGTAGACCCGAGCGATCTCGGCGTCGCGGGGCGGGCCGATCTGCCCGGAGTTGATTGCCAGGAGCGGCAGGTCGCTGCGCAGCGACGGCCCGGTCCGAGGGCCCGGCTCGCAGCCGACGATCGCGGCCAGCGCGACAAGCAGCGAGATGGCGACGAGGGTACGGCTCACGTCAACACCATACGCCTTCAGCGGCGGATGAGCGTCATCGCGTTGAAGGTGCGGCCCTCG
Organism: Planctomycetota bacterium; assembly: GCA_039188455.1. GTDB lineage: Bacteria > Planctomycetota > Phycisphaerae > Phycisphaerales > Phycisphaeraceae > JBCBUE01. The sequence goes on from JBCCZA010000041.1 coordinate 10,950, forward strand.
TCGCGGTACTTGCGCTCGAAGTTGGAGCCGACCAGCTCGCCTCGGCCGGCGGGGTCGGGCGGGACGAACGGGTGGCGGTCGAAGAGGTGGGCGACGCGGACGACGTGCTCGGTCATCCAGGCGAAGTAGTCGGCGTGGTCGGTGGCGAGGTGGACCCGGCCGGCGGGGGCGAGCAGGGCGTGCAGGGTGGCGAGGTTGTCGGCGTTGACGAACCGGCGCTTGTGGTGGCGGGCCTTGGGCCAGGGGTCGGGGAAGTAGACGTGCACGGCTCGCAGCGAGCCCGGGGCGAGGTGGTGGCGGATGAGCGGGCCGGCGTCGGCGTGCAGCAGGCGGACGTTGGGCAGGGCGTGCCGGCGGGCCCGATCGGCGGCGACGCGGAAGTACTTCAGGGCGTATTCGACGCCCAGGAAGTTGGTGTCCGGGTGGTCGGGGGCGTGCTGGACGAGGAAGGCCCCTTTGCCTGATCCGATCTCGAGCTCGAGCGGCAGGTCCGGCCGGGCGAAGCCGTAGCGGGTGCCGGGGTCGATGGGATCGGCGTCGAGAGGCGGGAGCGAGTCGGCGTCGAAGCCGTAGCCGGTCACGTCGAGCCGATGGGCGGGCGGGGCGCTCATGGCGGCATTCTGGCGTAAACCCGAACATGCACGCCAACCAGCGGCTGGATAGTAGTTTTACCTACCTCATGTGGCCGATCGATCCTGACGATGGCTCTATCTGTGGGCGGTAGCGACGGAGTTCCGCGAAAAATCTCGTTTGCCCGGGAAATTCGTCGGGAAAACTCGGCCAAATCGGCCAAGCTCGTCCTAGCATGAATTACGTAGGCCTTTGACGCTTGCCCCTAATCCCGCTGCCGCGGGCGGTGCGAAACCGATGCGAAACGTCTTATCCCCGAAAGAAGTCGCCCTGGCGATCGGCGTGAGCGAGTCCTCGCTCAAGCGCTGGGCCGACGCCGGCCGGATCCGGGTGCGGCGTACGGCCGGCGGGCATCGTCGCATCGCGATCCAGGAGGCGATCCGCTTCGCGCGGGAGAACGGCTTCCCCGTCGTTCGGCCCGACCTGCTCGACCTGCCCGAGGCCGGTCGCACGCCCGGCGCCAGCGTCGAGCTCGCCTCGCTGAACGAGGCGTTGTATGAGCTGCTCAACGCCGGCGAGGCCGAGGAAGTCCGGGCGGTGCTGCTGGAGCTCTACCTCGCCGGTCGGCCGCTGAGCGAGGTGTTCGACGGGCCGATGCGCACGGCGATGGAGCGGATCGGCCAGGAGTGGCGGCACGGCGAGGCGGGTATCTACGTCGAGCACCGCGCGACCGACATCTGCATCCAGGCCGTGACGATGGTTCGCGGGCTGATCAGCGGCGACGGTAACGCGGACGCCGAGACCGAACGCAACCGGCCGATCGCTCTAGGGGGCGCACCGGCTCACGACCCTTACGTCCTGCCCTCGCTGATGGCCGCGACCGTGCTGGCGGACCTCGGCTATCGCGAGGTCAACCTTGGCCCCGAGACGCCGACGCGCGCGATGATCGCCGCCGCCCGGCATTACCGCCCGCAGCTGATCTGGCTGTCGTGCTCGGTGGTCGACGCGGTCCCGCCGACGGGCGATCTCGAGGGGCTTGCCTCGACGGTCCGGGAGTGGGGCGGCGACATCCTGGTCGGTGGCCGCGGGTTCGACGACAAGCGGCCGCTGCGGGTCGAGGGCATCAAGTTCGTGCCGACGATGGCGATGCTCGCGCACGCCGCCGAGGAGACGGCCCGCCCGTGGGCTCGCAAGCCGCGCGTCAAGGCCGCCCGCGCCGACGTCACCGACGACGCCCGGGCAGGCGCGGTGCTGGACATCGAGATCATCGACTAGCCCGCCGACCGGCGGCGACGCCCGCCGCGGTGCCCCACGCCGGCTGTCGTCGGCTCGCCGGCCTCGCTTGTCACTATCATTCTCCCGCGTTGGCGGCTCCGCGTGGTGCCGTCCATCGCGACATCCCTCGACCAAGGTGAGTTCATGGCATTGACCCGACCGACGGCCTTTTTGGTGGCGTGGCTGGTGGCGGCGGCGGCGTGGGGGGAAGTCAAGATCGGCACGGTGCATTACGACCACGACGGGGTCGCGCTGGAGGGGGTGCTGGCGTACGACGACGCGATCGCCGGGCCGCGGCCGGGTGTCCTCATCGTGCACGCCTGGTGGGGCCGGGGCCCGCAGGAGACCAGCCGCGCCCGCCAGCTCGCCGAGCTGGGTTACACCGCCATGGCGATCGACATGTTCGGCAAGGGCAAGCGGACGGAGGACCCCGCCCAGGCCGGCGCTTGGGCGGGCGAGATGTACACCGACCGACAGCTGGCCCGCGATCGGCTCAGCGCCGCCCTGGCGGTGCTTCGCGATCAGCCGACCGTCGACCCGTCGCGCATCGCGATCATCGGGTACTGCTTCGGCGGGGCGATGGCGTTCGAGCTGGCCTACGCCGGCGCGGGCATCGACGCCGCGATCAGTTTCCACGGCAACCCGATGCCGCCGATGGAGCGTGACAAGACCGACGCCCGCCTGCTGATCCTGCACGGCGCGGATGACCCGCTGGCGCCGATGCCCGAGATGGTCAGCCTCGTCGAGGCCCTGACCAACGGCGGGGCCGACGTGCAGCTCGTGGCCTTCGGCGGGGCTCAGCACAGCTTCACCGACCCCACCGCCGACAAGCACGGCATCGAGGGTGTGCGGTACGACGCGACCGCCGACGAGCGTTCCTGGGCGTTGATGTCGATGCTCTTCGACGACCTGTGGGGCCAGGCCGACACCCCCGAACCGGCTGCCGCGCCCGAGCCCGAGCCTCTGCCTGAGCCGGCGCCCGCGACCACGCAGCCGACCGGCGACTGAGTCCGCTCAGCGGTCGCGCTGCCCGCCGTCGCCTTGCGGATCGATCGGGCACCACTGCCGGCTGACCAGGCCCGCCATCGCCTCGGCCGTGACGATCTCCTCGATGACCACGTCGTTGGCGCCGGCCGCCTTGGCCTTGATGCCCCGCGAGACGAAGTTCGTCCGCGCCGCGATGTACAGGTCCGGCCGAAGCCCCCGGGCCACCCGAACGATCTCCACCGCGGCGTCCTCGTCGGGCACGGCCACGATCAGGGCGTGGGCCCGCTCGACGCCCGCGCGACGGAGCGTCTCGGCATCGCGGGCGTCGCCGTACGTGCAGCGTCGCTCCAGCCCCAACTGGGCCTGGATGGTCGACAAGTTCATCTCGACGATCGTGACGGCGCAGCCCTGCGCGGTCAGCCGCTCGTCGACCAGCCGACCGACCGGCCCAAAGCCAACGACGATCGCGCGATGAACGCTCGCCCCGATCTGGCTGTGGTCTTCCGCCGGCGTTGGAGATGAATCATCGAGTCGCGTCATGACAAGAGCCCGGCTTACTGTATAGCTCACCTTCTCCGGAGCTCGCGATGCAGCCCGCCAACATCTACCACGTTGATGCGTTCACCAGCGTGCCCTTCTCGGGCAACCAAGCCGCGGTGGTGGTGCTGGAGCGGCCGGCCGACGAGGCGTGGATGCAGCGGCTGGCCGACGACATGAACCTCTCGGAGACGGCGTACGTGGTGAAGCCGCAAGACCCGGTGGCGCCGGACGCGGCGTGGGGGCTGCGGTGGTTTACGCCGGCCGCGGAGGTCGACCTCTGCGGCCACGCCACGCTGTCGTCGGCCCACATCGTCTGGGACGAGCGGCTGGCGCCCGAGGAAGAGCCGCTGCGCTTCGCGACCCGCGCGGCCGGCACGCTCACCTGCCAACGCGGCAAGCACGGCGTCATCGAGATGGACTTCCCAGCCGACCCGCCCCAGCCCGCCGACGCACCGCCGGCCGTGATCGAGGCGTTGGGCGTGACCCCCGTGGCTACGTATCGATCGAAGTACGACTGGATCGTCGAGGTCGACTCGCCGCAGGCCGTCGCCGACGCCGAACCGGCGTTTCAGGCCCTCGGCCGCGTACCCGACACGCGCGGCGTCGCGATCACCGCACCCGGCGCCTTTCACGACTCGCCGACGACGCTCGACGGGCAATCGCCCGACTTTGTCTCCCGCTTCTTCGCGCCCAGCCTGCGCATCAACGAGGACCCCGTGACCGGCTCGCTGCACTGCGTGCTCGGCCCGCTGTGGTCGGCCCGGCTCGACAAGCCCGCGCTGATCGGCCACCAGTGCTCGCGGCGCAGCGGGCTGGTGCACGTCACCCATGACAAGCCGGACGCCGACCGCGTCACCCTCGCGGGCAACGCCGTCACGCTCGTCAACGGCATCGTCACCCGACCGGTGGTCGAGGCCTGACGCGAGATACGAAGCGCGAAACGGCTTGGCATCAGCGGCTCCCGTGAGTCGCTGCCGCTGCAAAACTAATCACCTGCTACGTCACGCCATGAGCCAAACAAGAGGCAGGTTGCGCTCATACCTATCGCTGTGAGGCATGGGCGACACAAGCCGCGCTTCGCGGAGCGAGTCAACGTCGCGGAGACCAATGGGCTGGCCCGCCCCTAACTCAAGGATCGTCCAGGTCGCACGTGGCGTGCACGGACTCGGTGAGTTCACGGATCGCCGCGTCGCGTGTCGCCGCCGTCACCGACAAACCGGGGAACTCCAGGCACCAGGCGATCGCCCGGCCGGAGGGATCATCCAACGCCACGACGTGCAGCACCCGGTCGTGCGACACCACGTGGTAAACCTGATCGGGGGTGAAGTACTCCTGCACGATCGCCTCTCCATCGGGAAAGCGAGTCGCAAGCCACCCGCAGCATAGCCGCCATCTATCACGACGCCGAGACCAGCTTGCCCGCGATCAGCGTCCCCAGCGTCAACACCCACTGCAAGACCACGAGCCCCGCCATCAGCGTCAGCCGGCGTTTCGGGTACCGCCGCGCCACCCGCCACACCGACAGCCACGCAATCGGCATCAGAGCCAACCACACGCCCGGCGCAAGACCCGCCACCAGCAACAGCCAAGGGCAGCACCACACCAGCAAGTCGCCCGTCTCACGCACCCACCGCCACCAACCCCAAACCAGCACGCCGCCACCCAACACACCCACCACGATCGCCACCGTCGCGGCCTCCCAGCCCGGTCCCGCCCCGGCGGATGCCGCCTCCAGCAGCAGCCACGCGCCCGCCAGACCCGTCCAACTCAACACGGCCGCGACGCCGTACACCGGAACGCTCCGCAACACGCCGCCGGTCCAGCTCACCGGCTCACTGAACCAAGCGTCCGCCCAGTAAGCCGAAAGCATCAGCAGATCGACCCCCGTCCACGCCCACCACCACGCCAGGACCACCGCCGCGCCAGCCACGGCGCACGCCGACCCAAACACCGCGGTGCTCCACGACACCCGCCCCACCCGTGCATCCCAGTTCAGCAGCGCCAACCCCAGAACCAACACAACCCACCCCGCCGGCCAACCGCCAGTGGAGGCGACCACCAGCCCGCCCGCCACGGCAAGCCCCGCCAAACGCATCGGCCCCCACGTCGCGTCCCGCAGCGTCTCCAACCCCAGCATCCCCGTCAGCAGCCCGCACGCCACCCAGATCGCCCCCGGCCCGTCGCCCAACGCCCGCTCCGCCACCGCCGCGACGGTCAGCCAACTCACCGCGCAACCCAACGCCACCATCACCGCCGGCGCAAACGCCACGTGCCGACGCACCGCGTGGTACGCCAGCCCCACGTACAAGCACCCCGCCACCCACTGCCCCAGCGACCACGCCATCGACGGGCCCACCACCGCGAAGAACGCCGGCACCACCAGCCACACCGCCCCCATCAGCAGCCACGCCCCCGGCCGCCGCAATTGCTCCCTCAGCCAACGCTCCACCCGCGACCACTTCCGCCGGCGCTTCACCCCCGACACCGACGCGACCGCCTCGCCCTCAGCCGCCTCCGCGCCGTCCCGACGAAGCCGATCGCCCGCCCCCGCCCGCCGCTCGACCACGCCCTCGATCGACTCGTCGCGCCAGTCCATCGACGCAGCCTATCGATCCACCCCCGCGTCCTACCCTGCCCGCATGATCCACGACACCCTCGCCCAGGCCGACCAATACACCCCCCTCCTGCCCGGCCTCGCCCCCGTCCTCGCCTGGTTCCGATCGAACGACCTCGCCGCCCTCGCCCCCGGCCGGTACGACGTCGTCGGCACGGGCAACACCGCCACCGCGTTCGTCAAGCTCGACCACGCCCCCACGCGCGACGACGACCACCAGGTCTGGGAGACCCACCGCCGATTCGTCGACGTCCAGCTCATCGTCGCCGGCTCAGAACGCATGGGCGTCCTCCCCGCCGACCGCGCACCCGCCATCAAGACGCCTTACAACCCCGACACCGACTTCGCCTTCTACCACCCGCCCGCTAACCCCGACGACGCCCTGTGGTTCACCGCCCGCCCCGGCGACGTCGCCATCTTCTTCCCCACCGACGTCCACGCCCCCAGCCTCGACGTCTCCCCCGACCAACACGCCCAGCCGATCATCAAGGCGATCGGCAAGATCGCGGTCGCGTGAGCCGCGCATACAGCACGCCCGCGCACGGCAGCGGTCTACGATCTCGACCATGTGGTCCATCGATACGGTGAACGTCTCGGCTCGGCTGACTCAGTTGAGCGTGATGCGCGACCGTCAGCGGTCCAGCTACGCCGAGGTCATAGACGCCTGGTCGTCAGACACGTCGTTAGGCGAGGCGTTCGACGAAGCCATCCGTCGCTCTGCCTTCGGGGCATTGCGATTCGAGACGATCGCGGTCACACGTCGGTCGGCGGCAAGGCCGTTCGAGGCCGTGATTCTCGACTCGCCGGGGCTGGATGTTTCGGCCGACCAATCCGCGTTCCAAGAACACTTCGCCCGCGCCGGCGCTGCCGAAGCCGTGACGTTCGACAATCTGCGCGGCGACGCGACTCTGGTGGTCCCCACACCCGTCAGCCAAGACGTCAACTACGCCCACCTCGCGGCCTTCGTGCGCGAAGCAAGCCCATCTCAAAGGCAGGCGATCTGGCGATCGATCGGCGAAGCGATGACCAGTCGGCTCGACGAACGCCCGGTCTGGCTCAGCACCGCGGGTGCCGGCGTCGCGTGGCTGCACGTCCGCCTCGACGATCGGCCGAAGTACTACCGCCACGTCGCGTACCGCGCCCAGCCCTAGGCGATCGGCAATCGCTCGCTCACCCGTACGGCCGCGCGGTGCAGCGTCGCGTGCCGGCTCGCCAGTCGCCGGTGGTCCGCGTCGTACCCGCCGCCGATGACGCCCGCCACCGGCACGCCCATGTCGACCAACGTGCCCAGCACCGCCGCGTCGCGTCGCATCAGCCCGTCGTCGGTCAGCGCCAGCCGGCCGAGTCGGTCGTCGGCGTGCACGTCCACCCCCGCGTCGTACACCACCAGGTCCGGCTCCACCGCCTCGACCATCGCCGCCAGCCCCGGCCAACCGCGCGACCCCCACGCCGGCGAACCCGTGACCGCCGCGCGATCGGCGGGCACCGCCTCGCCGCCGTTCATCACCAGCTCGACGTACTCGTCGTCGGCGACGCCATCGGGCAAGGCCACGTCAACGTCGCTCATCGCCTTCCGCAGCGGGAAGTTCGTCGCGTTGTGCACCGACACCGTCACCACCCGCCCCTCGTCGGCAAACACCCGCGCCGTGCCATCGCCCTGATGCACGTCGAGATCCAGCACCAACGCCACGTCGATCGCCCCCTCGTCCAGCAGCGTCCGCACCGCCACCGCGATGTCGTTGAAGATGCAAAACCCCGACCCGAACCCCGCGTGCGCGTGATGCGTCCCCCCGGCCGTGTTGCACGCCAACCCCTGCTCCAGCGCCAGCCGGCACGTCAGCAGCGTCCCGCCCACCGCCCGAAGCGACCGCGTCACCAGCCCCCGTGACCACGGCAGCCCCACCCGCCGCCACGCCTCGTCCGGGACCGCCCCCTCGCAGAACGCATCGACGTACCCCCGCTCGTGCACGGAACACAGCATCTCCCGAGTCGCCGCCTCCGGCTCGGCAAACCCGCCCGCGCCCACCAACCCCTCGTCAAGCACCACCTCCGCGATCATCCCGAACTTTGGCATCGGAAACCGATGCCCCGCCGGCAACGGCGTCACGTACTCGGGGTGATAGACGAACGGGATCGACACGCCGAAAGCCTAGCCCCAGTTCGACGTGCGTCGTCGTTGCCCACCCCGCCGCCGTGACCGGCTGCCCCACTCGCTCAGTTTAAGCGATCGGCCCTCGCTGCCTCTCCTTAGCTGCGACGCTACGCGTCGCTGAAGGAACGACAGAACAAGCCCGCTTCTCTCTTCAGCGACGCGTAGCGTCGCAGCTAAGCACGCCCCAGCGCACGCGTGTCACGCTCCTCAACGAGCGCCGCCACCGCCTCCTCCAACGGCCGCGCCCCCAGGTCCCCCTTCTCGCGATGCCGGACCGACACCGTCCCGCCCTCGGCGTCGCGCCCGCCGACCACCAACATGTACGCCACCTTGTCGACCTCGGCCTTGCCCACCTTCGCCCCCAGCCGGTCGGTCCCCGCGTCGACGCTCACCCGCAGCCCCGCCTGCTTCAGCGTCGCCTCGACCTTGCGGGCATAACCCACAAACTTGTCCGAGATCGGCAGCACCCGCGCCTGCTCGGGGCTCAGCCACAGCGGGAACGCCCCGTTGAAGTGCTCGATCAGCAGGCCCACGAACCGCTCCATCGACCCGAACGGCGCCCGGTGGATCATGATCGGTCGGTGCACCGCGTTGTCCGCCCCGACGTACTCCAGCTCGAACCGCTGCGGCAGCTGATAGTCCACCTGCACCGTCCCCAGCTGCCACTCGCGACCGATCACGTCGCGGACGACGAAGTCGATCTTCGGCCCGTAGAACGCCGCCTCGCCCGACTCCGACGAGAACGGCACGCCCAGCGACTTCGCCGCCGCCATGCACGCCGCCTCGGCCGCGTCCCAGTCCTTCGGGTCGCCGACGTACTTGCTCGAGTCCGGGTCGCGTAAGCCGACGCGCACCCGGTAATCGTCCATGCCCAGCGTGCCGAACACGATCTTCACCAGCTCCAGGCAGCCCGCGACCTCGGCCGCCAGCTGGTCGGGCGTCACGAACAGGTGCGCATCGTCCTGCGTGAACCCGCGGACGCGCGTCATCCCGCCGAGCTCGCCCGACTGCTCCCAGCGGTAGACC
>JBCCZA010000042.1:0-20045 GCA_039188455.1 Planctomycetota bacterium
GGTTGGCGCCGGCGGCGGTGATGAGGTTCGCGACGAGCTTGGCGGTGATGGGCGTGCGGCCCTCGTCCTTGCGGTCCTGCCGGGCGTAGCCGAAGTAGGGGATGACGGCGGTGATGCGGCCGGCGGAGGCACGCTTGAGGCAGTCGATCCAGATCAACAGCTCCATCAGGTGGGCGTTGACCGGGTGGTAGGTCGACTGGATGACGAAGCAGTCGCGGCCGCGGACGTCTTCGTCGATCTTGACGATGAGCTCGCCGTCGGCGAAGAGCTCGGTCTTGCCCTGGCCGAGCGGGAGGTCGAGGTGTTGCGTGATGGCCTCGGCGAGCTGGCGGGAGGCGCGGCCGCAGAAGACCTTCATCTGATCGGCGTCGGGCGAGCTCACGGGGCGGCCTCCTGCGTCGCGGGCAGGCCGAGGCGGTCTCGCAGGATGGCGTCGACCTCGGCGAGCTGGGCGGGGGTGTTGATGCCGAGCACGTCCTGCGGGGGCACGGCGTCGACGACGGCGATGGCGCCGCCGGCCTCGCGGACGAGCCGGGGGACGTCGGTGAGGTAGTACTCGCCCTGGGCGTTGTCGGACGAGAGTTTGCTTAAGGCGTCGAGCAACGCGTGGGTGCGATAGCAGAGGTAATTGGGGTTGACCTCGTTGACGGCGAGCTGGTCGGGGGTGGCGTCCTTCTGCTCGACGATGGCGACGAGCTGGCCGTCGGCGTCGCGGATGACGCGGCCGTAGCCGGTGGGGTCGTCGAGGCGGGAGGTGGCGAGGGTGCCGTCGGCCTGCTGCGAGCGATGGGTGTCGAGCAGGGCGGCGAGGGTCGTGTCGCGGATGAGCGGGCCGTCGCCGTTGAGCACGAAGACGTCGCCGCGGTGCCCGGCGAGGGCGGGTTCGGCCATCCTGGCGGCGTGGCCGGTGCCGAGCTGTTCGTGCTGGTGGACGAACCGGACGTCGGGCTGGCCGTCGAACAGCTCGATGACCCTGTCGGCCTGGTAGCCGACGACGACGACGATGGGCGACGCGCCGACCGCGCGGCAGGCCTCGATGACCCAGTGCAGCATCGGCCGGCCGGCGACCTCGTGGAGGACCTTGGCCAGGTCGGACCCCATGCGCGTGCCCTTGCCGGCGGCGAGGATGACCGCGGCGGGCGGCGAGCTGTCGGCGAGGGGGGTCATCGGGGATCGGCTCCGAGAGCGACGACGGTCAAGACCGACGCGGGCGAGAAAGCAGGCCCACCTGGACTCGAACCAGGAACGCAAGTACCAAAAACTTGTGTGTTGCCAATTACACCATGGGCCTAACGGTCGGCTGGCTGGACGCGGCCCGACGCCGGTCCTCGCAGGGGGCCGACCTCGGCGTCGCGGAGGATCCCGCGAACAGAGGGGCCCGGCATCGATCGACACTCGCCACGCCCGGCTCCGGGGGTCGGTCGTGGCTGGCTGTCCGTGCCTTGCGTCACGGTCGGCGTCGAGCGACGTCGGCAGTGTATGAGTGGCGGACGGCAGAAACAACCGAGCCGTCGGGTGGCGTTATCGATCGATCTCGAGCAGGCCGTGGGGCGACTCGGGCTGGGCGGTGCGGGCGGACAGCAGGGTGGCCAGGCCGCAGGCGACGGCCTGGCGGAGGCGGGCGAGCTTGGGATGGGCCTCGGGCTGGGAATCGAGCTGGCGCCAGTGGTCGGCGAGGAGGTCGGCGGGGTCGGCGGGGGTGTGGGGGTCGGGCGTGCCGTCGACGGGCGGGTCGCCGTCGGCGAGGACGAGGAAGGCGTGGTCGGTGAGCTCGAGCGTGCCGTGAGCGGCGAAGACCTCGAGGCGCCGTCGGGTGGCGATGGCCTGGTCGGAGACGAGGACGGTGGCGGCGGCGGACTTGAGGCCTCGGCCGTGGGCGAGGACGGTGCCGTGGACGGCCAGGGGGTCGTCGGGCTGGCGGGCGGCGGCGGAGCGGAGGGTGGCGTCGATGGTCTCGGGCATGGCGCCGAAGGTGAGGACGGCGAGCCAGGCGTCGACGAGGCGGGTCCAGACGGTGCCGGCCTGGGCGGGGCCGACGTGGCGGACGTGGACGGCGCGGGCGTCGCCGAGGGTGGCCATGGGGTCGCTGGCCTTGGCCAGGCCGGGCAGGCGGGCGACGGCGGGGGTGATGATGAGGGGCGACTCGCCCTTGGGGCCGCCCTCGGTGCCGAGCGCGGTGCGGAGGTCGGCGAGGTTGGTGATCGGCAGCTCGATGGCGCGGACCTCGACGCCGTTGTCGACGGCCAGCGCGAGATCGGTCGGGCCGACGCCCTCGGCCGAGGCGATGAGCAGGCCCTCGGCGGGGGTCGAGGCGATCAGGGCGCGGAGGTCGTCGGTGACGCCCACGTCGTGGGCTTCGGCGAATCGGTTGACGCTGGCGGCGCGGGAGCCGCCGACGCCGGTGACGGTCACGGCGTCGCCGAGCGCATCGGCGAGCGCGGCGACGGCGTCGATCCGCTCGGCATCGACCCAGACGAGCCAGCTGTGCGGCTTGGGCGGGGCCGGGGCGGCGGGGGCGGTCGTCTCGCTCGGATCGGGCTTGGCGGGCATGAGGCGTTGATTAAGCTATCGCAATGCGGCACGGGTGTGGCGGCCGCGGCCTCGGTGTGACACCGAGGCTGAGGAAAGTCCGAGCACGATCGGGCACGGTGGTGGGTAACACCCACCCGCCCGGCTGGCGACGGCCGGGCGCGAGCCAGCGCCACAGAAAGCAAACCGCCCCCCACCCCCCTTGGGCTCCGCGACACGTCAGGCCGCTTGCCGCGTGATCATCGGGCCCAGAGGGGGTGGGGGGTAAGGGTGAAAGGGTGGTGTAAGAGACCACCGCCCGGCGGGCGACCGTCGGGGCAGGGCAAGCCTCACCGCGTGCAAGACCGAGCAGCGGCGCCCTCGCTTCGGCGGGGCCGGTCGGCCCGACCGGACGCGTCGCGGGTAGGTCGCATGAGCCCGTCGGCAACGGCGGGCCTCAGATGAATGGCCGCACGGCGGGTCAATTCGACCGCCGCACAGAACTCGGCTTACGCATCCCGTGCCGCACCCCCCGTCGACGCCCTCGGTGATGAGCCGGGGGCGTCGGCCTTTATGTGTTTAGCCGGCTAGCTTGCTCGCCGAGTCGGTGGGATCGTGCGCGAAACCGGCGAGCAAGCTCGCCGGCTAAGCGTGACATCCAAGTGGCAAGGCGTGTTGATTTAGTCCGCGAGGACTTGATCGGCCGACACGCTGGTGGGCAGGCCGAGGGCGCCGTAGACCATGGAGGCGGCTTCGGCGAGGTCTCCGGTGGAGCCGTCGACGAGGCCGGCGACGCGGTTGAGGGTGGCGTCGTCGAGCATGTTGCCGTGGGCGCGGGCGGACTCGGCAAGCGAGCCGAGCAGGTCGACCTGGTCGAGGCCGCCTGCGTCGAGGGCGGCGCGGGCGATGGCCGTCTGGGCGCCGGCGTCATTGAGCAGGGCGAGGACGCGGGCCGAGGCGATCATGATCTCGGGGCGGCTGTCGCTAAGGGCCGAGACGAGGACGGGCTGGGCGTCGGCGACGCGGAAGACGTCCTGGCGTTGGGCGGCGAGGTCGCGGAGCAGGCCGAGGGCGCCCAGCGCGAGGTCGGTGCCCTCGTCGAGGCCGATGGGCTCGGTGCCGGGGGTCGCGGTGGCTTCCTGGACGGCGGCGTCGAGGGTGGCGGCGTCGCCGTTGTCGAGGCCGACGGTGACGCGAGCGTCGTCGTCGGCGAAGTCGGCCATCTGGGCCTGGCCGTCGGGGGAGACCAGGGCGAGGATCGGCGCCGAGCCGAGGCGGAAGTCGCCGTCGGTGGACTTGATGAGCTTGGTGACGGTGCCGACCGGGCCGGCGACGGCGATCAGGTCGACGCCGGGGATGGCGTCGGCCTCGGCGGAGAGGTCGCTGACGGTGGGGGCGCCGATGGTGGTGTAGCCGAGGGACTCGAGCTCGTCGATGAGGGTGTTGACGCGGTCCTGCGTGCCGGCGAGCGCGACGGCGTAGAGGGCGTCGCCCTGGCGGACGGCCTCGCCGAGGGTGGGCACGACGCGGAACGAGCCGTCGAACGGCGAGTCGGGGCGTGCCTGGCCGAGCGTCATCGCGGCGGCGAAGCGGACGCGGCGGTCGGGGCTGCCGAGCGCGACCAGCAGGGCGTCGGAATTGGTATCGCCGCTGACGAGCGCGTCGGTGCCGGCGACCTCGCCGAGTACCGAGATGGCGTCGAGGGCGAGCGCGGGATCGCGGTCGGCCATGGCACGCTCGAGGACGGCCATGACGGGCGCGGGGCCGGCGAGTCGGGCGTAGTAGGCGGGCGGCTCGGCGTCGGCCGGGTAGCTGGGGTCGGCCATGCCGTCGGGCAGGCGGTTCTCGCGGCGGAGGTTGGCCGCGAGGTAGAGCTCGAGGGCGGGGGTGCTGGTGCTGTCGAGGCCCAGGGCGGCCTTGCTGCTGTCCATCGCGAGGGTGTCGGGGTAGATCTCCTCGGGGACGGCGACGGAGACGAGGCCGATGTCGGCACCGTAGCGCCAGAGCAGGCCGACGTTCTCGGCGGTGTCGTAGCCGGGCTGGCCTTGAGCCGTGCTGTCGTACTGGGCTTCGGCCAGGGCGAGGAACATGGCCGAGGCGCTCGTGTCGGCGCTGATGCGGGCTCGGTCGGCCAGGCGGTTCAGGGCCGTCTCGAGCACGGCCTTGGCGCGGGCGTCGAGGGGCTTGGTTTCCAGCGTGGCCTTGATGTAGGGCGCGGTGTCGGGGTAGCCGATGGTCGCGAGGACCTGGGCGACCTGCTCCATGGTCGCGGGGGGCAGGTCGCCGAGCGCGACGGCCAGGGGGTAGGCCACGGGGCGGCCGATCGACTCGAGCGCCGAGAGGACGAACGGGTGCAACGCCGCCTGGTCTTCATCGAGCAGGGTGTTGAGCAGGGCGGGGGCGGCGTACTGGCCGGCGGCGGCGAGGCGCTGGACGGCGTTGTCGTAGGCCCGACGGTTGGTCGCGAGGGCGGCGATATCGGCGTTGATGCGGCCGGGGTCGCGTGCGACGGCGACGCGGGCCTGCTGGACCTTGTCGGCGACGTTGGTGGCGATGTCGGCGACGCCGTCGAGGCCCTGGGCCTGGCCGATGGTCTCTTCCCAGTTGGCGTAGTCGCCGGACTCGACGGCGGCCAGCAGGGCGGTGTCGTCGGCGTCGAGCAGCTGCTCGCCGGCGGCGGCGGCCAGGTCGGGGCGGGCGATGAGGACGTAGTGGTTGAAGTCGGCCCAGGCGTCGTCGACGGCGTCTTGGGCAAAGGCCGGGGCGGTCGCCGACCCGAACGTCAGCACGCAAGCGGGAATAACGGCGGCACGCAGCGAGAGTCGACGCATCGGGGCACTCCGGGAGACGGGCGAACGCGAGAGGACGTGGTGTGACGGCATCGTCGGCTCTCGGGGGCGAGGCGTCAACCGATCGATCCTCAAGCCGGGCGTCGGCCTCGCCTTAGCCCACGCGATAGGCTGGCGGGGATGTGGGAATGGCTGCTGGTCTTCGGGGTGCTGGTCGTGCTGATGTTCGTCAACGCGGCGGGCCTGGTGCTAACGCTGCTGCAGCTGCCGGGCAACTGGCTGATCCTGGCGGCGACGTCGCTGGTGGCGTGGTGGCGGTGGGGCGCGGCGGACCCGACGTACGGCTGGTGGACGCTCGGGACGCTGCTCGGGCTGGCGCTGTTGGGGGAGGTGATCGAGTTCGCGGCGGCAGCGGCGGGGTCGGCGAACGCCGGGGCGAGCAAGCGGGCGGCGGGGCTGGCGATCGTCGGCGCGGTGGTCGGGGCGGTGGTGGGGGCGATCGTGCTGACGGTGATCCCGATCGTCGGCTGGGTCGTCGGCGGGCTGATCGGCTCGATCATCGGCGCGGCGGCGGGGTCGATGATCGGCGACCTGTGGGCGGGGCGATCGCTCGACGACGCGTGGGTCGGCGGGCGGGGCGCGGCCGTGGGGAAGCTGTGGGGCTCGGTGGCCAAGCTGGGGTGCGGGGCGGCGATGTGGCTGGTGGCGCTGGTCGGGGCGCTGTGGCCTTAGGCGCGGCGCGTGGGGCGTGACGTCCGGTCAGTCCAGGGCACGGACGGCGCGGTGGCGGAGCATGTGGTCCGCGAGGGTGAGAGCGACCATCGCCTCGCCCATCGGCACCCAGCGCGGCAGCAGGCAGGGGTCGTGGCGGCCCTTGGTGGCGATGGTGGTGGCCTGGCCTTGGGCGTCGACGGTCGGCTTATCCTGCGGGATCGAGGAGGTGGGCTTGATGGCGCAGCGGAAGACGATGGGCTGGCCGGTCGAGATGCCGCCCAGGGTGCCGCCGTGGCGGTTGGTCGAGGTGCCGATCGGCGGGCTCTGCGCGGCGTCGGGGACGAACGTGTCGGCGTGCTCGCTGCCGCGCGCCGTGGCGACGCCGAAGCCCTGGCCGTACTCGACGCCGAGGCAGGCGGGCAGGCTCATCAGGGCCTTGGCGAGGTCGGCCTTGAGCTTGTCGAAGACGGGCTCGCCCCAGCCGGCCGGCACGTGGCGAGCAACCACCCCCCCGACGCCGCCGATCGAGTCGCGCTCGCGCCGGACCTGCTCGATGAGCTCGACCATGCGGGCCGAGGCGTCGGCATCCGGGCAGCGGGTGATGTTTGACTCGACCTGCTCGAGGGTGACGGTCGCGGGGTCGAGGTCGGCCTTGATGTCGCCGACCTGCTCGACGTAGCCGACGATCTCGATGCCGTGGGCGGCGGCGAGCAGCTTCTTGGCGATGGCGGCGGCGGCGACGCGGGCGGTCGTCTCGCGGGCCGAGGATCGCCCGCCGCCTCGGTAGTCGCGGAAGCCGTACTTGGCGTCGAAGGTGAAGTCGGCGTGGCCGGGGCGGTACTTGTCCTTGATGTCGCCGTAGTCCTGCGAGCGCTGGTCGGTGTTGCGGATGAGGACCGCGATCGGTGCGCCGGTCGTGCGGCCGTCGAAGACGCCCGAGAGGATCTCGGGGGCGTCGGGCTCCTTGCGCTGCGTGGTGATGCGCGACTGGCCGGGGCGGCGGCGGTCGAGGTCGGGCGTGAGGTCGTCGACCGATAGCGGCAGGCCGGGCGGGCAGCCGTCGACGATGACGACGTTGCCCGGGCCGTGCGACTCGCCGGCCGTGGTGACGCGGAACAGGGTGCCGTAGGTGGAGCCAGCCATCGGCGGAGGTTATCCGCTCGACGCGTGGCCGGGGCGATGGGCGGTTACGAGCGCTCGGCCAGCTCGGCGATGATGGCGTACTGCTCGTTGCTGTACAGGAACGACGGGCAGTAGTTCACCGCGAGAATCCCGGTGAAGACACCCGCCAGCATGAGCGGGTTCGAGACGCGGCGGGCGTGTCGCATGAGTGCCAGCATGATTGCATTGTAAGTGCGGTGTAGGCGTGGACCAAGCACGTTGCTTGTTTCGCGGTCGTTGCCCAGTGGCCTGTTAGTCGTCAAGCGCAGCCGGGGCGGTCGCGGCGGGGGCAGCCGGCAACATCTCGCTCAGGTCGGTGTCGGCCGCGAGCTTGGCGGGCCCGTCGGGGTTGACGAACGGCCGGCCGTGCCCGGGGATCACGATGTCGGCGACCCTGAGGATGCGCTGCCGCTGCTCCTTGAGCTGGTCGGGGGCCTCGGCGATCGGGTCGACCTCCGGCTGTTGGTGCTCGTCCCACCACAAGTGAGTGAACGCGACCATGCCCATCGGCGTCGCGGCCAGCAGCGTGGCGTCCTCGATGGTGTGGCCGGGCGTCTGCGTCACCATCACGCCCGGGGCGATCGGATGGGTGCTCGGGTGGTCCTCGATGATGTCGCCGCGGTAGGTCGCCACGCCGTCGACGACCGCGGCGTTGGGGAACATGCCGACGTTGAGCGTGTGGTCGGGGTGGTGGTGGGAGACGAACACGTGCGTGACGTCGCCGGGCTGGTAGCCGTGGTCGGCCAGGGCGTCGGCGATGACCTGCTGGTGCGTGACCATGCCCGGGTCGCCGACGATCACCGCGTCGTGAGCCTCGACCATCACGACCGTCCCCGCCACACGCCGCGCCCCGTCGGGCGACTTGTTGGGGATGAACTCACGCCCCTCGATCGGCTCGACGTAGCCGACTGCGAGCACCTTGACCGTCGGCTTCTTCGCCGTCCCCGGCGCGGGGACGTGGTGGTCGGCCGAGACAGCGGTCGTCCACGCAACAGCGGCGAACACGGCCATCGCCGTGACTGGGCTCGTTAACGCGCGGCGATGGCGGGCAAGGCTCATACCCTCACGATAGCCGTGGTGTGCCGCTCGGCGGTGTCAGTTGGTCGACGCGCCGCCGGGCTGGATATCGGCGACCTGAGGCGGGGCGGCCTTGAGCACCTCGGCCACGCGCTGGGCCTCGAGAACCAGCAGCGCCGCCTCGAGCTGCGCGTCCAGGCCGAGCTCGAGGATCTCCTCGGGCACCGGCTTTCTGATCTCGATCATCTCCAGGTCCGTGCCGTCTGGGCGCTTGCCCTGCACCTCGCGTCGCCCGCCCGGCTTGCGGAAGCGTTCGTCGGCCCAGGGTTTCTCGATGTCGGCCAGGATCTCCTCGCCGGGCTCACGCACCACGTCGATCAGCTGGCGGAACTCGATCGAGTCGCGCACCTGCTGGTCGGTCATCTCCACGGCCAGGTCGGGCGCGATGCCCCACGCCTCGGCGTCGTCGGTCCGGTGGATCCGCTTGCCCGACGGCAGCAGGTAGTACTGGGTCGTGAGCTTGAGATAGGCCGATCCGCGGGCCAGCGGGTAGAGGTCCTGCACGGAGCCCTTGCCGAAGGAGTTGTCGCCGACAACGACGCCGCGTTCCCAGTCCTGCAGGGCGCCGGCAACGATCTCCGAGGCCGAGGCCGAGCCCCGGTTGATCAGGGCGACGACGGGGAACTGGCGATAGGTGGTCTGGCGTTTGGCGCTGTCGAGCTTGGTCTGCTCGCCGTCGCCGTTGACCGTCGAGACGATCGCGCCGGTGGCGAGGAATCGGTCGGCGATGTCGACGGCGGCCGAGTACAGCCCGCCGGGGTTGAAGCGGAAGTCGAGGATCAGGCCGTTGATCGGCCCGGTCTGCTGCATCTGCGCGACGGCGGCGTCGAGGTCGTCGACGGTCTGCGGCAGGAAGGCCGAGACGCGGACGTAGCCGATGCGCGACTCGGGGTCGATGAAGTAGTCCCAGCCGCCCTCGTCGAGGTGGCGCCAGCCGCGGACGGACTCGATGGGGATGGGGGCGCGGGTGATCGTGAACGGGATGAGGTTGGGCTGGCCGCGGCGCTTGATCTCCAGCTCGACCGACGTGCCGGCGTCGCCGGTGATGCGGTCGACGGCCTTGGTCAGCGACCAGTTGGCGGTCGAGACGCCGTCGACGGTGGCGATGACGTCGTCCGCCTTGAGCCCGGCGCGGTGGGCGGGCGTGTCCTCCAGCGGGGAGACGACGATGAGCTCGCCCTGGCGCTTGCTGATCTGCACGCCGATGCCGGTGAACCTGCCTTGCGTCGTGCGGAGGAACGCGGGGATGTCGGCCGGCCAGATCACGGCCGAGAAGTCGTCCAGCGCCGAGGTGGCGCCTTCGGTGAGCTCGTACACGATGACCTGCTCGGGCAGGTTCACCGTCTGGCCGTTGGCGGTGATGATGCGATCGATCGCCTGCATGGTGGCCAGGTGATTGACGCGGCGTTCGGGGTTGTTGAGGCGCTGCGCGGCGTTGAGCAGGGACGCGAGGAAGGCGGCGCGCTGCTCGTCGTCGGCCAGGCCGGGGAACGCCTCGGCCAGCGGCTCGCTGTCGACGAGCGTGTGCAGGTTGTCGATGCCCGAGCCGAGCATGCGGCGGTAGTTGCGGCCGTCGTCGGCCTTGTCGATGTGCCGGCGGTGAGACTGAGCGAGCACGCTGCCGAGGATCGAGCGGTCGACCCCGACCAGCCGCTCCTGCCAGGGCTCGACTTCCAGCGTGGTCGGTTCGGGGGCCTCCTCGCCCTTGATCTCGGCCAGGCGGCGGGCCTCGGCGTCGTACAGGGCCTGCAGGTGCTCGGGGGCGTAGAGCTGCAGGATGCGCAGGTTGCGGTTGGCCGCGTCCAGCTGAGCCTCGTAGCGGCGCTCGTCCTCGTAGAACAGGTCGAGCAGGCGGTACAGGCTGGCGGCGCGGACCCAGTCGCCCGACGCCTCGGCCTCCTCGGCGGCCTCGGTCGCGCGACGCAGGGCCTCGACCACCGTGTGCTCGCCCTCAAGAGCGTCCCGGTCGGTCGCGAGCCCGTGGGCCTCGATCGCGCCGACCATGGCGTCCTCGGTGTTCTGCTCGGCCAGGTTGCGGGCGACCTCGGCGACGGCCTCGTCATAGGCGGCCTGACGGACGTCGTCGCGGCGGGTCTGGTTCGCCTCGTAAGCCGAGAGTTGCTCGAGCAAGCGGTCGACGTCGGGCTGAGCGCTGCCGCGGACGATCACGAGGCGGTCGGCCAGTTCATCGAACTGCCCGGAGACGGCGAGCTCGTCGATCTCGTCGGGCGCAACGGCGTGCGTCGGGGCGGTGGCGAGGGTGAGCAGGGCCAGGACGGCCGTCGCGGCACAGGCGAGGGCGGTCTTTCGGCGGGGTGCGCGGGCGGGCGAGGACGCGGGAGACGTTGGAACCACGCGGACCTTTCGGGGCACGAGGGTGCTGTAAGCAGGCAAGGCTAGGGGCGACGGGGTCGCCTGGGCGCGGTCAGGCCGACTCTTTGAGCGGCACGGAGAGCTGAGCCAGCGGCGTGTCGCCGTCGACCGCATCCCGGTCGATCACGTACTTGACGCCCTCGTGTTTGAGGTCGGGCAGGTCGTACATGTAGTCCAGCATGATCTCTTCCATCACCGATCGCAGGGCACGCGCCCCGGTCTCTCGCTCGATGGCCCGCTCGGCGATGGCGTGCAGCGCCTGGTCGGAGAACTCGAGCTCGGCTCCCTCCAGCTGGAAGAAGTACTGGTACTGACGCACGAGGGCGTTCTTAGGTTCGGTCAGGATCCGCACGAGCGTCTCGGGCGTCAGCGGCATCAGCGGCGTGATGATCGGGAGGCGGCCGATCAGCTCGGGGATGATGCCGAACTCGTGGATGTCCTCGTGGGTGACCTCGGCCAGGAGCGTCGATTTGTCGTCGAAGGGGTTCTGCGTGGTCGACTCGGTCGCGAAGCCGATGGCCCGCTTGCCCAGGCGCCGCTGGATGATCTCGTCGAGCCCGACGAACGTGCCGGCGCAGATGAACAGGATGTTGGTCGTGTCGAGCTGGATGTACTGCTGCTCGGGGTGCTTGCGTCCGCCCTGGGGGGGGACGTTGGCGACGGTGCCCTCAAGCATCTTCAGCAGGGCCTGCTGCACGCCCTCGCCGGAGACGTCGCGGGTGATCGAGACGTTCTGCGAGGTCTTGCCGATCTTGTCGATCTCGTCGATGTAGATAATGCCACGCTGGGCGGTTTCGAGGTCGTAGTCGGCGGCCTGGAGGAGCTTGAGCAGGAGGTTCTCGACGTCCTCGCCGACGTAGCCGGCCTCGGTGAGCGTCGTGGCGTCGCCGATGGCGAACGGGACGTTGAGGGTTCGGGCGAGGGTCTTGGCCAGCAGCGTCTTGCCCGAGCCGGTGGGCCCGATCATCAGCACGTTGGACTTATCGAGCTCGACCGGGGTTTCCTTCTCGGTCGCGGACAGCCGCTTGTAGTGGTTGTGCACGGCGACGGAGAGGGCGCGCTTGGCGATGTCCTGGCCGATGACGTACTGGTCGAGGAACTCGCGGAGCTGACGCGGCGAGGGGATCGCGCCGAGGTTGGTGCGTCCGCCGTGGACCCGGCGCCGCTCCTGCTTGAAGATGTTCTGGCAGAGGTCGGTGCAGTTGCCGCAGATGTAGACGTCGTTGGGCCCCTCGACCATGGGGCCGACCTCACGAGAGGTCTTGCCGCAGAACGAGCAGGTGGTGACGCGGCGGCCCTTGAAGCCGCCGTTACCGGAGTCGCTGGTGCCGAAGGGGTCGGAGCCGTCGTTGCCGCCGTTGCTGTTGGGCATGGGTCGCGCGTCTCAAAAACGAAGGGATGGCGAGGCCGTGACGTGCCGAGGCGCGCCGACACGGGATCATCGTCCAACGGTCGCGGACCCCTTAGTGCGAGCGGGCGGAGACCGCGGCTCACGGCGATTCGATAAGCGTATCAGACGGCGCGTCCAACCGACAAGCATCGAGCCGGCGGAAACGCGGTGAAACGGCTCGCTCCGCGGGGGCGGCGTTCACCCAGTGCGGTTATCGGGCTCGTCGTCGCCCGGTTCGCCCGGCTCGTCCGGTTGCTCGGCCTCGTCGTCGTTGTCGCCGGGGGGTTCGTCCGTCGCTGGCGTGTCGTCGCCGGCCGGTGCCTCTCCGGGGACGACCTCCACGGGCACCTCGGCCTCGCCGGGCTCGTCTTCGCCGGCCAGCCGGGCCACCATCTTGCCGCGAGCCCGCTGGTACTCCTCGTCCGTCAGCTCGCCGCGGTCGCGCATCGCCTCGAGGTCCCGCAGGCCGAACCCGACCGACGGCGGGGCCACGCTCTCGGACATCAGCACCTTGCGGACCACCACCAGCACGACCGCCCCGGCGATCGCCAGACCGACCAGCGCGACCACCCAGAAGATCACCCGGTCCCAGTCCATCGCCTGGGCGAGGATCGGCGTCAGCGGAGGCAGTACGGGCATCATTCGACGCGGCCGGGGATCGGGTGAGTCAGTCGTCCGACTTCTTGGCGGTCTTCTTCTTGGTCGACTTTTTCTTCGTCGACTTCTTCTTGGCCGACGTCTTGGGCGCTTCCTCGCCGGCCTCGGCGGGGGCGTCGGTGACCTGGGCCTGCTCCAGGACCTTGTCGAGCGTCTTGTGTTCGCGGATCTGCAGGTAGACCTGCTCGATCTCGCCGCGCTGCATCATCTCCTGGCGGAGCTTCTCGGGCCGACGGCCCTGCTGCATCGCGATCTGGGCGATCCGGCCGTTGAGCTCGTTCTCGCCGACCTCGATCTCGAGGTTCTTGCTCGCGCGGTCGAGGATGAAGAACTGCTTGAGCTGGCTGCGGGTCGCCTCCTCGGAAGACTGACGCAGCTCGGCCATGCGGTCCTCGACGTCCTGCTCGGGCGTGCCCTGGTACATCATCTGCATCCGCTCGCGTTGGAGCGTGCGCTCGATCTGCCGGCCGGTCAGCCCCTCGGGCAGGTCGAGCTCGACGGCGTCGAGCAGCTGGTCGCGGACCTGGGCGTGCATGGCCTCGGTCTGTCGGCCGACGGCCTGCTGCTCGAGGTACTGGCGGAGCTGCGTGCGGAGCTGCTCCTCGTTCTCGGCCCCGAGGTGCTGGACGACCTCATCGACCGAAGCGGGCTCGAGCCGCTCGATGCCGGTGACATTGAGCTTGACGGTGACGTCCTTCTCGCGGATGTCGTCGTTCTCGTGGGCGGCGGGGCCGGTGGTGGCGACGCTGACCTCGAACGCCGGCGTCTTGCCGATGAGCTCCTTGCCGAGCTCGTCGAGGACGATGCCTGCGGCGTGGCCCTTGTGGTCGCGGTCCTCGCCGGAGGCGCGGACGTACTGGCCTGGCGCCTGGAACAGCGGCTCGGCGTCGTCGGCGACGTCGTGGCCGGCGAAGACGCTGACGTCTGCCGTGACGTAGTCGCCTTCCTTGACCTCTTCGCCCTCGACCTTGGTGCTCTTGCCGAAGCGTTCCCGGTAGATCTCGATCTGCTTGTCGAGGTCCTCGTCGGTGACCTCGGCGGCGGGCTTGTCGACCTTGAGGGTCGAGAAGTCGGGCAGCTCGACCTCGGGGGTGACCTCAACCTCGACGGTGAAGGACATGTCGCCGGTCTCGGGCAGGTCGGGCGGCTCGTTCTCGCCCTTGTCGGAGGAGACGACGGGCTCGCCGAGGACGTCGAGGCCGTTGTCCTCGCAGGCCTGGGTGTAGGCCTCGGAGAGGAGCTGGCCGCGGACGTCGTCGCGGATGGCCTTGCCGAACTTGCGCTCGACGAGCCGGCGCGGGGCGCGGCCGCGGCGGAAGCCGGGGATGGCGGCGTCGTCGCTGAGCTTGTCGTAGTTCTCCTCGATCTTGTCCTGGATGCGGGACTCGGGGACGGTGATGTCGAGTTTCTTGCGAGCCGGGCCGGCGTCTTCGATGGTGACGGACAGCGCGGGGCGATCTTCGGTCGCGGTTTCGGTCATGGCGATGTGGGGGTGTTCTGGCGAGAGAAGGGGCGGGATGGGGTGTTGTTCCGGGTTACCCGCACGAGGGCGGATTCCGGGGGCCGGTCGACCGACGCCTGGCGCCGCTCCCGTGGCGACGCCGGTACCTCGACCGGGCCGAGCAGTGTCGCCCGCGGCGATGGCGGCGTCAAGCGTGAGCGTTGCGGAGCTTGGTGAAGAGGTCGCCATAGATACCGTCGCGTTTGACGGCGGTGGCCGAGCGGATGAGGTGGCGGCGGTGGTCGAAGGCGTAGCGCGGCGGCTGGTCGGAGGCGATGATCGGGCTGGGAACCAGCTGCGACTCGGCCCATCGGGCGTCGACCAGCCAGCCGACGGGCGCGGGGTCCCAGATCACCTTGGTCCGCCCCGGAACGTCGTCCACGAACTCGTCGAAGATGGCCGCGAGGTAGTCGCCGATGGGCGACGTGCCTGCGACGTGCTCCTGCATCTCGGCGTGGGTGGTGGTCATCGTCTCGACGACGCATCGGCAGGGGAACTGGATCAGCGGGACACCGCAGTCGAAGAGCACGCGCGAGGCGGGCAGGTCTTGCTTGAGGTTGAACTCGTTGGCGTTGTGCCAGTGCAGGGCGTGCCCGCCTAGCCAGAGGACGACAATCCGGTCGATGATCTCGGGCCGGCGAGTGAGCGCGGCGGCGATGTTGGTCGGCGCGGCGATGGCGACGACGTACAACGGGTCGTCGTCCGGGCGGGCCATCGCGCGCTCGATCAGGTCATCGGCGGCGTCGCCGCCGGTGTCGGGCCCGGCGTCGGCGAACCAGCGCTCGGCGCCGCGGAAGGCCGGCACGTCGGTCCGGCCGAGCTTGTCGAGGATGCGGCCGATCTCCTCGTAGCTGCGTTCCATGCCGTCGGCGGGTCCCGTCGATCGCGTGTTGTGGAACGGCGCGGCGTGCACGGCCTGCAGCGTCATGCTCTCGCCGCTGAGCAGCGCGTACGCGAGGGCGAACTGGTCGTCGATTTCGTTGTACGTATCGGTGTCGAGCACGACGTCGACCTTGCGGCCGGGGTGCTCGAGTCGGGCGACGCGTTGCGATTCGTCCATGCGTTGGCCTGTCGGTGGCGTCGTCAGTCGGGCTTGACGACGCCGATGGTGAGCAGGAGGTTGGCGTAGATGCGTTGCTCGCCGGTGGCGATGAGCAGGCCGACGTCGGGCTCGCGGGCGGCGTCGTAGAAGGCGAAGCGTTCGAGGGGGTCGAGCGTGTCGACGCCGTGGGGCGCGAGCATGGCCTGGTACTCGGCGAAGATCGGCGGGTCGTCCTGCATGGCGTAGGGCCCGTCACGGTTGGGCTGCATGACCTCGGCGCGTTCGACGGGGAGGGTGTCGAGCAGCGGGCCGAGGATGTCGGTCGCGTTGATCAGGCCGGGGGCGTAATTGAGGAAGACGCGGTGGCAGGTGGGTGGGGTGGCGGTGGCATGCGGGAAGTTGCCGTCGGAGAGCAAGACCTTGCTGCCGTGGCCGAGGCGGCCGAGGCCGAGGAGGACGTCGGGGTGGAGGATGGGGGTTTTGAGCATGGCAGATGGCAGATTGGTGATTTCAGATTTGTGATGGATGATTTTGGTTTAGCCCAACGCCCGAAGGGCGGGGCGGACGGCGAAGGCCATCGCGTCAGTGTCGGCCGTGGATGGCGTCGGCGAGGACGGCCTTGGAGAGGGTATTGAGGTTGGCGCCGTTGGGCAGGCCGCGGGCGAGCCGGGAGACGGTGAGGTCGGGCTTGCGTTGGGTGAGGGCGTCGGTGAGGTAGAGGGCGGTGCCGTCGCCCTCGAGGGTGGGCGAGAGGCCGAGGACGACCTCGTTGATCGGCTCGGTGTCGAGTCGGTCGAGCAGGGGGTCGAGGTTGAGGTCGCCGGGGCCGATGGCGTCGAGCGGGGAGAGCCTGCCGAGCAGGACGTGGAAGCGGCCGCGATAGGCGCCGGTCTGGTCGAGGGTGAGGGCGTCGGTGGGCTGCTCGACGACGAGGACGGTGTGCGGGTCGCGCTTGGGGTCGGTGCAGAAGCGGCAGGGGTCGGCGTCCGAGACGTGGCCGCAGATTGAGCAGGCGCGCAGGTCGTGGCGGAATCGGCGGAGGGCGTCGATGAGCTCGTCGGTGTGATCGGCGGGGCGTTTGAGCAGGTCGAAGGCGATGCGCTGGGCCGAGCGGGGGCCAATGCCGGCGAGGGTGGTGAGGGCCTCGATGAGGCGCTGATAGGCATCGACGGGCGGGTCGGGCATCGGGGGATGGTAGATGGGTGATGTCGGGTGGCAGATGTTGAGTGGAGAGATGTTTAGCCCGACGCCCGCAGGGCGAGGCTTGGCTGCGGGTCGGGCGTATCGTGTCGGGATGCGCGACGACGACCACGTCTGCCTGTGCTTCCGGGTGAGCAAGCGCAAGATCGTCTCGTACTGCCGGCGGGAGAAGCCGGTGGTCGCGAGCCTGATCAGCGAGTGCCTGTCGGCCGGGACGGGGTGCGGGTGGTGCGTGCCGTTTCTCAAGGAACTGCACAGGCAGGCGGCCGAGGGGGTTGCCGAGCCGGACCTGGCGATGTCGCCCGAGGCGTACGCGGCCGGGCGGGCGGGGCATCGGCGTCGCCGTGGTGAGGGTGGGGGCGAGGACGGCGGCGAGCCTCAGCCGTAGTACAAGATGAGCAGCCGCACCCACGCGGCCAGCCGGTCGCCGGCGATCAACACCGTCAGCACCGCCGCGATCCCCCACACCGCTATCAACCATCGCCGGTGTGGCCCACGGATCGCGCAGGCCATCGCGGTGAGCACGCCCGCCGCGGCCCACATCGCCCCGGCGAGCAGGATGATGGGCCGCTGCTCGCGCAGCCACAGCAGGGCGAAGACGTCGCTGCCGGCCGGGGGTGTGCCGGCCGTGAGGGCGAGCAGCGCGATCGCGGCGGCGTGCAGGCCGGCGGTAAACCGGGTGAAGACCACGGCCGATCGACGGGCCGCGTCGCGCGTGCCGCGGGCGAGCTTGCTCGGGCCTCGGCGTCGGCCGGTCGATGGGCGGCGTCGGCGGCGGGTCACGGCAGCTGCGGGGCGTGGGCCCGCCACGCGGCAACGGCTCGGCGCATCGCGTCGCCGGGTTGTTCGACGCGGGTCAGGTCGAGGACGACGGGCCGGCCGCCGCGGGAGGTGAGCTCCGCGGCGATGTAGGCCGCGGTGACGTCGAGCTCGCCCTCGCCGACGGCGCACCGCGACCACTGCCGGTCGCGATCGGTCTTGGCGTCGGCGAGGCGGAGCGAGGCGATGTCGGCGGTCGCAGCGGCCGCGACGTCGATTCCGGCGATCAGGCAAGATGCCGCGTCGACGCCGATCCGCATGCCCGGCGAGCCGATCGACTCGACGAGCCCACGCAGCGCGTCGAGGTCGTGCTCGGCGTGCAGAGCCAGCGGCACGTCGTGCGCGTCCGCCGCGGCGAGCACGGCATCGAGCGCGTCGCCCGGCAGATCGTCGATCGGCGGCAGCGCCAGCGAGACGCACAGCCGGCCGAGGTCGGCCGCGAGGTGGATCGCGGCGCACACCGCGGCGATCGCGCGATCGAGGTCGGGCCCGCCGGCGAGATGCGCGGTCGGCACGAAACAGTCAATCCCGCCGGGCTCGAGGCCACGCCGGCGCACCGAGGCGAGCAGGTCCCGCCTGGCCCGCGTGTCGAGCTCGCGCGGCCGGGTGCCCGCGAGCGTCGCGTCGAGTTGCACGGCGGCCGGCCCGGCCTGGGCGATCGACTCGAGCGCCCGGCGCACTCCGACCCCGCCGGAGCGCACCAGCGGGCCGACGGTCGCGGCCAAGTCGGTGCGGGGTGCCGGCGGGTGCATCGGCGGAGTTTAGCGCGGCTCGTGTTTGGCCGATCTCTCCCCAGAGAACCAGGGGCCAGAACCCATGCCGACCGATAACGCCAAGACCGATGCGTGGAACGAGCTGCTGGGCGAGCTGATCTCGTCGCAGGGCGCGGCGCTGGTCTCGGACGTGAGCGACGAGCCCGTCGACCCGCCGGTGCGCGTGCGTGTCTTCGGGCCGGGGGAGACAGCGAAGGCCGGCGCGATCGGCGTGACGATCGAGGTGCCGTCGATCCGCGGGCGGGTGTTGGGGCGAGGCAAGACACTGACGCTGGTCGTGGCGCGGGGGGCGTATCGGTATGAGGGGGCCTGTCAGATCGTCGACCGCGGGAGCGTGCCGCTTTCGGGCGGTCAGCCGCTGCGGACGCTGGTGCTGCGTGGGCCTGGGGTGGTCGAGTCGGTGCAGCGGCGGGCGTGGTATCGGCTGAACACGACGCTGATCATCGACGAGCCGGCCTGGCTGACGCCGCTGCCCGGCGATGGCGGCGACCCACGCTTCGCCAACGAACTGATCGAGGCCGAGGTCATCGACGTCAGCGGCGGCGGAGCCAAGTTGCGGGTGCGGACGACGCCCGAGCTGCGCCGGCGGATCGCGGGCTGCGAGCGTTATGCGATGCGTCTGACGCTGCCCGATCGGGACACGCCGGCCGTGGGCGACGCGCGGGTCACGCACGTCGGCGAGCCGCGAGACGGCTGGACCGACCTGGGCATGGAATTCGTCGGCGACTACGGGGCTCAGGCGCCGATCGGCGATCGGGTCGAGGCGTTCGTCGAGTGGGCCGAGCGCTGCAAGATCCTTGAGCAGCGCGAGCAGGACTGGCTCAGGGCCCAGCACGCCAAGGCCGGCTGACCGCCGCTCCGCCTGCGCCGACGCACTACGATGTGCCTGTGCAAGCGACCGCCCCCACGACCGAGCCTTCGACGCCGACCGACCCCGCGGTCGAGCATGTCGCCCGCATCGTCGACGTCACCAAGACCTACCAGAAGCACGCCTCGGCGCCGCCGGTGCACGCGCTCGCCGGCGTGTCCGTCGACATCCCGCGCGGGCAGTACTGCTGCGTGATGGGCCCGTCGGGTTCGGGCAAGTCGACCCTGATGAACATCATCGGCTGCCTCGATCGGCCAACCACCGGGCAGTACCTCATCGATGGCATCGACGTCGCGCAGATGAGCGACGACAACCTCAGCGCCACCCGCGGCCGCAAGCTGGGCTTCGTCTTCCAGGCGTTCAACCTGATCGCCCAGCTGACGATCCAGGAGAACGTCGAGGTGCCGCTGTTCTACCAGGCGATGCCGCGGCACGAGCGGCGCGAGCGGTCGGCCGCCGCGCTAGAAAAAGTCGGCTTGGCCGACCGCATGCACCACCGCCCGGCCCAGCTCTCCGGCGGTCAGTGCCAGCGGGCCGCGATCGCTCGTGCGTTGGTCACCACGCCGGCCCTGCTGCTCGCCGACGAACCCACCGGCGCCCTCGACAGCAAGACCGGCGAGGCGATCCTAGACGTCTTCGCCGGCCTGCACGAACAGGGCCTGACCATCGTGATGGTCACGCACGACGAGGCGATCGCCGAACACTGCGAGCGCGTCATCCGCCTGCGCGACGGCCTGCTCGACAAGGACCACGCCGGCGGCAAGGCCCGCTGAGTAGGGCAAGGCCGCAGCCCTGACACGGGCTTAACACGGTTTGACGAAGCGCCGGTCGGCGACACGTCACTGCCGACACGATGCTTGCGGCGGTGGCCTCGGCTGGTATCTTTTGTCGCAGGAGGTTGTCGGCCGCGGTTCCGCCGGCACGCGTTTCGGGTCTGATATCAGGAGGTTGAAGTATGAATCGTTTTGCCACACTGGCAGCCGCTACGGCGATCGTTACGGGCGGTGGCGCCGCGTACGCGATCGAGGTCGATCTCGACTTCTCGCAAGACGGCGGGTATTTCACCGCCAACCCGCTGGCCAAAGCCGCCCTGGAGCAGGCCGCGAGCGACCTGAGCGACGCGATCCTCACCGACTTGGGCCAAGTGGTGGACATGAATTCGGCAACCTTCGA
>JBCCZA010000043.1:0-19732 GCA_039188455.1 Planctomycetota bacterium
CTGTCAACGAGCCTCGCGTGACGCTCGCGCTGCTTCGCCGACGTTCCGCAGCGGTTGCTCACTTGTCACGCAACACGCCGGGGGGAGGGGCGGCGCGGCCTCTGCAGCTCACGCGTCCGTCGATCGCTAAGGCAGGGTCGCGATCGTCGTTCGTCGGCCGCCCGGCCAACCACTTGGGTCGGGGGCGTCCCGTCCGGCGGTCTTCCCCGACTCTCACGATGCTCGTACGTGCCCTGCCGATGGGGGACGAGCCGCTCACGGGGCGTTCCTAACCACGGATGCGCGGCAGCCGTGGCGCGCGCAAGTACGGGTGTCCGTGTTAGCCGCCGCCCTTGGGCGGCGCTTCTGCGTTGCGATCGACGATCACCACGCCGCCCAAGGGCGGCGGCTAACCAGTCCGCAGCCGAGACGCGACGCGTCCCGGGGTGGGTCGTCCGTCACGCAAGACCGACCTCGTGCGGTCCAGATCGTGCGCATCCGCAACCCCGGGCTGCGTGGCAGCCCGGCTAAGGCAACGCGTCCCGGAGCTCACCGTCCGATCCACGCGACGAGTCGCGTCGCTAAATGAGCGACGATCACGCGTGTTATGTGCGCACCGAGCCAGCGTCGCGATGCAGCGGTCACGCCAAACGAGTCAGGCGTCCAGGTCGAACATCTCGGGGAAGTAGCGGTAATAGCTCTTCCCGAAGTGTTCACGGCCCTGATTCATCTCGTCGTTGAGGCGGATGGCCTCCGCGTGTGCCGCGTCCTGGTCGTCGACCAGCAGGGTGTGATGGTTCTCGGCGAGGACCCGGCCGTCGTCGGTCCGCAGACGCAGGTCGAGCCGGAACGTCGGCACGGCGTAGAGCCCCTGCGTCGGGGCGGTGCCCAGGTCTGCGGGCAGCGGCAAGGCGATCCGGCCGAGTTCGCTCGTGCTGTCGGGCGGGACGTCGCCGGTGACCGATCCTTCCGTCGCCTGGCCGGTCGGGAGGTGCACCGTCCACTCGAGCGTCACCCTGTCGAACCGGGTGAAGGTGTCGTTTACAACGACCAGCCCGGCGTCGAACGTCTCGCCGGGGTTCCAGCGGCGCTTGACGTAGTCGGGCGTCGGCAGGACCGGCTGATACGCGCGAGTCACGTCCTCGAAGCAGCGCTTCTTGACGCCGTAGTAGTCGATAATGCCCCACTTGATGTCGGGCCAGTGCGTCATGAAATGGCAGAGGCCGATGCCGCTGTTCTTGGGCTTGAGGCGGCGCAGGCTCTCGAGCGCGAACTGCGCGATGACGCCGTGCGCCGTCTGCGTGGACTCGACGAACTCCTCGAGCCCGTCGCAGCGCGGGTGGCCGAAGACCTCGTAGTTGAGCGTCTTGAGCACCTCGAGGTCGGCGTGGTGGTAGCCCCAGCTGGGGCCCATCGGCCAGAGTTCGTCTTCGGGGATGAACCGCTTGAGGCTCGCGACGTCCGGCGCGGATGCGGCGGTGAGCTCGGGGACGATGCAGTAGTCGAGCTTGGGGTAGAAGTCCTCCATGAACTTCCGCCCGGCGCCGTAGTAGTGGCCGTTGGCGTGGACGGAGTCGTGCGCCTTGAAGCCCATCTTCTGGCCGAACGCCTCGGACAGCGGCGACGCCAGGCCGTACGGCGTGGACGTGTGCGGCGCGATCGCCTCGCCCATCGCTTCCATGATGCGGCGGTTGTCGCTCTCGGCGTGGGCGTGGCTGAAGAAGACCTCCTCGCCGCCCATGAAGAAGATCGCGCTGGGGTGGTTGCGCCGGTCCTTGACGGTGTGGATGCAGTCTTCCTCGGCGCCGGCCATGAACTCGGGCGTCGCGCGGTAGGCCTGCGTGGCGAACGTGAAGTTCGTCCACACGGTGATCCCGGCCTCGTCGCAGAGGTCGTAGAAGTAGGGGATCTCCGGCGGGTGCCAGCCGAAGATGCGCAGGTGGTTGATGTTGGCCTCGCGGACCTGCTCGACCCGGCTCTCGTACTTGGCGGGCGTGTTCCGCCCGTAGAGCAGCGACGGCGGGCCGCTCCAGCACGCGCCGCGGAGGTAGTGCCGGCGGCCGTTGACCAGGAACGTCCAGGGGAACTCCGCCTGCTCGGGCGTGTAACCCGGGTTGCGGGCCATGGTGATCTCGCGGACGCCGAAGCGCTCGACGACCCGGTCGCACGCCTGGCCGTCGATGGCTGCGTCGATCGTCGCGTGATACAGCGGCTGGCCGCCCATGTCCCACGGCCACCAGCGCTTGACGTCCTTGAGCGGGACCTCGAACCGCACGAAGCCGACGCCCGGCTCGACCGTCGCCGTGTGCGTGCCGTGTCCGCTGCCCGCGCCGGCCGCGGCGTTGGCGCCGGCCACGTCGACTGTGAAAGCCACGTCCGTCGCCGCGGCGCCCGAGTTACGGACCTCGAGCTCGATGGTGGCGGTTGCGTCGAGCGTTGCGTCGACGTCCTCCGGCCCCGTGTGATCGACGCCGCCCATCGGCGTCTCGATCCGCGCGTACTCGATCTTGACGCCGCCCGTTGCGACGACACGCACCGGCCGCCAGATGCCCATCGGCACGACGCCGGTGAGGTAGTCGCCCTGGAAGCAGAACTTCCGCCCGCCGACGTTCGCCAGGTTCTTGGGCGCCGGGTCGAGCTTGATCATGAGGATGTTGCAGCCCTCGAACCACTGCTCGAAGCGGATCGCGTCCGTCACGTCCGGGCGGTACGACGAGAACATGCCGGTGTGCCCGCCCAGCGAGACGCCGTTGAGCCACGCCTCGAAGCTGTAGTCCACGCCCTCGAAGTGCAGGTGGAAGCGCTGGCCCTCGAGCTCG
Organism: Planctomycetota bacterium; assembly: GCA_039188455.1. Lineage (GTDB taxonomy): Bacteria > Planctomycetota > Phycisphaerae > Phycisphaerales > Phycisphaeraceae > JBCBUE01. The sequence goes on from JBCCZA010000043.1 coordinate 2,799, forward strand.
GCGGGGACGTTGAACTTGGTGACGTACCACCACTCGTAGTCCTGGACCCACTTGGCCTTGTGGTAGTTGCGTGCGAAGAACGGGTCGTCGATCTCGCCTGCGCGTTGCAGGTCGGAGAAGACGTCGCCGGGCACGGAGGCCTGGTTCCAGCTGTAGTAGATGCCTTGGTACTCAGAGGGCGCGAGGTGGAACTCCTCGGCGACGCCCGTTCCGGGTCGGGCGCGCTCCATCTTCCATTGGTTGCCGCTGAGGTCGAGTTCGAAACGTGGCGAGTCGGATAGCGTCATCGCTGATGCGTTCCTGGCCGGACAAGCTGTTGAAATCGGTACGGTCGAGGACTATAGCCGATGCGGTGTGCGGCTCTGACCGTGCCGATAGGGGGCGAGCTTGGCCCAGTCGAACTCGACGCCGATGCCCGGCGTGTCCGGCGCGACGGCTCGGTAGTCGCGGACCTGAAGGGGGCGTTTGGTGTACTCGTCGATCGGGAAGCTGTGAACCTCGATCCAGCCGCCGTGGGGCTGCGAGGCGACGAGGCTGACGTGCAGTTCCTGCATGCCGTGCGAGCAGACGGGGATGCCGTGCTCCTCAGCCAACTCGGCGACCCTCAGCCAGCCGGTGATGCCGCCGCAGTTCGAGGCGTCCGGCTGGATGTAACCCAGCTTGCTCTGCTCGAAGGCGTAGCCGAACTCATGGATCGTGTGCAGATTCTCACCCATCGCCAGCGGGACGCCTGTCGCGTCGGTGATCTCGGCGTAGCCGCGGTAGTTGTCCGGCAGGATCGGTTCCTCGAACCAGAGGATGTCGAACGCCTTGAAGGCGTTGGCCGCCCGGATCGCCTGCGGGATGCTCATCGAGTAGTTGGCGTCGACCATGAAGGTCGCGTTGTCGCCGATGGCTTGGCGAACGGCCTTGCATCGCGCCAGGTCCTCGTCGAGCGACTCCTTGCCCACCTTAATCTTGACCGCGTTGAAACCTTCATCGACATAACCATGAACACTCTGCACGAGCTCGTCGAGCGAGTAGTCGAGATCGATGCCGCCGCGATAGGCCTTGCAGGTGCTGTCGGCCCCGCCGGCGATCCGCCACAAGGGCTGGCCGGCTCGCTTGGCGCGGAGGTCCCAGAGGGCGATGTCGATCGCCGAGATCGCGAACGACGCGATGCCGCCGCGGCCGACGTAGTGCACGTGGTATTCGAGTTTGTGGAAGATGTGCTCGATGTCGGCGGCGTCCTCGCCCAGCACCACCGGGGCCAGGTCGTGCTCGACCATGGCGAGGATCGCTTGACCGCCCTTGCCGCCGGTGTAGGTGTACCCGGTGCCGTGGCTGCCATCCGCGAGCGTGATCGTCACGGTGACCAGTTCGAAGTGCGTGTGGTCGCCGTGCATGGCGTCGGTCATGACGCGCGGCAAAGGCACGCGGAACAACCCGGCGGCGACGTCCACGACCTGTGTCGGTCGAGCTCGCGAGGCAAGCCTGCCACGGGGCACGTCCACGACGCGGGGCCGCGCAGGAGTCTCCCGCACCACCGAATTCGCCGCATGCAGGTCGAGGCCGTTGGAACTGATCGTCATGACTTGATGGATCCGTCGGCACGGCCTGAGCCGTGCAATCTCGAGCCGGCGGATGGGCCGACCTTAGGCGATCCCAGCCAACGAGAAGCTAAATCAGCGGGAAATTAAGTACTTTATCGTCGACTCTACGATCGCAGAGTGACGCACGCAAACCAAGTACAGCGTGACTCAGACACATCTCAAAAGCCACTATTCCAGCCGGCACATTTTGTTAACAGTCTACCCCGATACCCCCGTACGTCAACCCAAACCGGGGCCGAATCACGCATCATTGACTCAGCTGAAAATCGGCCCCGAATGGATCGATTATCCGCAAGGCTGCCCCGCAAACACTCACACATGCCGTCTCAAAAAAATCAACCTAAGATTAATTAAAATAAATACTTAGGCGTGATCTAGGCTATCTCAGATTCTCGTCGATAGCTTTCAGCGTGGCGGGGATGTTTCTCGCCTTCACCGCCTCGAAGATGGTCACATGTTCGGCATAGACCGCGCCGTAGTCATCCAGCCGCGTGTAGGCCATCTGCATCCGTGAGCACAGCTGCCGCCACGCCCCGACAAACTCATCTCCGCTGCACCCCTCAAGGATCGCCTCGTGGAACGCCATGTCGGCGCTCGCGATCTCGGCAACCACCTTGCTATCGCAAGCGTCCTGCAAGACGGCGAGCGATGCTTCAACCGCGGCGATCGCGCCATCGCTGATCGTCTCGAGCCCCTCGCGGATCCCGAACTCCTCGATCTGGTGGCGGAGCGACACGATGAACGAGCGGTGTTCGGGGTTCGGGGGATGGCGAACGGTCACCCCGCAGTTTGCCTGATAGGCCAAGAAGCCCTCCTGCGAGAGCTGCAGGAAGGCGTCGCGGATCGGGCCTCGGCTCACGCCGAAGCGATTAGCCATCTCGGTTTCGCGGAGAACCTGCCCCCCGTCGAACTCGCCTGAGACGAGCTGATCGCGGATCTTCGCGGTGACTTGTTCACGGATCGTTCGGGTGATCATCGGAGCCTCTGAAATAGACAACAACCGCTTTTAATCGACACTATACGGTAGACGTCAGACCATCGATGGCATTTCGTTGCCTGAATCGGATATCACCCGAGGATTAAACGGCGGGTTCTACCGCCCCATCCACCCGCCGTCCACGAGCATCACGGTCCCGTGCATGTAGGACGAGGCATCCGACGCGAGGAACACCACCGGCCCGGCGAAGTCGCCCGGCTCGCCCCACCGACCGGCCGGGATGCGGGCGAGGATCTGCTCGCGGCGGGTCGGGTCGTTGCGCAGGGCCTCGGTGTTGTCCGTGCTGATGTAGCCGGGGGCGATGGCGTTGACGTTGACGCCTTTGCCGGCCCACTCGTTGGCGAACGCCATGGTGAGCTGCCCGATCCCGCCCTTGCTCGCGGCGTAGCCCGGGACGGTGATCCCGCCCTGGAAGGTCAGCAGCGACGCCGTGAAGATCACCTTGCCGCCGCCGTGCTCGAGCATCGTGGCGCCGATCTCGCGGGTGAGGATGAACTGGGCGTTGAGGTTGACCTCGACGACCCGGTCCCAGTACTCGTCGGAGTGCTCGGCCGCGGGCTGGCGGAGGATCGTGCCGGCGTTGTTGACGAGGATGTCGATGGGCGGCTGGTCGGCCTTGACCCGCTCGATGAAGCGGTACAGGTCGTCGCGCTCGGCGAAGTCGCATTGGTAGGACGAGAACTTGCGGCCGAGCGCCTGCACGTCTTGCTCGACGGCGCTGCCCGAGGGCTCGAGCGTCGCGCTCACGCCGACGATGTCCGCCCCCGCCTCGGCGAGCGCCACGGCCATCGCCCGGCCGATCCCACGCTTGCACCCCGTCACGAGGGCCGTCTTACCGGTCAGCTTGAATTGATCGAGAACACTCATCGTGCGTTGGCTCCGGCTAAGAACGGTGGGAAGCGGTCAGCCTTGGCAATCGACCAAGACCTTCATGTGGTTGGCCTGGGAGGTCAGGCTATCGAACGCCTCACCGATCCGGCTGAGCCCGAACTCGCCGGTGATGAGCTTGCCGGTGTCGATCTGACCCGCGGCGAGCATCGCGATCGCGCGGTCGTAGTCATCGGGCTCGTACACGCGGGTCCCGATGATCTGCAGCTCTTTCCAGAAGACCTGGAACAGGTCGACCGGCGCAGGCTTGGGCACGATCGCGACCACCACCACCCGGCCGCGCACCCCCGCGAGCTTGGTCATCATCTCGATGGGCGCGGCCGCGCCCGACACCTCGAACACCACCTCCGCGCCGTCGCCGCCGGTGAACTCGGTCACCGCCGCCTCGACGTCCGCCTCGGCCGGGTTCACCGTCGAGAAGCCCAGCGATTCGGCCAGCTTCAGCCGGGTCGGGTTGACCTCCGACAGCAGCACCGACGCCCCGTTCGCCTTCGCCACCATCGCGACCAGCATCCCGATCGGCCCGCCGCCCATCACCACCGCCCGCTCGCCGGCTTCCAGCTTCGCCATCTTGACGTCGTGGCACGCCACCGCCAGAGGTTCGACAAACGCCGCCACCTTCAGGTCCATGCCTTGGGGCAGCTTGTGCAGCAGCTCGGCGGGCACGTTCCACTGGTTCTGGAACGCGCCGGGCGAGTCGATCCCGATGAACTTCATCTTGCTGCTGATGTGGCTGTAGCCGCGCTTGGACGCCGTGCACTCGCCCTGGACGTCGAGCGGGCGGACCACCACCGGATCGCCAACGGCCACGTTCTCGACGCCTTCGCCCACGGCCGCGACGACCGCGCTGGCCTCGTGGCCGATGACCTCGGGGAAGGCAACGCGGGCGTCCATGTTGCCGTGGTAGATGTGCAGGTCCGTGCCGCAGACGCCGCACCACGCCACGTCCAGGCGGACCTCACCCGGGCCGGGGGGCAGCGGGTCGCGGTCTTCGATCACGAACGACTTGTCTTGCTGGAGAACGGCGGCTTTCATGGGTCTTGGCTGCGGTGGAGGCGAGGGGTAAGTTGAGTCAGTCCTTCTTACGCGGCTGGTACGTCTCGAATCGGCGGATGTACTGCCACTTCCAGTCGTCGCTGTATCGGTGGCAGACGCCCCACTTGAGGCTGTTGAGCGGGTGGCCATCGGGGTCGTCGCCGCGGTAGAGGCCGAGCGCCTCGGGGGCGCCCTTGAGGACGGCCTTGATCTCGAAGTTGATGCCGTCCTCGGCGTACTGGATCGTGTTCTTCTCCGGGCCGTCGGTGGTCAGCAGCGCCGCGATGCCGCCGCGATAAGGCCAGACGCAGACCTCGTGGCCGCTGTTGGTGACCGGATTGTAAGGGCTCTTGGTGTACGGCCCGAGCGGCTGATCGGCGATGGCGACGCCCCAGGCGATCTCGCGCCCGCCGAACGTCATCTCCTCGCCCATGCGTTCGCCCTTGTAGTACAGGAAGAACTTGTCGCGGTAGTGCAGCACGCAGGGGTCGTGGACCTTGTGGCTGTCGAAGTCACCCTTGGAGATCACGTGGAACCGGTTGTCCTCGTCGCCGCGCCACTGCCCGTTCTCGGCGGTGCGGACGACGGGCTGATCGGTCTTGGTCCACGGGCCGTGCGGCGAGTCGGCGACGGCCATGGCGATGTGTTCCTTGACGCGGTTGACGTAAGGGAACTTGACCACCTGGTAGCAAAGGTAGAACCGCCCGCCAAAGGCAAACGCCTCGGGCGTAAACACCGCTCGGTCGTCGTACGCGCCCTCGGGCCCGCGGCCGATCGCTCGGCCTTGCTCCGTCCAGTGCAACCCGTCCTTCGACGTGGCGTACCACACCTCGGTCAGGTCCCAGGGGAACACCTTCTTAGAGGGATCACCGGTGCCGAACCCGGCCGATTCGCCCTCGCCCTTGGTGTACCAGCAGAAGTACTCGTCATCGACCTTTAAGAGGGCGCTGGGATCGCGGCGGATCACGCCTTCCTCATAGGCGAAGTCGCCCTGCAAATCCGACACGCGGAACTCGCAGAACCACTCCGGGCCAAGGGTGTAATTGAGCGCTCGTTGCGAGGCGGCGCTGAGGGGGGCGGAGTCGGTAGACATAGCGGGAACCACGGGGCGGCGATGATAAGACGGAGGCGGCGAAACCATGATGCGGCCGGCGTCGGCACCGGCTCAACAAGAGCCCACGAGGTCTCGCGCGGAGCGGAAGCGTATCGATTTTGTTGACAGTTTTCAATCTCGGCCAGACAATTCATCCCCGCCGCGTGCTTAATATGACGTTGTCGTCGCGGCGGTTGCGGATCCGCCCCGGCACGCCGGATCTGACCTCACGCCCCGAACGAGCCCCATTTCATGCCCACGATCGCGCCCGACGTCGACACGTACCGCTGTTACATCGATGGCCAGTGGATCGATTCGCCGACGGGCGCGTCGATCGAGGTCGAGAACCCCGCGACCGGCGAGGTCTGGGCGACGATCGCGTCGTGCACCAAGGCCCAGGCCGAGGAGGCGCTCGAGTCCTCGCAACGGGCCCAGGCCGGCTGGTCGGCGATGCCGGCTCACGACCGGTCGGTCCACCTGATGAACATCGTCAAGGGGCTCGAGGCCGAGCGCGACCACTTCGCCAAGCTGCTCGTCCAAGAACAAGGCAAGACGCTCGCCGAGGCGCAGGGCGAGGTGGACGGCACGCTGCAATACCTGACCTATTCAGCCGAAGCCGCGCGTCGCCTGCAGGGAGACATCCTGCCGTCGGACGCGCCGAACGAGTCGCTGTGGATCACCAAGGTGCCGTTTGGCGTGACGGTCGGGCTCTGCGCGTTCAACTTCCCGCTGGCGCTCATCGGCCGCAAGGTCGGCCCGGCGCTGGTCACCGGCAACACGATGGTGCTCAAGCCGCACGACGCCACGCCCGTGACCGCCAGCGAGTTCTGCCGGATCGTCGACGAGGCGGGCCTGCCGCCGGGCGTGATCAACATGGTCGCCGGGTCGGTCGGCGAGGTCGGCCAGACGCTGGTCGAGAGCCCGATCACCAAGCTCGTCACCGTCACCGGCAGCATCCCCGCCGGCCGGGCCATCTACGCCAGCGGGGCCAAGAACATCACCGCGATGTCGCTCGAGCTCGGCGGCAAGGCGCCATTCATCGTGCTCGACGACGTCGACGTGGACGAGGTCGTCGAGGCGGCCGTGATCGCGCGCTACGCCAACTGCGGGCAGGTCTGCATCTGCAACGAGATGGCGCTCGTCCACGAGAACATCGCCGACGAGTTCACCGAGAAGCTGCTCAAGCGCGTCGAGCAGGTCCGCGTCGGCGACCCGATGTCGCCCGACACCCACATGGGCCCCTACACCACCGCAGGCGGCGTCGACCGCATCGACGGCATCGTCAAGAGCACGGTCGCCCAGGGCGCCGAGGTCGCAATCGGCGGGCGACGCTGGGAAGTCGAGGGCCTTGCCGGCGGGAACTGGTACGAGCCGACCGTCCTGGTGAACGCCTCGAAAGACATGGACGCCGTGACCGAGGAGATCTTCGGGCCCGTGCTGCCGGTCGTGAAGATCTCCGGCTACGACGAGGCGGCCGACATCGTCAACCGCCGCGACGACGGCCTGTCGGCCTATCTCTGGACGCAGAACTTCCAGACCATCATGCACGCCACACGCGAGCTGCAGACCGGCACGGTCTTCGTCAACAAGGGCATCTGCGGCTACATCCAGGGCTACCACACCGGCCACAAGCTCAGCGGGCTCGGCGGCGAGGACGGCTTCCACGGCCTCGAGGGCTACCTGCAGAAGCGGACCGTCTACCTGCGCTACGAGTAGCCGCGCCGCTGAGTCAGCCGCTCACGCGCCGGTGAAACGGGCCTCGCGCTTCTCGACAAACGCCGCCAGCCCCTCGGCCGCGTCGGCGGAGTCGTACAGCGGCTCGACGCATCGCGTCTCGAGCGCCAGCGAGTCATCGAGGCCAAGGCCCTGCGACTCACGCAGGTATCGCTTGATCGCCGCAACCGCGAGCGGGGCGGCGCTCGCCAGCGTCTGAGCCTGGCCGGCGACCTCGTCGTCGAAGCCGTCCACCGGGATCAGCCGATCGACCAGCCCCATCGCGGCGGCCTCGTTCGGCGTCACGGAACGCCCCGTCGCCAGCATGTCCAACGCCCGGCTCGGCCCGATCAGGCGCGGCAGCCGCACGCACCCGCCGTTGCCCGGGATCAGCCCGAGCTTCACCTCCGGCAGGCCAAGCAGGTACTCGCCCGCCGCGGCCCATCGCAGGTCGCACCCCATCGCCAGCTCCAGCCCGCCGCCCAGCGCGTGGCCCCGGATCACGGCGACGAACAGCTTGCCGCTCGACTCGATCCGCGCGACGACGGCCCGGGCCAGTTCGACCAGCCGATGGTTGGTCTCGGTCGCGTTCGACGCGAAGGCCTTGATATCAGCCCCGCCGCAGAAGAACCGCGGCAGGGCGCTGCGGATCAGCACCACCCGTGCGTCGGCCGATCCGTCCGCCGCGTCGACCGTGTCGAGCAGGCGTTGCAGCAGGTCGACGGTGTAGGCGTTGGCCTTGGGGCGATCGAGCGTGATCGTCCCAACGCCCGACTCGACCGACAGCGAGACCTCGGCGGGATCAGCCATCGGTCGACCCGTCGCCGAGAAGGTCGCGTTGCAGCACGACGGTCGCGACCCGGCCGCCCGCGTCGGGGAACTCCAGCGTCACGTCGACGTCGCCGTCGAGCAGCTCGCCCGGCACGGGCACCTCGATCACGCCGTAGAACATGCCGCGGCCGCGCTGCAGGCCGCCCTTCCAGTTGTCCGGGACATCGACGGCCTGGCCGTTGACGCTGACCGTCGGCTGGAGCGAGAGCGACTGATCGCGGCCGATCGCGACCCGCAGCAGGCCGTCGCCCACCCCGCCGGGCACGTCCTCGAACGACACCGTCACCGGCTCGCCGGCCTTGATCTCGTGCAGGTAGTCCGTCGGGTAGTGACGCGAACGCGTGAGCGTCTGGTCGGCGTCGGTCGCGCGCTTGAGGTCGAGCAACAGCGCAACCGTCTCGCCCGGCTCGAGCGTCATCGTCTCGGGCAGGCCAAAGAGGGCCTGCTCGTCGAGCGTCGGGATCTCGCCGTGGACCTGCAGCGAGCGGTTCGTGACCTTGGCGATGTCGAGGCCGTCGAAGCCGGTGAGGCTGACTCCCTGGGGGACGTCGTCGAAGTTGTGCAGCACGAGCGTGTGCCGCAGGCCGTCGGCGAAGTAGTGCGCCCGGATGTCGGGATTGTCGATCTCGACCAGTCGCCGCTCGCCGTGGACGCCCTTCCAGAACTCGTAGAACAGCGCCAGCTCGGTGAGCACGTAGTTGTCGCCGGCCCGGCGGTACAGCAGAAAATCGGACGGCGCGTCCTCGCTGCTGTGCATGCCGCCCTGCACGTTGTACGTCCACGACCCGACGCCGAGGATAAACGGCACCGCCTTGAGCACGCGGTCGGGGTGCTCCATGTACGTCATGAGCATGCCCATGAACGACCGAATGACCGGCCCCTCGCGCCGCAGCCGATCCGGCCAAGGCTTGTCGGTCTCTTCCTTAATGATCCGGCCGTACTCGGTGATCATCACCGGCTTGGCGTAACCCCACTTGAGGTAGCTGTACGTGTCGATCATGTCCATGACCGCCTGGACGTTGCTGCCCGTGCGGATGGCGTGCGTGCCCTCGACGTTGACGCCGTCGTAGAGGTGGTACGAGATAAAGTCCATCTCGTCGCCGGCGACGTCCATGAACATCTTCATCCAGCCTTCCCAGTGCTCGAAGTCGCGGGCCTCGAGCTCCATCCACGCGGCGCTGTACCCGCCGACCATCACGTCGGGCGTCAGCTCCTTGATGCGTCGGGCCACGACGTTGTGCTGCTCGCTCATGACCTCGGCGGTCGTGTCGAGCTTGCGGGCCTTGATGAACGGCTCGTTGAAGACCTCGTAGTACTTGGGACGGGTCTCGTCGGTGTAGTAGTTCTTGAGGAATTGCGCGACGAACTCGGCGGCGGACTCGGGGCTGCGCGGGCCGAACTCGGCGGACTCGTTGCCCGGCAGGCCGGTCATGTACTCGGGGTGCGTGCAGAGCACGACCTCGCGCATCGACTCGGGCTTGAACCGCGGCTGACGGGCCGCCCAATCCGCGACCTGCTGAGCGCCCTGCGTCTTGAGGTACTCGACGTCGGGCATGTCGGGGTTGTTGGGGTCGGCCGGCGTGCTGCGGAGGGTGCCGGTCTGGATCCCGCCGTCACGCCCGTAGCTCACCTCAAGCACGTCCTCGATGTAGCGGATCTGCTCGTCGGAGATGTCCGGCTCCGCGGGCGTCGCGTGGATAGTGATGTACTTCTCTCGCTCGAAGTCACTGACCCCACCGATCGAGAGGCGGGTGTCGGGGGCCACTTCGACGGAGGTGCTGGCCGCGACCAGGGGGGCGGCGGCGCAGGCGATCAGGGACGCGAGTGCGGGGAGCGTGTGAGGCATGGGGATTCCTTACGTCGAGAAGGCGATGGCGGGTTCTGATGGATCGGCCGCGTCGGTGACTTTCACGTCGACGCGCCCGGCTTGAAGCCCTGTTGAAACAGCACCGATCGAGACATCCCCGACCGCGTCATCGACGCGGATCACGGCCAACGCCCGGCCGCGGTGGGTGACCAGCCGGTCCGAGGCGTACGGCTGCACGTTGTCGATCGCCCCGTTGTCGACGCCGAGGATCGTCAGGCCGTCGCCGATCTCGAACACGACCTCGCGGTTGTCGGTCTGCACGGGGTTGCCCTGGTCGTCGACGAGCTGGACGACCGCGTGCACGACGTCGCCCCGATTGGCGGTCGCGGACTCCCGATCGGCAGTAAGCACGACGGCGGCGACCGCGCCGGGCGTGACCACTCGGCTCGCCGCGGTTGTCGAATCGCCCTGCGACCCGACCTTCGCGTCCAACTCGCCGGGCTCGAAGTGAACCACCCAGCGGCAAACACGATCGTCTTGATCGGCCAAGCGTTGCACCCCCAACGCTCGACCGTTCAGGCTCAGCTCGACGCGCTCACAGTTCGTGTAAGCCTCGACGAGAATCGACTCGCCCGGGGCGTACGACCAGTGCTCGTTCAACGGATACCACGTCCACAGCCGGCGCTCCCATGCGCCCGGCTCCTTCTCCACCAACGCCCCGTCTGCATTGAGTTCGTAGGGCGAACCTTCGAGCGGTGTCGTGAAGATCGCCAGATGCTGCTCATCGGTCCACAGCGTGCGATACAGGTGATAAGCCGGCTTCTCGAACCCGGCCGTGTCGAGCAGGCCGCTCGACGTGCCCTTTTGCGGCCATTTCTCGTTGGACTCGCCGAGGTAGTCGACGCCGGTCCACAGAAACAGGCCGGAGACGAAGTCGCGCTCCATCACGGCCTTCCACTCGTGCCACTGCGGGACGTTCTCGGTGCCCATCACCGGCAGGTCGTAGTGCTCGTAGCCGTAGTCGTACATCACGCGCCGGTAGCTGTAGCCGATCACGTCGAGCGCGTCGCCGTAGCCGGAGGCGTGGCTGGCCGAGGGCAGGATGCAGTTGGCCGTGACCGGGCGGGTCATGTCCATCTCGCGCGTCCACTTCGCGAGCTTGCGCGCGGTGTCAGCGCAGACGTAATCGCCGTTCTCGCCGGTCTCGGTCTCCTCAAGCCGACGCTTGATCTCCTCGGGCGGGACGGGCGGCTGCTCCCAGAAGTAGTTGCCCGACCAGTCCATGTCGAAAAAGCCGGTGGCCTTGCTGTAGTTCGGGTAGGTCCACTCGATCTCGTTGCCGATGCTCCACTGGAACACGCACGGGTGGTTGCGGTCCCGACGCATGACGGCCTTGAGGTCGCGCTCGGCCCAGTCCTGGAAGAACTCCGCGTGCCCGTCGGTAACGGCCGAGGGCTCGCGCTCGTTCATGTTGAGCCGCTTGTCCTTGGGGTTGTCCCACTCGTCGTAGAACTCGTCCTGCACCAGCAGCCCCAGCTCGTCGCAGAGGTCCAGGAACCGGGCGCTGGGCGGGTTGTGCGCGGATCGGATCGCGTTGCAGCCGCCGGCCTTGAGCGTCAGCAGCCGGCGTCGCCAGACGTCGTCCGGGACCGCCGCGCCCACGGCCCCGGCGTCGTGGTGCAGGCAGACGCCCTTGATCTTCATCGACTCCTCGTTCAGGAAGAAGCCGGCGTCGCGATCGAACCGGATCGTGCGGATGCCGAACGGCGTGTCGTATGCATCGACCACGACCCCGCCGCGCTCGAGACGCGTCTTGGCTCGGTACAGCAACGGCGTATCGATCGACCACCGCCGCGGGTTGGCCACCTCGAGTTGCTGCGTGACGGTCTGCGTCGACGCGCCGGCGAGGCGGACCGTGTCGGATCTCCGGGCCACCTCGTTGCCATCGGGGTCGATGATGGTCGTGACGACCTCCACGTCGTCTCCATCGCTCGGCACGCGTGCCACCTCGACATCGATCCGCACCTCGGCCCGGTCGTCGGCGACGCTCGGCGTCGTGATGAACGTGCCCCACTCGGGGATGTGCGTCGGCCCGAGGCAGACCAGGGCCACGTCGCGATAGATGCCCGAGCCGGTGTACCACCGGCTGTCGGCGTAGCGGCTGTGGTCCACGCGCACGGCCAAGACGTTCTCACCGCCGACCGGTGCAAGCTGGTCGGTGAGATCGACTTGGAACGGCGCGTAGCCATAGGGCTCTCCGCCCACCTCGTGGCCGTTCAGCCAGACGGTGCTGCGGTTGTACACGCCGTCGAACACGGCGAGGACGCGCCCGCCCTGCTCGTGAGCCGGCGTCGGAAAACGCTTGCGGTACCACCCGATGCCGCCGGGCAGGTAACCCGTGCAGCCCTCGAAACGCTCCCCGAACGGTTGCGACACGCTCCAGTCGTGAGGCAGGTCGAGCGGTTGCCAACTCGAGTCGTCGAGGCCGGGCGCCTGGCCGTCCGAAGGATCGTCAAGCGTGAACAGCCAGTTGCCAGAGAAATTGGATGATCGGATCACGGGTGTAGACATCGGAGAGACAAAAACTCAGTGGCCCGGCGGGCGAAACAAGCTTGGGCGAGGATAGTGGCGCGGCTGATATCTTATTGCATACTGTCAACAGTGGGCCGGGTAATATACGCGCCCCGGCCGTGGCACCAAGCCCCCCGCTTCTTTCGTTCGCCCCGGCCGATCCACCCCGCGTCACGTCTCAGGAAAACGCTTGATGCTCACTCGGATCAGCTGGCTCGCCCTCGCGGTGTTCTTTGCCGCGTCGCAGGTGTACGCCGTCGAACCAACGGCCCACGATCGGCCCAACATCGTCTTAATCCTCATCGACGACCTCAGCCCGTACGGCATCAACGCGTACGGCGCAAGCCAGATCGGCGCGACGTGGGGTCAGTTCGAGGGGACACGCCCGTACCGCACGCCGCGTCTCGACGAGCTGGCGCATGGCGGGGCGCGCGGGACGCACGCCTACGCCTATCCGCTCTGCGAGCCGTCGCGTATCGCGCTGATGACCGGCCAGTACAACAGCCGCAACTATCTCCGGCCCAAGAGCCAGCACGGGTCGGACATCACCTTCGGCGACATCTTCCAACGCGAGGGGTACGCCACGGGCATGTTCGGCAAGTGGAAGCAGACGCGCGGCACAAAGGATATCCCCGGCAAGGACTACATCGCCGAGTTCGGCTGGGACGAGTTCGCCTGCTTCGACGTCATCGGCGAGGGGCAGCGCTTCATCAACCCCAATCTCGTCATCAACGGCGAAGTCGTGAACTACAAGGGACGCGACGACGTCGATCCCGATACCGGCCGCCGGTGGTACGGGCCCGACATCTTCAACCGCTACGCCCTTGACTTCATCGATCGGCACCGCGACGAACCCTTCTTCCTCTACTACCCCATGGCGCTCGTTCACGACGAGCACAAGCCGACGCCCGACACCAAGCCCGACTCTCTGTTCGACACGGCCGACGAGTCCACGAAGTACGACGAGCACCGGTACATCACGGACATGATCGAGTACACGGACACGCTGATCGGTCGGATCGTCGATCGGCTCGACAAGCACGGCCTGCTCGAAAACACGGTCGTCGTGGTGATCGGCGACAACGGCACGAAAGAATCGTTCTACCACGTGCTCGACGACGGCACGAAGTACTTCGGCGGCAAGGGCGGGACGAAGGACAACGGGATGCGCGTCCCCATGATCGTCAGCGCGCCCGGCCGAGTCCCGGGCGGGCAGGTCTACGACGGCCTGATCGACATCGTCGACATCCTGCCGACGCTCTGCGAGGCCGCGGGCATCACGCCGCCCGCCCCGGCCGGGATCGACGGGATCAGCTTCTGGCCGCAGATCACCGGCGCCGGCGGCGAGCACCGCGACGCGATCTATGCCTGGTACAACGCCAACACCCCCGCCACCGACACGACCACACGCCTGCTGCGCTTCGCCTTCGACAAGGAATTCAAGCGGTACGCGCCGCACAACGCGTACCCCAACGGCCGGTTCTTCGACCTGCGCACCGACCCGATGGAAGAGGTCGGCGACCGTCGCGAATACCCGAACCCCAAGTGGAAAGTGCACTTCCACAGCTCGGGCCTCGACCCGGCGAGCCTGGACGCCGAGCAACGCGCGGCCTACGACGCGCTGGGCGAGGTCATCGGCGCCCACGCATACGTCGCGGTCGACGGCGTTGATGTCACGCCGAGCACGCTGTCCTTGGCCGTCGGCGAGACGGCGAACCTGGACGCGGTCGTGACCCCCGCCCAGGCAACGCGGCAGAACGTGATCTACGAGTCGAGCGATCCGTCGGTCTTGACCGTCGACAAGTTCGGCGCCGTGACCGCGATCGCGCCGGGCGAGGCCGAGGTCCTGGTGTACGCCTGGGACGACGCCTGGCCCCTGGCGGACAACAAGCAGCAGGGCTTCAACCGCGACGGCGTGCAAGCATCGACGACGGTCCGCGTGCGGTGACCTCGCCGGCATGTCGGCTAGCCGCCCGACGGGCGATAGCCCCGTGCCTCGGCCTCGGCGCGTTGGCGCTGCTCGGCGGTCAAACCCTGCGCGAAGTAGAACTCGGGCTTGTGCAAGTACTTGGTGGACTTCATCGCCGGGTGGCGGAGCTCTTGCGTCAGTTCGCAGTCGACGCGCGCGAGGATCGAGTGTTGAGTGGTTGGCGTGCCGGCATTGGTGAAGTGGCAGAGCCCCCAGGTGACGCCTTGGCCGTTGCCGGCGTCGTCGAAGGCATCGGGGACGTACAGCCCGGCGGCGGTCGGCGGGAACTCGACGATCGACGCGAGCTCGAAGTTCACCCAGTCCTCTGAATACTGCACGGTGTAGTGCTCGTTGCCGTCGCGGATCAACAGGGCCGCCAGCCCTTGCTTGAAGGGGAACAGCGCGGTCTCGTGGCCGGCGTTGATGAGCGGGTTGAGCGGGTGCTTCTCGAACGGTCCGAGCGGGTCGTCCGCGATCGCCAGCCCCAGGCCAAGCGTCAACCGATCGGGGCGGTTGTACGCCGACTTGTAGTAGATGTAGACCTTGCCGTCGTGCACGAGCGGGTGCGGGTCGTGAACGGCGAACTGATCCCACGCCCCGTCTTCGCCGTTGGGCACGATCACGCGATCGCTGCGCGTCCACGGGCCGTCGGGCGAATCCGCGTGGGCGACGGCGACCGGGCAGTAGTCGCCGCGCAGGCCGCTGGGTTCGAGAAACGCCTGGTAATACAGGTAAAAGCGGCCCTGCCACTTCAGGATGTCCGGCGTGCAGTTGGATCGCCAACCCAGCGTCGGGCGGTCCGGACGGTGGAACGCGGCGCCCTGCTCCTGCCAGGTGAAGCCGTCCTCGCTCGTGGCATACCAGACCTCGGCGAGGTCCCAGTCGGCCGAGGCGATCGTGTCGGTGACCTCTTTGGCTCGGTGCGTGCCGATGGGCGGGCTCGCGGTGTGGCGCTTGGTGTACCAGACGTAGTACTTGCCGTTCTCGAAGATGATCTTTGACGCGTCGCGACGTGAGACCGTCCCGTCGCCGTCGGCGTAGTCGAGGCCCTCGAGCGGGGTGTACTTGAACGCGGTGAAGAGCGGGTTCTCTTCGGGGCGTGAGGCGGGGTAGTTTTCATACGCCCGCTTCAGGCCGGCGGCGAGCGGCCGGTCGGGTGGGTCTGGAACGGGGTTGTAGGGGAAGCTGTTGGCGGGCATGCGTGTCCGGTGGGCTGTGAGAAATCGAGGCGTTGCGTGACCGACTGTTACTTCTTCGAGATCGTAATCGCGTCGAATCCCACGGTCGCCCCGCCGGGCTCGGCGTCGACGCAGGTCAATTGGAAGTCGTGATAGCCCTCGGCATCGATCGACACGTCGCCGAGGTCCCACGCCGCGAAGCCCGGCTGCCGGCCGGGGGCGATCGGCTCGGCGACGGGCTTGCCGTCGATCGTCAGCTGCCAGGCGCCGGCCGGCTCGTCGTCGGAGAACGTGCGCAGGGCGATGCGCTGCGTGCCGGGCTCGGTGATGTAGATGCGGAACGTGATCTCATCGCCAGGCCGGGCGCCGATGGTACGGCGATAGATGCCATCCGAGGCGCCATCGTCGAAGACATCCTGGATGGCATCTCGGACGAGGCTGGTCCGCTGGATCAGGTTTTCGCACTCTTTCACGGGGTTTTCGCGGAGCGCGACGGGCTCGTGATAGCGAACCCAGTCGAACTGCTGGATGCCGCTCTCTGTGGGTTCCTTGATGGTGACGCAGGAGAGGATGATGTTGCGGGCGTCGCGTCGGTAGTCGTCGGGGATGTCGACGGTGAGGATGTGCTTGCCGTTCTCATAGAAGACCGCCTGTTCGCGCGTGAGCTTGAGGCTCCAGACGAACCAGCCAAGAGATTGATCCGAAGCGATGGTCATGTTGTGGCCAACGCGCTCGTCTTTCGGTGGCAGCTTGCGGTGCTCGTCGCCGGTGACGAAGTCGTGGATCCGCAGGCTCTGGGCGACCGGCCACTGCGGCTCGCACTCCATGATGTCGATCTCGGAGACGTTGTAGAAGCCGAGCAGGTGGTCGTTCTCGCCGGCGCTGACGACTTCGAGCCAGAAGGCGGGGTGCCAGTACGGGGCGGAGAGCATGAGGCTGCGGGTCTCGAAGTAGCCCTCGCTGAACCGCCAGTCGCTGATGATGCCGGCGCTCTTGTAGTGGAACGTGTCTTGGTCGCCGCGGTATCGGGCGTACGAGGCGCGGTCGATCTTGAAGGTGCCGGGCTGGCACACGAGGTTGAGCACGCCGTGGTCGAGGATGACGTTGTCGCGCGAGAGCAGCGTTCTGCCGCGATCGATGCCGTCGCGATAGAACCACTTGCTGTGATCGAGCGAGCCCTGGTTGAAGTCGTCCTCCCACGCCAGCACGTACCCCTCGGGCGCGAAGGACTCATCGGGGTCGCCGGTGTGCGGCTCGGCC
>JBCCZA010000044.1:0-19684 GCA_039188455.1 Planctomycetota bacterium
GTGGAGCGAATCATCGACATGTACCCCGCGGATCAGCAGAACCAGATCCGCTCCATGCTCGCCAACACGCTGCAGGCCGTCGTCTCGCAGACGCTGTTCAAGCGGCTCGACCAGAAGGGTATGGTCCCGGCGGTCGAGATCATGCTGTGCACGCCCGCCGTGCGCAACCTCATCCGCGAGAACCGCGCGTTCGAGATCCCCAACGTCATCGAGACCAACCGCCAGCTCGGCATGAACTCGCTGGATAACGCGATCTCCGAGCTGTACTTCAACGGCATGATCAGCAAGGAAGACGCCATCGCTCAGGCGGCGTACCCCGAGAAGATCGAGCGCAGCCTCGCCGCCTGATCGCATCCAACGCCGACGTATCGCCGACCGATCCAACCCCGCAGTTCCACGGCTTAGCACACCATGCCCACCTACCGCTACCAGATGCGGACCTCCGGCGGCGAGACGTCGGTCGGCCAGATCGCCGCCGCCACCGCCCTCGCCGCCGCCCAGCAGCTGCGGGCGCAGGGCAACACCGTCCTGCAGCTCACGCCTGTCCGCTCCAGCGGGGGGCAGCGCGACTGGAAGGCCACCCTCAAGGCCCTCAACTACACCTCCGGGCCGACGCAGAAAGACGTGCTCAACTTCACCGTCCAGCTGGCGGTGATGATCCGGGCGGGTATCTCGATCCGGGCGGCGCTCGAGGGGATCGCCGACCAGGTCGAGAATCCTAAGTTCAAGCAGATCCTCTTCACCATCAAGCAGGACGTCGAGTCCGGCAAGCAGTTCTCCGACGCGCTGGCTCGCTTCCCGCGGCTGTTCGGCCCGCTGTACATCAACATGGTGCGGGCCTCGGAGATGTCCGGCTCGTTCAGCCAGATGCTCGAGCGCATCGCCGCCTATCTGCGTCAGCAGATCGAGACGCGGCAGATGGTGGTCGGGGCGATGATCTACCCGGCCGTGATCGCCGTGATGGCCGTGGGGGTGACGATCTTCCTGCTCACGTTCGTGCTGCCTCGGTTCGCGGCCGTGTTCGAGGGCAAGGAGGCCGCGATGCCGTGGCCGACCATCTTCCTCATGACGCTCTCGGGTTTCATGGTCGATTGGTGGTGGGCGGTGATCGGCGGAATGGTGCTCGGGCTGTTCGGATTGTGGATGTTCATCCGCACGGATGTCGGCGGGTGGTGGTGGGACCTGGGCAAGCTGCGCGTGCCGATCTTCAAGAAAATGTTCAGTGCGCTGTACATCTCACGGTCGTTGCAAACCATGGGCGAGCTGGTCAACGCCGGCGTGCCGATGCTCGATACGCTGCTGATCACCGGGGAGATCTCCGGCAACCGCCTGTTCCGTCGGCTGTGGCGCAACGTCCACGCGTCGGTCAAGCAGGGCAAAAAGATCGCTCATCCGCTGACCCGCACCCGGCTGCTGCCGACCTCGGTCGTGCAGATGGTGTCGGCCGGCGAGGAGTCCGGCAAGCTCGGCGAGGTGCTCGACGAGGTCTCCGACTTCTACGCCCGCCAGCTCCGCGAAACGATCAAGACCGTGACCAGCATGATCGAGCCGTTGATGATCGTGGTCATGGGCTCGATCGTCGGCTTCATCGCGATGGCGATCATCCTGCCGATCTTCAAGCTCTCGACGCTGGTTAAGTAGCGGATTGAGCGATTTCGCGATGTAGCGATTGGGCGATTGATTGCGGTGTGTGCGGATTGGAGAGGTCGGGGCGATCTAGAGCGTCCGAGAAGCGAGTGGCATAGTTGCAGCGTGAGACGGTGAATTGGTGATTAACCACGGAGACCTGCGCGTGATCGATCGCCAAATCACCAAATCGCCAAATCGCCAAGTCGCTCGCCGAAGGCGAGACGGTGGCTTCACCCTCATCGAGGCCGCGCTCGCGACGGTGATCATCGGCACGGGCGTGCTCGCCATTGTCGCCGCTCAGCAGGCCTATCACCAGAAGAACCAGTGGGCCCAGAAGTCCGGGACCGCCATGCTGCTGGCCAACGAGATGCGCGAGATGACCCTCGCGCTGCCGGCCCACGACCCCGCCACGCAGCTCAGCAACCTAGGCCCCGAGGCCAACGAGATCGTCGGCGCCACGCCCGATGTCACGCTCTTCGACGACCTCGACGACTTCGCCGGCAGTGTCGACCTCGCTACCGGCCGCGGGCCCGGCACGCTTTTCAACCCGCCCATCAACGCGCTGCGTCAGGTGATCCCCGGCAACGACATGGCTCAGTGGACCCAGCACATCAAGGTCGAGCGTGTCTGGGAAGGCTACGTCGCGGCGCCCGAGTCCGGCACGCTGCCGGGCCTGAACGTCTTGGATGACGCCGCCACCGGCGACCGAACCATCGTCCGCGTCACCGTCGACATCCAGCACACCCCCCCGGGCGAGGCGGCCCAGACCATTACCAGCCTCACGTGGCTCGTCCCCGACCCGCTCTGAGCAGTTTCGCCATGACGCATCTCGCCACCGCCACCGTTGTCGTCCGCCGTCGTCAGCACCCGCGCCGCCGCCGCGGCGCGGCCGCCATCCTCGCGATGATGTTCCTGGTGATCTTCGGCTCGCTCGCGACGGCGATGGCCGTCGTCTCCCAGGGCAACCTCAACACGGCCGACTCTCAGCTCAAGGTGCAACGCTCGCTCGCCGCTGCCGAGACGGGCATGAACTTCCTCGCCTACCGCATCGAGCAGGTCGCCCGCGAGATCGAGACCTCCGCCGGGCTGATCTACGACCCGCGCTACGCCAGCTTCTCCACCGGCGCGGTCGATACCGGCGGCAACGCCCTGGACCTCTGGGTCGCCCTGCGCAACGCACTTCGCGACGAGCTCGGGTCCGACTCGCAGTACACGCTCGGCGAGATCACCGTCGACGCCAACGGCTCGCTCGTCGTCCCCCTGGCTCAGCTCGCGCCGGGCGCCCCGGCCTTCTCCGCCGTGCTCAGCCAGCACCCGCTGGTCGGCGAGAACTACAACGGCGACCGCTACCAGCAGCCGCCGTACTCGACGATGACCCCCGCGGTCAGCAACACCAACCCGCTCGACGGGACGTGGATCCGCGTCGCGGTCACTGCCGAGGACGGCACCGGCAGTCGCATCGTGCCTCGCACGATCACCGTCGACTTCAAGCTCGACAAGCGCATCCGCTACGCGATCATGTCGCAGAGCCGCGTGATGATCGGCCGCAACGTCATGATCGAAGGGCCCATCGGCTCGGGCTACGACGAGATCGACGGCGACGACGCCACCATCACCCCCGACGACTGGGTGCCCAACGGCCACCCCGTCGTCATGCTGTCGGACTTCTCGGGGATGGACCCTACCCTCGATGCCAAGCTCGACCTGCTCACCGACTGGCTGATCGGCGGCAACGACGCGAGCGGCGACCCCTACGGCGATATCGACGGCGACAACCGCATCGCCGTCAACACCCCCGCCGAGACCGGCACGCTGGATGACCCCAGCACGCCCGTCAACGAGGCCGCCGCCTTCGACGCCAACGGCGACGGCTACATCGACGACTACGACTTGTTCCTCGATCAGTACGGCAGCTTCAACAGCGCCACCGGCGAGCTGCAGATCACCACCGCCGAGCTCGAGACCGGCGGCGTCTCCACCCTCGACGCCCAGCAGCTCGTCCAGCTCATCGACACCTTCCGCCCGGACCGCAACGGCGACGGCGTGGTCGACTCCCTCGACACGCTGCTCGGCTACAACGACGGCGTCATCGACTCCAACGACCGCTACGCCAAGGTCCGCGGCGAGGTCCACATCTCCGCTCAGCAGGCCGCCTGGAACAACGGCGCCGACGGCGGGGACTACCACAACCACTACGCGGGTTCGGTCATCCCCGGGTTCCAAGAGAACGCCACCACCTTCGAGTCCGCCGAGAACGAACGCTTCAACATCGACGCCTCCAACTTCGACACGACCTACTTCGCCGACCTCACCGCCGACGCCGACCTGGAGCTCGGCGCTCAGGCCGCGGCCCAGCCGCCGGCCGACCCCAGCACGGGGCTCGATCCGCGGATCGACGGCGAGGTCACCGAGGAAGTGCCCTTCGGCTCGCCGTACCCCTACGACTTCTACACCCGCACCGTTTACCGCGACATGACGTTCAACAACGTGCGGATCCCCAAGGGGGCCAACGCGCTGTTCGTCAACTGCACGTTCGACGGCGTCACCTACATCGAGGGCAACGACGCGCTGGCGAGCCAGCTCAACTTCAACTACGCCGGCATGACCGAGTCTGACGGTTCACAGAAGCACCCCGATCGGTACGTCCTCGCCGATCCGGCGGGCGATCCCGACGACGAGGCCAACAAGATCTATGACACGAAGGCCGAGTCCAACAACCTGCGCTTCCACGACTGCACGTTCCTGGGCCCCGTCGTGACCGGCACGCCGGCCGGCTTCAGCCAGACACGCAACAAACTCACGTTCACCGGCAATGTGCAGTTCGACGTGGATGCCTCGACGACGCTCTCCGACGAGGAGAAGCGGATCTACAAGCGGTCTGCCTTGCTCGCCCCCAACTACTCGGTCGAGATGGGCACCTTCGTCGCGCCGTACGAGACGACCGAAACCATCAAGCTCGATGGTGCGGTCGTTGCGGGGCTTATCGACATGCGTGGCAAGGTGAGCGTCAACGGGTCCGTGATCGCCACCTTCAAGCCCGAGGCCAACACCGGCCCGGTGCTCGGCGACCTGGCCCCGAACTTCAATACCACGCTGGGTTACTTCTCCGCCGCCGACGGCGACCTCGAGGCCGAGCTTCCCACGGCCGGGTTGGGCGTCATCCACCTCCGCTATGACCCGACGGTCCCGCTGCCTGACGGCATTGTCGGCCCGATCGAACTACGCCCCGTCATGGCCACCTACCGGGAGACGAGGACGAAATGACCCTCCGCGCGCATCCAGGCCGACGCCGGCGATCCACCGGTTTCTCGCTCGTCGAACTGCTGGTCTCTCTGGCGATCGTCGCGGTGCTGATGGTCGCGACGATGGTCGCGATCGACGCCTCGTTCCAGGCCTATGCCGCCGCGGCCGAGTCGGCGTCGACGCAGAACACGACGCGGTTGGTTACGTCTCGGGTGATCGCGTTGGTGCGGACCTCTGCCGCGCACGGGCCCCTCGAGCCTGGCACGCCGACCGATGCGAACTGGAACCTGATGCAGTCGGCCTACGCGACCGCCATCGCGGCGAACCACTCCGGCCTGACGCCCGCCGCCGCCACCGCCGCGCAGAACGGCGAGGTCATCGAGGCCAACTTTCTTCGGCTGATCGACATCGAGGGCAACGAGCTGGCCATCCGCTACGAGCCGACCGCCCAGGAGCTCTGGCTCACGGTGATCAAGCCCGGCGCCACCGCCGCCATCGCCCAGCCGTTGCTCGACGGTGTCCAGGCGGCGACCTTCACCGTCGATCCGCGAGACGACGAGTATGGCGTGGCCGTGCTCAACCGCGCCTCGATCGACGTGACCGTCGTGCCCGACGCGGACACGACGCTGGCGATCGAGTCCGCGAACACCCCGCCTATCCGCATCTTCGCCTCGACGATGCCGCGGGCCCTCGATTGACCCGTTTCGACCGTCGTTCCCGGTGGGTCTGTGACGATTGGGTCACCCCCGTCTTATCGGCGTTCACCAGATTGACTAGCCCGACGGCGTGGATGAATCGTTGTCTTTGGCTGACCAGGGACGTCGGCGCTACGTCGCAGCCGTGCGTTACAGACACGAAGGTCACCACGCGACCGCGAAGCACCACGCCCCAAGGAAAGGTAAGACCATGAAGAACCGTTTCTCCACCCTCGCCCTGGTCGGCGGCCTCGCCGCGGCTGGCTTCGCCCAGGCCGACACCATCGAGCTCACCGGCACGCTGCGCGACTTCACGATCGAACACCCCGACATGCAGAACCCGGACAAGAGCTTCGGCGTCAAGACCGAGCTTGTGATGCCCCAGCTCGGCGAGGACGGCAAGCCCGTGCTCAACACGGCAAGCGACCCGACGCGCGGCATGATCACCGGGCCGGACTCATTCGCCCAGTGGTACCGCGACGTCCCCGGCGTCAACATCTCGATGCCGCTGACGATCACGCTCGATAACGGCTCCGACGAGCCCGGCGGCGTGTACTCCTTCGCGAAGGAAGGGTCGGGCAACTACTTCTTCCCCGCCGACGGCCTGGGTTTCAACGACATGCAGCAGGAGTCGACCGGCAACCACAACTTCTACTTCACCTACGAGATCCACACCGAGTTCACCTACCTGGACCCGGCGGATCGTGACCTCGACGGCGACGGCGTCTCCTCGGCCGAGGACGAGAACGACGGCGCGATGGTCTTCACCTTCACCGGTGACGACGACGTGTGGGTCTTCATCAACGGGAAGCTCGCGGTCGACATCGGCGGCGTGCACGCCCAGGAGTCCCGCTCGGTCAACCTCGACGAGAAGGCTCAAGAGCTGGGCCTCGAGCCAGGCGGCGTCTACAAGCTGGACTTCTTCTTCGCCGAGCGGCACACGACGCAGTCGAACTTCCGCATCGACACGACCCTGCAGCTCAAGGCCATCCCCCCGACGACGGTCAGCCCGCTGTACGACTGATCGACTCGCACGGCCTCCGCGGCCGCACGATGACCTCCTCCAAGGCGGCGCGACTTTCGAGTCGCGCCGCCTTGTTTTTTTGGCCTCGGGGGCGCATAGACTCCAGCGATGCGAATCGCTCGACGACTGTTGTTCGCGCTGGCCGCCTTGTGCGTGATGGCCCCGGCCGCTGCGGGCGAAGATCGTCTGCACGGCATGACGGTGTCGTGCTTCCGCTGGGGACCGGGCGAGTGGGACGGGCCGAACATGCCCGGGACGCTCGATCGGCTGGCTGAGCTAGGCGTTAACACCGTCGCGCTGCACCCCTACGGCCGGATCGGCGGCGACGGGTCGGTCCGGCACTCGCCAACCGTGCAGGACCCGTCGGTGGCCGTCCCCGCCGAGCAGATGGCAGAGCGCGATATGACGCTGATGGTTAAGCCGCACATCGCCTATTGGGGCAGCCCGTTCTCGTGGCGGGGCGAGATCGTCTTCGATAACGAGGCCGACTGGCAGCGGTTCTTCGACGACTACACCGATTTCATCGTGCACCAGGCGCGCCTGGCCGAGCGAGCGGGCGCGGCGTGGTTTGCCGTCGGGACCGAGCTGGACAAGACGCTGCACCGCGAGGAGTGGCTGGAAATCATCGACGCGGTGCGGGCGGTCTACGGCGGTCGGCTGACGTACGCGGCGAACTGGGACGCCGTCGAGCGTGTGCCGTGGTGGGATCGGCTCGACGCGGTGGGCGTGCAGTTCTACTTCCCGATCAGTGAGTCGGCGTCGCCGACGGACGCCGAGCTGCGGGCGGGGTTCGACGCTCGGCTGGACGCGATGCTGGCGTTGGCCGAGCGGGTCGATCGGCCGCTGATGCTGACGGAGCTGGGGTACCCGCCGCACCCCACGGCGGCCGCGCGACCCTGGGACGACTCGGGGCCGGACACGCAGCCCGGGTTCCTGTTGGCGCGGCGTTGCCTGGCCGTGGGCTTGGCGGCGATCGACGAGGCCGATGACGATCGGCTGCTGGGGGTGTACCTGTGGAAGTGGTTCCCGACGCCGCGGGTGGTGCGGAGCGAGTTTGCGCTGCAGTACCCCGAGGCCGAGGCGGTGATCGCCGGGGCGTGGGCCGGGGCTGACGCGCCGGGCGACCCGGCGGGGCGGTGAGTTACTTGGTGCGGACGGCCATCGACTGAGCGAAGTTGCGCAGCGGCTCGCCGCGTTCGCCCAGGGCTTCGAGCGAGCCGATGGCGATGATGCGGAGGCGCTCGACCTCCTGCTTGCTGGCGTCGATGCCCATCACGGCGGGGTAGGTGAGCTTGTCCTGCTCGACGTCCTTGCCGGCGGTCTTGCCGAGCTGCTCGGTGGATTGGGTGACGTCGAGGAGGTCGTCGACGACCTGGAACATGAGGCCCATGGCCTCGGCGTACTGCGTGAGGGCGTCGAGTTCGGCGGCCGAGGCGCCGCCGCAGATGGCGCCCAGCCGGCACGACGCGCGGAGCAGGGCGGCGGTCTTGTGGCGGTGGATGACCTCGAGTCGCTCGATTGGCTCGATGCTGTCGTCCCAGTCCGGGAGGGTGTCGCAGACCTGGCCGACGATCATGTCGTTGGTGGCGGTGGCGAGCTCGCGGGTGGCGGCGGCGATGAGGTTGGCATCGGTGAGGCGGGTGGCGAGGAGCTCGAACGCCAGGCCCAGCAGCATGTCGCCGGCGAGAATGGCCATGGCCTCGCTGGTGTGGCGGTGCAGGGTGGGTCGGCCGCGGCGGAGGTCGTCGTCGTCCATCGCCGGCAGGTCGTCGTGAACCAGTGAGAAGGCGTGGACCATCTCGATGGCGGCGGCGCCGGGCATGGCCTGAGCCGACGTGCCGCCGACCGCCTCGCAGCTCCGCACGACCAGCGTCGGGCGGACGCGCTTCCCGCCGCCCATCAGGGCGTAGAGCACGGCCTCGGCCAGGTGCTCGGGCATCGGGCGGGCCTGCACAAACTCACGCATGTACGTCTCGACGGCCGAGACCGGCGCCGTCACCGACGACAGATCGATCGCCGCGCTGGCATCGCTCATCGCAACTCCCTGAACCACGCTTGCATCGCGGCGAGTCTAGCTAACGCCGCCGGGTGTCGCCCGATCCTGCTGTGGGGCGGCCGCGACGGCCGATCAGCCGCCGGCGCCCATGGCCCATCGCGCGACGGCCTCGGCACCGTCCGACGGCCGGGATCGCAGCAGGCTCTGGCGCATCGACTCACGCCGCGCGGCGTTGCTAAGCAGCTCGACCACCCGGCCCAGCAGCCCGCCGACCGTGGGGATCGGGTCGACGTGGTCCTCGGCGAGCAGTGCGCCGCCGGCGCGCACCAGGGGTTCGGCGTTATGGCGCTGGTGCTGGTCGCGGTGGTGCGGGTAGGGCAAGAACACGGCGGGCGTGCCGCTGGCCCACGCCTCGGCGACGGTGCCGGCGCCGGCGCGGCAGACGGCCAGCTCGGCGGCCGACCACGCCACGCCCATCGCCGCGTAGAACGGCTGCACGACGGCTCGCACGCCGACGCGGGCGTAGGCCTCGGCGGCGCGCGTCGCCTCGCCCTCGGCCGAGCCGGTGAGGTGGATCACCTCCCATGTCTGCAAGGCCCGCCGCGCCACGGTGCGCGAGACGAGCTCGGCCATCGCGGCGTTGATCGAGGTCGCGCCCTGCGAGCCGGCGGTGACGAGCAGGGTGGGGCGGCCGGGCGTCAGGCCGAGCTGATGGCGGGCGGTCGCGGCCTTGAGCGTGGCGCGGCTGGCGTCGCGCAGCGGCACGCCGACGTGCTGGGCGCGGGGCAGGCCGGTGCCGTCGTAAGCCGTGAAGACCTCGTCGGCCTGGCGGGCCGACCATCGGTTGGCCTTGCCGGGCACGGCGTCGAGGTTGATCAGGCAGCTGGGCACGCCGAGCTTGCTCGCCGCGGCGACGGCCGGCCCGCCGACGTACCCGCCGGTGCTGATCACCGCCGTGACGCCTTGGTCGCGCAGCAGCGCGGCGCAGGCGTCCGTGGCTGCGCGATATCCCTGCCACCACCGCCACAGCCCGCCCGGGCTCATCGCCATGGGCTGGGCCGGCATGGCGGCCCACGCCGCGCCGTCGATCGCCTCGCACACGGTGCGGTCGATGCCGCGCTCGCTGACGGCGTAGATCGGCCGCAGCCGCGAGCCCGCCGCCGCCAAGCGCTCGGCGACCGCCATGTTGGGGTAGATGTGACCGCCGCTGCCGCCGCCGGCGAGCAGGAGCGTGCCGGCAGCCGTCGATCCCTGCATCACGTCGCCAGCCTAGCGGTCGGTGGCTCCGCCTCGGCCGAGGACGATGGCTCGACGTCCGGCGCGTGCCTCGCGGCGCCGGCGATCAGGCCAAGCATCGCCGCCGTCACCACCCAGCCCGTGCCCCCGTGGCTGACCAGCGGCAGGGCGATCCCCTTGGTTGGCACCACCACCGTGACGACCGCCACATTGATCGCCGCCTGCAGCCCCAGCGTTGCCGCCACGCCCAGCCCGACGAGCGCCACAAACCGGTCCCGGCTCGCCGCCCCGATCGACCAGCACAGCCACGCCATCGCCAGCAGCAGCCCCACCACCATCACCGCCCCGGCCAGGCCCAGCTCCTCGCAGACGATCGCGTAGATGAAATCGGTCGTGTCCTCCGGCAGGTAGCCGAACTTCTGCACGCCATAACCCAGCCCGGCGCCGCTGGGCCCGCCCTGCGCTAGCGCCGCCATCGCCTGGATCGGGTGGTAGCCCGTCCCCGCTGCGTCCGACCAGGGGTCCAGGAACGCCAGGATCCGCGCTCGGCGGAAGTCGCTCTGCGCGATCATCGCCGCCGCCCCCGCCAGCCCCGCCAGCCCGACGCCGGCGAGCTGCCAGAGTCGCGCCCCCGCGGCCAGCAGCAGCACGCCCCCGACCGCACCGATCAGCACCGCCGTGCCCAGGTCCTCGAGCACGACTAGCCCGCACGCCAGCCCCAGCAGCACGAGCGCCGGCAGCAACCCCGTCCCCGCTTGCCGCATCGCCGCCCCGCGTGCGGCCGCCCACCACGCCAGGCCGATCACCAGCGCCCACTTGACCCCCTCGCTCGGTTGAAACGTCACTCGCCCGATCCCCGGCAGCGTCACCCCCAGCCAACGCACCGCCCCGTTCGCCTCGATCCCCGCGCCCGGCACCAGCGTCAACGCCTGCAGCCCCAGCGCCACCCCGACGATCAACGCCACCGGCCACGCCTGCCACCCCGCCGCGTTGCCCGGCCGCAGGTCCGAGCTCCCCGCACCCGCCTCGCCCGCGGGCCCGATCCGTCGCAGGTCGACCCGGCTGGCCAGCAGCATCACGCCTAGCGCCAGCCCTGCGTAGATCGCCGTCCGGCTGGTCATCGACGACGCGAGGGCCGCCTGCGCGGACGCCAGCCCGGCCGGGTCGTCCGTCACCGCGGCCGCGGACGCCGCCCGCGACATCGCCTCGATCCGGGCGTCGGCCGAGCGGACCATGACCACGCCGATCGCCAGGAGCGCCGCTGCGCACGCCATCAACGCCGGTCCGGCCCATCGCATGACCCTGCCTATCGGGCCTCGCGTGCCGCGCCCTGCAATGTCGCCGCGTCGCGAGCCGACGGCGATTGGCCGGCGCGACCGCTTGCTGCGATAGTGTGGGGCCGGGTCGCACCACGGAGCGTTGCATGGCGCAGGACGCCGAGGCACAACTGATCGCGGAGATCAAGTCGGGCAACCGCGCGGCGCTGGGCATGCTGCTGGAGAGCCAGCAGAAGCGGCTGTACCAGGTCTGCCTGAGGATGCTGGGCAACCGCGACACGGCGGCCGAGGCCTGCCAGGAGGCGATGCTCAAGATCATCCAGTCCATCGGCGACTTCCGCGGCGAGAGCCGGCTGTCGAGCTGGATGATCCGCATCGCCATGAACCAGAGCCTGACCCGCATCCGGCGGGACAAGGTCCGCCGCACGCTCAGCATCGACGCCCCGCGGGCGGGAGACGGCGATCAGGCCGACGAACTCCGACGCAGGCTGGCCGACCCGCGGGAACCCACGCCCGACGTGCGCGTCGAACAAGAAGAGCGGCAGCGGCTGGTGCTGGCCGCCTTGGCCGACCTGGAGCCGGACCATCGTCGGGTGCTCGTGCTACGCGACGTGGACGGGATGGACTACGCGCAGATCGCCGAGGTGCTGGAGCTGGCGTTGGGGACCGTGAAAAGCCGGCTGTTCCGGGCCCGCGTGGCGCTTCGGGAGCGGATGGACGAGCTCGAGGCCGGCGGGGCGTCGGCCGAGAGCGAGCTGGACGGGCGTGACGTGGAGGCCGCGTCGGGCTGAAGTGATAACCGAGAGATGATCAAGTTGGACGCAAAGACCGAGCAACTGCTGCTGGGGTACCTCGAGGGCGACCTGGACGAGGCGGAGCGGTGGCGCGCCGAGGCCGAGCTGACGCGCCGGCCGGAGCTGGCGCGGTGGGTGCGGGCCATGCAGGACGATCGCGCGGCGCTGCGGGGCGCGACGCCCGAGTCGGTGCCCGAGTCGGTCCGCGAGACGCTGGACGCCCTGCGCGAACGCGAGGTGCTCTTGGGCGACGGCCCCGGCGCGGCGGGATCCGGCGAGGGCGTGGCGGGGCGGATCGGTCCGGCAAACGTAGCCGCGCCCGCCCGCGGGGCACGATCGCTACGCATGCGACGCTGGACGGTCCGGCTGGCCGCGGCCGCGGCGGTGCTGCTGTGCGCCGCGGTCATGGTGCAGTCCATCATCGGCACCAACCTGCTGCGGTCGATCACGCCCGGGGCGCAGAGCGGCGACGAGCTGGCGATGAGCTCACAGAGTGCGCCCGGAGCGGACCGATCCCCCCTTGCCGGTGAGTCGCCGCGCGGCGGACGCGAGTCCGGCCGCGTGTCAGACATGCTCCCCAGCCTCGACGCGCGGCGGCGCAGCGATGCGCCGTTCGGTGTGGCCGCCGCGCCCGGCCGCGCGGATGCGTTCGACGACTCAGCCCTCGGCCTCGCCGACGCGGCCGACGCGGCGGAGATCGAGATGGACGACACCGCCGACGGGCGGTTCGCCGCCATCGAGCCGGCCTCCCCGCCCGTCACAACTGACCCGGCCGAGTCGCTTGGCGACACACCGGCGAGCTCACGCCTCGCCGTCGCGCAGCCCGTAAGTCCAGCTCCGACACCCGAGTCGCTGGGCATCGACGCTGCCAGCGCGCCAATGGCCTCGGCGAGGATCGATGCGGAGGAGGAGCCCGCTTTCTACACGCGGAGCGCCGCGGCAATCAACGAGGTAACGCAGGGTCGATCCGCCGGTCTGCCGCTTGGCGAGACGGTCGAGCCGGCGTTGCGTGTCGAGGTCGACACCGCCAATCAGGCCGCGACCTACACGGACCTGCAGCGGTGGGCCATCGCGAACGCCGTCGTCGTTGAGCCCCCAGCCGATGAGTTGGCTTCGGCCGATGGGCTTGGCCGGTTCGCTTACGAGAATCAATTGAAGCGCGAGACAGACGAAGTGAGGGCGATCAGGCAGTACGCGGCCCCGGTCGAGCAGCCCGAGGGCGTGCAGGTGGTGCAGCTCGCGGTGCCCGCGGATCGGGTGGATGCGCTGCTCACGCACCTCAACAACCAAGGCCGGCAGCGCGTCCGGCTGCTCAGCGACGGCGGCGAAGTCGCGGCGCAGCGCGGGATGTCGATCGATCGACACCCGCAGGTCGCTTGGGTGCCGCTCGACGCCGCGCCGCGTGACCTCGGGGCCGCCGGGCAAGCGAATCGCTATCACGCGCTGAACGAGGAGGTGTTGGCGCAAGCCGAGGCGTACGGTCTTGCGACGGCCCCTGAGGCCGAGGCCAGCACGGCAGATGAGTCCCCGACGCTCGCCGGCGTCGACCTCGCCGCCATGCTCCGCAACCAGGCGCCGACCGTCCCGACGATGCCCCTGAGCGACTGGCTGCCCGAGCCGCCCGTGAACATTGAGCTCTTCCTCCGCGAGCAACCCGACCTCGTCACCCAGCCGGCGCCCGCCTCGACCGCAATGCCGGCCGCGCCCGCCACCCCCGCACCCCTCGACGCAGAGACCGACCGCTAGAGCATCTTGCGTCGTGGTTGGCGATGACGGCGTGTTCCTACATCACGTCGCCCGCCACGACTTTGCCGCGCTTGCCGTATCGCTCGCGCGCGTTTTGCTCTTACCTGTTGCTGCTAGGTATGAGCGGTATCGGGTTGGGCCACCGGGCGGGCGGGACAGGTTGAGGCAACGGCTCTAGCGATCGCTCGCCGGCGCGAGGTGGCCCTCGGTCGCGATCGCGCCATCGGCCGCGATGGTCACGGTCACCATGCCCGACGACGCCGTGACCCATCGCTCGATGCCCATCGGGTCGACCAACGCCGGCCAAGGGTCGTTCTCCAGCCGCCTGGGCCCGCACGACTGCAGCAGCACGCCCGGCTGGGTCGCGTGCAACAGCGCCGCCGACGCGTCGGTCATCGCGCCGTGGTGCGGCAGGTCGGCGATCTCGGCCGACACGTCGATGCCCATCGCGAGCATCGCCTTGATTGCCGTGTCCTGGATGTCGCCGTTCAGCAGCACGCGCCGGCCGACGATCTCAAACCGCAGTACGAGCGACGCGTCGTTGTCCCGCTCGAACGCCGCGTCCGCCGGCGGCCACAGGCACGTCACCGCCACGCCACGCTCCGCGTCCAGCGTCTGCGACCACCCGCGCGACACCGCCTCGATCGCCACCCCGCGCTCGACCAGCCCGTCCACGAGCGCCCTCAGCGAGGTGTCGCGTTGCTCGTCCCGATCACGCGCCGCCGCCGCGAGCACCTGCGGACTCGTCAGCACCCGGCCGATCGACGTCGCGTCCGCCAGGTCCAGCACGCCGTTGTAGTGATCGATGTCGGCGTGCGTGATCACGAGTGTCCCGATCGATCGCACGCCGATCCGCCGAAGCGCCGGCGCCACCCGCCGCTCGCCCACGTCCCAGTCGCCCCGCGCCCCGCAGTCCACCACCCACGCCCGCACCCCGCCGCCCGGCTGTACCACCACGCAACTCCCCTCGCCCACCGACAACGCCCGCACCCGCGCCGGTCCGCCCCCTCGCCACGCCGCCCAACCCTCCGCCACGCCCGACCAACCCCCCGCCTGCGCCAGCAGCAGCCATCCGACCACCAGGCTCACCGCCCCCCACCCCGCTGCCCGCCGCCCGCGCCACGCCCCGCCCAGCCACGCGATCACCACCGCCCCGGCCGCCACCGCCCACAGCGCCCCCGGCGGCCGCCCCAACTGCACACCCGCCCAGCCCGTCGACGCCCCCGCCTCCGCCAGCCCCACCAGCGTCCGCGTCAGCCACACCAACGGCCCCGCCAGCAGCAGCGACCCCGTCGGCAGCACCAGCCCGATCAGCAGCTTCGCGTAACCCACTCCCAGCATCGCCCCCACCACCGGCAGCGCCGCCAGGCTCAGCACCAACCCGGCCGGCGTCAGCAGATCAAAGTGATACGCCACCAACGGCGCCGCCGCCGCCGTCGCCACCACGCTCGCCGCCACCGCCTGCACCGCCACGCCCAACACGCCCGGCAGCGGCGCCCCGCCCCCTTCCGGCTCGTCCGCCGACCAAGCCCCCGGCCCGTCCACGGCCGCCAGCCGATACGGCACGACCCCCATCCGCTCGCACATCGACCACAGCCACCTCGCCATCGGCTCGGTGAACCCAAGCAGCGCCCACACCACGCCGAAGCTGAGCTGGAAACCCGCCTCCGCCACCTGACCCGGGTCGACTAGCAGCAGCACCACCGCCGCCAGCCCCAGCATGTCCAGCCCCCGCACCCGTCGACCGCTCGCGTACGCCGCCCCCAGCAGCAGCGCCATCAGGCTCGCCCGCAGGATCGGCGTCCGCCAAGGCACCGCCAGCAGGTAAACCCCCAGCACCGCCAGCACCACCGCCGCAATCCGAGGCGGCCGCGACGAGACCAGCCGAAGCCCCGCCCACACGATCCCCAGCAGGATCCCCAGGTGCGCCCCGCTGATGCTCAGCAGGTGCGCCAGCCCCGTCCGCCGAAACGCCTCGTTCACCCCGGCAGGCATCTCCTCCCACACCCCCAGCAGCATCGTCGACGCGACCGCCCGCTCCACCGACACCGACTCGCCCGCCATCCCCAGCCGAAGCGAGTCCAGGCACGCCCGCGCGAACCCCGCCCGCCACCGCTCCAGCTTCGACAGAGCCCAGCCCACTCCCCAGCCATCGCCCGACGTCGCCCGCCAGCTCACCCCGCCCCGCGACACCACCGACAGCGATCCGCCCACCCCCTTGGCCCGCATCGCCGACGCGTAGTCGAACTCCCCGGGGTTGCGCACCACGCCGAACCCCGCCAGCCACCCCAGCAGCTCGACCCGATCGCCCAGGCTCACCCTTGGCTCTGCCTCTTCCACCCGCACGGCCAGCCGCCCCGACGCCGGCCGCCAGCCCGCCTCCGTCGCCACCGCCGTGACCGCCAGCTCGAACCGCGTCACCGGCGGCTCGTAGCTGAACCGACCCAACGCCCCGCGCTGCGACCGAAGCACCGCCGGCTCATCGATCACCCGGCCCCGCACCCGCGCCAGGTCCGGCTCGGCCGCCACCCACCGCTCGATCGACGTCGCCGCCAGCCGATGCTCGCGCGTCGCCGCCCACCCCGCCATCCCCGCCGCCAGCGCCAGCCACCCCAACGCCGCGGCCGCCACCGATGGCGACGCCTCGGGCACACGCCGCCGCCATGCCGAAACCAGAACCCAGCCAACCCCCGCCAAACCCGCCAGGCACAGCCACCCCAGGCCCCCGCCCAGCCAGACACCCACAGCCGCCCCGGCCGCCGCCGCATACCCCGATCGCTCGAGCCGCCCCTCGGTCACGCCGCGAGCCTACCGGAATCAACCGCCCCGTCGAGCGCCAATCGCCTCCCG
This sequence comes from Planctomycetota bacterium, assembly GCA_039188455.1. Lineage (GTDB taxonomy): Bacteria > Planctomycetota > Phycisphaerae > Phycisphaerales > Phycisphaeraceae > JBCBUE01. Next base: position 16,491 of record JBCCZA010000044.1, read on the forward strand.
AGCCACAGACAGAGTTTGCGTCGACCAATCAGGGCGGGCTCGCGTTGCCACGAGCCCGCCGCGTTGGCCGGTACTCCTCCCACTCCCGCCAGCCCCCAAGGGCCCCTCACGGCCCGGGCCGACGCGTCGTGGCGCCGGCCGTGGTCCCCCGTCTCCTCCCCGGTTCGCCCGCTCTCCCCCGAGCGCGGGCTGTGGTCCTATCCCGCCTGCGGCCGAGGGCCGATTACGCCCCCGACCAGCGAGCTCACGCCCGCGTCCCAGCCACCCTTCTCGCTCCGCCCCGCTGCTTCGGTGACGGCCCTCGTCCCCCGGTCGCTGGGCTTCGCGTCGGGCTCTTCGTGGTCGTCCGATGTCGCGGCCTCGCCCTTCGCCGCGCCGGGGCGGGCCCGCGACAGCTGCGACTGGGCGATCCGGATCCGATCGACCACCTCGCGCATCGTCCGGGGGCGATCCGCCGGCTCGATCGCGATGCAGTCCATCACGACGCTCGACAACGCAGGCGGCACCGCCGGGTTCAACGCCGCGGGCGTCTCGACGTGTCGGTCGGTCTTCAGCGTGCCGGCCTGGCGCTTGGTCTTGGGGATGAGCGTGGGGACGTGGTCGCCGGTCAGCAGCCAGTACATCGTGGCGCCAAGGTTGAACACATCCGTCTGAGCCGTCAGCGGCTCCTTGCGAACCTGCTCGGGGGCGATGTAGTCCGGCGTGCCCTGGATGCGTTCTTTGCGCGTGTGCAGCGGGCAGCTCTGGCCGAAGTCGATGATCTTCACCTGACCCTCGTCGGTGACCATCACGTTGTTCGGCTTCATGTCCGCGTGGACGTAGCCCAGGTCGTGCATCGCCGCCAACCCCTCGCCCACCTGGCGGCAGAGGTCCGCCTGCACCGCCACGTCCGCCGTCCGGAACTGGTCCAGCGGCTTGCCCTCGACGTACTCCATCAGCACGCGCACCGTCGACGTGCGGATCAGCTTTCGCTCACGCAGCAGCCTGTGGCTCTTCCGGAGCAATGGGTGATCAAACTTCGCCGAGATCTCATGCTCGGCCACCGCCTGATCGAGGAATCGTTGGTCGTTCGCCCCCTCTTTTTCCACCACCTTTAGCGCGAACAACTGCTTAGAACGATCGCGCACGCAGTAAATCACGCTGTGAGCCCCCGTACCCACGGCACGGATGACCTCGTATCCTGCAATTGACTGCGGTTCAGGCATTTACGGTCACGCAGCACGAGCCGGCCTTAAATTAGGCCGCGGGCTGTGCCGCCGAGTCCTCAAGTTGTCACGAACAAGTGAATGGACGTATGCAGGGCAGGCTACCGCCTCATCGGCAGCTCGGCAAGCGTTCTCAATCAAATCCCGGGAAGTCCCCCAGCGCACCAGAACTTCAACGGCTAAGACCCTAACAAGTACCCCATCCCTCCGGGGCTCAACGAGACCGGTACGCCCCGCGGATGCCGACCATCCGCGCAACACACGCGCAAGCCAATGGAGTGGCGACACCGTCGGTGTCCCCTAGGCTCAGTCTTGGATCAGTTGAGCCCGGATCGCGGTCTCGGGAAACAGCGCCGAAGAGCCGTTCGAGCCGACCTGAATCATCACGCGGTCCGACGGGATGCCGTACCGACGCTGAAGCTGGCGGACCAGCCAGACCAGCTCACGCTGCTGCGCCTCAGTCGGCGCCGCCCGGTCCGCATCGCCGATCAGGCAGATCCCGATCGAGTGCTTGTGGTGCCAAGCGGTACTCGCTCCGCCGTCGGGCAGATACGCCCCGATCATCTGAGTCTGCCACCGGAAGCCGACCTCGATCAGCCCGTCCACCTCGTCCGAGCCGTTGTTCAACACGAAGTGGTACCCAAGCCCGCCCCGGCCGAGATCGTCGTGGACGCGGTTGATCGACTGGCTCGAGCCCACCTGGGCCCCCGAATCATGGATGACGATCGCGCGCCAGTCGAGCGACTCGGGTGTCTCGAACAGCCGATCGGCCGCGGCCGAGCCGCCGTCATCGATCGATCGCAGGCTCACCCCCGACAGCGGCGCCATCGGCCCAGGCTCCAGCGCCAGCAGCAACGCCGACACCGACGTCATGCCAAACACCAGGCAAGCCAGCACAATCAACGTCCGACGATCCGGCACCAGGACAGCCCTTCTGCTCATCCGCCCGCCAGACCGGCCGCGATACCTCCGCGGCGTTCTCAGCAGGCTCTCTCGCTGTCCCTGTAAATCGGCCAAAACGCGTCTTCGCTTTCCTTTTTGCCCCTCAGCCCGTCACGCCTGCCATTTTCCAAACCAACCAGACGGCACGAGTTACCAAACATTCCCTGATCAAACCGACCTCTCGCTCGCCGCACCGCGACGCCTCACGCACCCGGCTTACCGCGACTCCAGCGGCGCCAGCCGCTCCCGCAGGTTCGCCTGAGGCCGCCCGAACGCGTCCTCGTCTTCCACGATCACTTCGTTGCCGCGGAGCGACGAGTACCGCTCGTACGGGTGCCGCTGTGCATTCTCGGGAAACAACGGATCAAAACAACCCGAAATCGCCGTCAGTACACCAAAAATCGAGGCAAATCCGACCACGCGACCAATTATCCGACCGCTCATCCGTCGCAGTCTACCCATCCACCCATCGCTCGCTCCGGCCGCGCGGCCGTACACTCCCCGCCGCCAACTTCTCCCCCACTTGTCACCCCCACACATCACTCCTAACTCTCTGCGCCCCATGCCCACCCGCTGGTCCAAGACCCTCATCCCGACCGCCCGCCAGGCCCCCGCCGACGCCACCGTCCCCAGCCATCAGCTGCTCCTCCGCGCCGGCTACATCCACCCCCTCGCCGCCGGCGTCTACGACTACCTCCCCCTGGGCAAGCGATCACTCGAAAAAGCCATCGCCATCGTCCGCCGCCACATGGACCCGATCTCGGCCGAGGTGTTCCTGCCCTCGCTCCAGCCCATCGACCTTTGGGAACGTACCGGCCGACGCGCCGCCTACGGCGACAACCTCTTCGTCGTCACCGACCGCCACGGCCGCGAGTCCGCCCTCGGCCCCACCCACGAAGAGGTCATCACCCACCTCGTCGGCAACTTCATCAAGTCCTACCGCGACCTGCCCAAGTCGCTCTACCAGATCCAGACCAAGTTCCGCGACGAGTTCCGCCCCCGCTTCGGCCTGCTGCGGACCCGCGAGTTCCAGATGAAGGACGCCTA